>NZ_DF978445.1:0-78800 GCF_002897135.1 Nostoc cycadae WK-1 | reverse complement strand
TATCATTTTTTTAGTGAAATGGTATTAGAGGCAGGAGCAGAGGGCGAGATGGGATTAAAAAGCACCAAAAAATAAAGTGTGTTCGTCAGGGCTGGGCGAAATGGCAGCACCTCCAGACTCAGCCGCGTTCGCTCACCCTGTTCCATTTGAATGTCTTCCTGGCGCACCAGCACGTTCTCTGTCTGAGCCTGATACAGGGCGGTGCGAAGGGGTGTTCCCAGCCCTTCGCGTGCCATAGACAGCAGGTTTAGCTCCGTGGTGCTAGGGGTCAACTTCAGGTAAAGATCGAGGTCTCCGCGCATCTGTAATATCTGCATTTGTTCATTAACCACGACCGATAGCGGCATATAGCGATTGGCGATCAGTTGGTCAACTTCTCTGGCTAAATCAAAGGAAATGGAACGGTTTTCTGGAATGGGCTGCGGATTATGGAGACTGGGGACGCGCCCAGAAGTGGCTGTAAATGCAAATAAGCGATTAGATAAGCTTAATTTTCGGGCATAGATTTTGCAGGCTTCATCCACGGGCGCAAACAAATTTGAGGCAGCTTTGACGCTTTCTGCCGTACCCAACACCAGGCAGCCCGTTAAGTTGAGACTGTAATGAAACAACGCCATGATGCGCTCTTGCAGGCGATCTGATAAATAAATCAGCAGGTTGCGACAGCTAATCAGATCGAGATTCGAGAAGGGGGGGTCGTCGCATAAGTTATGATGGGCAAATACACAAAATTCACGAACAGTACTGCTGATTTGATACCCTCCCTCTGGCTGGGGGACAAAGAACCGACTTTTACGCTCCGGTGAAACGCCTTCCATCTGGCTTTCTAGGTAGAAGCCTGACCGGGCTTTGCTAATGGCAGTTTCGCTAATGTCGGTGGCAAAAATCTGAATCGGCGGCAAGGTGGCGCGATCGCTGAAAAACTCTAACAAGCAGATGGCGAGTGAGTAGACTTCTTCCCCAGTGGAACAGCCAGCCACCCAAATCCGCAGCGGCACATCGCTGGCTTTATTTTGGCTGATCCTGGGGAAAACCTCGGTCTTCAATTTCTCAAAGACGTGCGGTTCGCGAAAGAAACTGGTCACATGGATGAGAATTTCTTCGTACAGAGCTTGAATTTCGTCCCGGTGCGTTTGCAAATATTGCGCGTATGCTGCCAGACTGTCCAGCTTATACAGCAGCATCCGCCGCTGGATGCGGCGCTCCAGCGATGCCGGTTTGTATTGGGTAAAGTCAACGCCAGTTGTCGTGCGGAGGAGGGAAAAAATTCGGCTCAGGGGATCACCCGGTTTTGGGGGTAACTCCTGGATGATCGGCAATGGCTCTGATTGCCCCAAAAAGGGGTTGCGACTGAGATTGCTCAGTTCTCTAGCAATGGCTGGCGGCGGCAACACAAAATCCACATTGCCAGTTGCAACCGCCGTATTGGGCATACTGTTAAATTGCGCCGTGGCACCACATTCGGCAAAGGTGACACCCCCAGCAATCTTGACGGCTTTCACTCCCTCAGCACCGTCTCCATCCATCCCCGACAGCACAACGGCGATCGCTTTGTTGCCGCGATCGGTCGCTAACGACTCAAAAAAGATGTCGGCAGGCAAATATTTGCCCTTACTTTTCTGCCGGGGTGCGAGCCGCAGAATGCCATCGACCAAGGTCATTTGGGCATTGGGCGGAATCACATAGACCGCGTTTGGCTCAACCCGCATCTGGTCTTGCACCTGAAGCACAGGCATGGTAGTCACTCTGCCCAAAATTTCCGACAGCAGGCTTTCATGATCAGGAGACAAATGCTGAATTAGCACAAACGCCATGCCCGTATCCGTTGGCAAATAGCGGATCAGTTCCGTAAATGCCTCTAGCCCACCAGCAGAAGCGGCAATTCCCACCACTGGAAAAGGAGCATCGGTTTGGGATGGCTGATTTGCCTCCGAGTCTGGTTTGACGGGGAGTGAGTCGGATGGATCGTTGGGGACGGGTGACTCAGCAGACATAAATTTTATGGCAGTTCAATGCTCCTGTGAACAACACTGAACTAAGCAGTAGTTGAGCGATCGTTTGAGCAGACTGTCTCAGTTCAACCAAGAAACTTTGCAGTTGCCAGATTCTAGGGGGAAAAACACCAGTTTACTTCAATGATACGACGTAAGTACACTTAGGTGACAACCCTCAGGCTACCTGTTTTTGAGCTTAACTGAACCATATTGGATGTATGGGTTGTTGCGCCCCCATACCTTGAACTTTTCCCAAACCCTTGATTGTTTGTATATTCTAATTAACGCTGTGTGCAACTTTCTCTTAAACCGGACGGGTAGCAAGAATCAAAGCCTCTCCCCGCAGCACTACCGTGTACACACAAGTGGTAGCTGCAAGGATTTCAGGAGTTATAGACCCCTTAAATTGTCATTACGAGCGCAGTGATAACAGCCGAAGCCCGAAGCCGCGAGCCGAAGGCGTGGCGGGAAGTAATCGCATAATTCCGTAATTCAAGCGATTGCTACCCTGCGGGAAGTCTTACGCCTACGTCGTTCCTCCTCGCTGCGGACAGGCTTCCAGAGCGATCGCAAAACCGAAAGCTAGACAACGAAACCAAACGTTATATTAGGTAGGATTTCAAGACTTGTGTGTACACCGTAGCCCCGCAGCGGGTAGAGGTTTGGAGAGGGGTCTGAACAACTCAGCAGCACATCACTTTACCTTTTTGGTCGTATATTTCCCCAAATATTCACTTTGCCGTCAAAACCGCCACTGGCTAACAGTCTTCCATCAGGACTAAAAGCGATCGCACTCACCCAATCACTATGTCCATAAAGTGTATTTAATAACTCGCCTGTAGTTAAATCCCACAATTTAATGCCATCTCTACCGGCACTGGCTAGGGTTTGGCCATTGGGGTTAATGGCGATCGCATTTACCCAGTTATTATGTCCTTTGAGGATACGGACTAAGCTTCTAGATTGGATATTCCATAGTTTAATGGTGCGATCGCGGCTGGCACTGATTAAGGTTGTGCCATCTGGTGTAAAAGCTACAGCATTCACAGCTTGGGAATGTGCCGAAAATGCCCGAATTAATTTTCCCGTCTGCAAGTCCCAAAGCTTGATTTTGCCTTTATTATCGCCACTAGCGACAGTCTGTCCATCTGGACTCATTGCCACTGTATAAATTGCGTCACTGACCTTAATTAGAGTGGTTAAGGGACGTTGTTGTAACAAATCCCACACTCTAATGCCGTCTAAAGCTCCACTGACAAGAACTTTACTATCAGGAGAGACAGCTAAAGATAAGACATTACTAGTGTGTCCGACAAAAGAACGACGAAATTTATTATTTTTCAGATTCCAAAGATTAATTGTGTTGTCGGTACTACAACTAACTAGAGTTTGACCATCTGGGGCAATCACCAAAGATTCTACAGATGTTTTGTGTGCTTTACTATTCGCCAACCTTTTGCCAGTTAAAGGGTTCCACAAGCGAATTGCACCATCATTTTCTGCGCCACCACTGGCGAGAATTTTCCCATCTGGACTAAAAGCTAGAGATTTAACAGTTCCGGCGTGTCCCACCAAGCTATAAATTAGCTGAGGATTGACAAAATTAGTGGGAGCTTGGGAATCTGGTATTTGTGCGATCGCCGCACGAGCAGTATGAATCTCAAAACTTTGCCCAATAGTTACTGGCAGAGTCAATACTGCCATAAATGCCAAAATAATATGTGGGCGTAGCCCAGAGCCACTCCCTATTTTTCCCTCACTCCTCACAAGTTTTTCCTCACTGTTTAAAAAGTTAAGTCAATTTATTTCCCAATTGTGACTCAACATTTCAGACTCAGCACTTATTAACGGGGTGGTTTTTTCTTCGCCACAGTCAGTATCGGTAGTGTCGGACTAGATGAGCGCGAGGGTAAGTAATGTTGCACTACAGGTTCCTCTGGTATGGGGCGATGCTGCTGCATTCGCCACAACTTAAAGGCGAGACTGATACCTGCTGTTCCTAACCCAAGGGCTAACAATGACCAACTATCATCAAATCCACCAATCACAGCATCTACAATGCCTATCGTTATCAAGATACTGATAATTGGCTCTTTTCTGTAGGCTGATTTCAAAAAACGAGGTAATGCAGCATTCATCACAGCTTGGTTTATCCAAATCACCTTTGTGTAAGTTTACCGAGAATACCTCACCACAAGATGTCTTTTATCAAAAACACATCTAAATATTATAATTTTGATCAGTAGGTGAGGAAGTGTAACAATTAGCTTTCCTGCATATTTGCCACCCTACAAAGTTATAGACAGCAAATCCTGCAAGATAGTTCTCTTGATAAAGTTTTAACCAGCTGACTATGCCAGCTGGTTAAACCTGTCTACTTACTAGCTTACAACTAGAAAGCTTTTGCTTTGTGATGGCACTACTTGAGACCGAGCCAAGATAGCACACCTTGATTGGTAACGTATTCAATTACCACCATCAAGCCGAAGCCAATCATCGCCGCCCGACCATTGAGACGTTCGGCATATTCATTAAAGCCAAATTTGGGGTCTTCGAGTTTAGGGGTAACTGTTGGTTGTGGTTGTGTCATGTTCAAAAAACCTCTGTTCGGCAAACGGGACTTGAGAGTAAAATCTTAAATCGTCACTTTTGTAAGATTTGAGCCAGAGAGCTTGAGGACTCTAGCAGCAGCTTCTCAAATGTAGCTGTGCTAAGGCTCGTTTAACAATTTGTAATTATTCTTTATATATTGTAGTCAACTATGACAATAGTCAAGGGTAAGAGTTTTCAGCTTTGCTACCGTGAAAGGGAAAACTAAGGTTGTAGATAGCTATATCTAATACGGAAGTGTCAGTCCGAGACTGGCAGGCTAAATTAAACCAAAAATTCATCAGAGGCGTTATATGGAAATTGGCGTTCCCAAAGAAACGAAAGACCAAGAGTTTCGAGTAGGTTTAAGTCCATCAAGTGTGCGAGTGCTGCACGAAAACGGGCATAAAATTTTTGTCCAGACACAAGCAGGTAATGGTGCTGGTTTTACGGATGCAGATTACATCAGTGCTGGTGCAGAAATTGTCTCTTCCGCAGACACAGCTTGGAATCGAGAATTAGTAGTTAAAGTCAAAGAGCCGTTATCAAGCGAATATAAATTTTTGCAAAAAGGGCAAATATTGTTTACATATTTGCATTTGGCGGCCGATCGCAAATTAACCGAACATTTAATTGATTGTGGCACTTGTGCGATCGCCTACGAAACCGTAGAACAACCAGGCCCTAACAGACTACCTCTACTCACACCCATGAGTGTCATAGCAGGTCGCCTATCAGTGCAGTTCGGCGCGAGATTTTTAGAACGTCAGCAAGGCGGTAGAGGAGTACTTTTAGGTGGTGTTCCCGGTGTTAAGCCAGGCAAAGTTGTAATTTTAGGTGGCGGTGTAGTCGGCACAGAAGCAGCGAAAATTGCTGTGGGGATGGGTGCGACAGTGCAGATTTTAGATGTAAATGTAGAACGTTTATCTTATTTAGAAACTTTGTTCGGTTCGAGAGTGGAATTACTTTACAGTAACTCTGCCCACATAGAAACTGCTGTTAAAGAAGCTGACTTACTTATCGGTGCTGTTTTAGTCTTGGGACGCAGAGCGCCAATTTTGGTACCCCGCGAATTGGTCAAACAAATGCAGCCTGGTTCAGTAATTGTTGATGTTGCTGTTGACCAAGGCGGTTGTGTCGAAACCTTACACGCCACCTCCCATACCAACCCCGTCTACATTGAAGAAGGCGTAGTCCATTATGGCGTTCCCAATATGCCAGGAGCAGTACCTTGGACATCGGCTCAAGCCCTCAACAACAGCACATTACCTTATGTTGTCCAGTTAGCAAATCTAGGCATCAAAGCCCTAGATGTTAATCCATCCTTAGCCAAAGGTGTAAATGTGCAGAATCACCGCATTGTGCATCCGGCAGTGCAAGAAGTCTTTCCTGATTTGGTGAGTTAATTTTTTCGTATTTATTAATACCAGTATTTGATGTTATTACATCAGTGAAGAGATAGACAAGCCATTGGCTGAAGCCAATGGCTCAACTCACTATTGCCTAATCAGTTACTTACAAAAACTAAAAATACCATGCTCAATCAGTGTGTATATGCAAACACGCCTCAAGTTGACCACTATACAAAAATTGAGTTAGAAGTGTTAAATGAGCATTTACGTCAGGCAAGACAAACATTTAACCTGTGCTTAATTGCTAGTTGTACTTTTCTTTGTATTAGTACAGTTGGTACTCTACTAATCTTATATGGGAAGACAAGCGAAGGGACTGTAATCACTGCAACAGGTGTTTTTTCTACCACTTTCATGATATACATGAATCGCCTGTCTAGTTATAAGATGAAAGAAATTATCCGGACATTAGAAAAGCTCAATCGCACCAGAAAATAGTTTAAGGTATGAGCCGTTACACCGAGTGGTAATTACGCATAAATGTAAGAAAACAGGTGTATAAGCTGAAGAAGTTGTCAGTTGGTCTTGGTTTAATATATTATCTGGCTTATCCAAGACCTTTTTTGTCTGAAGTTTGACTAATTGTCTTTTGAGAAAAATTACTAATTGGCTCAAAATTTAAAATAAATTCCCTCTCTATAGATAGATGTTGATTCACGGAATAAGCTTGCATAAGTAAATAAAAGTCTAGTAATACTTTGATTATTTAAAGTATTAATTGTCTCTCAAAAAGCAGACTTAGTATTCATAATAAATTGCTACTACTAAAGTTTTGAGTTTTACTTATTTGTGAAAAATTATATTTGAGCAGTTAATGATATTTATGCTTAAATAAAGCTTACAAAAATCAATAACAAATTCTAGTTATCAACTCTTATACCTAGAATCATATTGAATATTTCATGAATAGGGAAATTCTGAGATGGAATTTTTATCCGATTCAGTGGTGCTATCACGAATGCAATTTGCGCTGACGGCGATTTTTCATATACTTTGGCCTGTCTTGACAACGGGAATGGGGATTTATCTTGTCATCGTTGAGGGGCTATGGCTGAAAACTCGTAATCCTGATTATTACCTTCATGCGCGGTTTTGGTCGAAGTTTTACGTCCTCAACTTTGGTATTGGGGTAGCTACGGGTATTCCAATGGAATTTCAGTTTGGGACTAACTGGGCTCCTTTTTCGGAAGCTGTGGGGAATTTTTTTGGTAGTGTGATTGGTTTTGAAGCTTCTTGGGCGTTCATGCTAGAAGCAGCTTTTTTAGGGATTATGTTATTTGGTTGGGAGCGCGTCAATCCTGCGGTTCACTATCTCTCGACAATTTTGGTGGCTGTGGGTGCGAACTTGTCAACTTTGTGGATTTTGACAGCAAATTCTTGGATGCAAACACCAGCCGGCGGGGAGATGGTGAATGGCAAGTTTGTTGTCCATGATTATTTTCAGGCGATGTTTAATCCTTTTATGGCTAACAGTGTACTGCACATGTTTTTTGCCACTCTGGAAACTTCGCTGTTTGTCATTGGCGGAATTAGTGCTTGGTACATTTTGCAAAAACGCCATCCAGAATTCTTTTCGCAGTCTTTAAAGATAGTTTTAGCAGCTGCGATCGCAGTTGCTCCATTACAAATATATATCGGTCACTTAAGCGGCGAACAAGTTTATCATTATCAACCCACAAAACTCGCCGCAATGGAAGCGCAGTGGGAAAGCACACCCGCCGGACAAGCTGCTGACTGGAGTTTATTAGCGATACCCAATGAAAAAGCGCAGAAAAATGATTGGGAAATTACCATTCCCAACGCCTTGGGTTATATTCTGGAATTCAAGCAGAATCTTTCTGAACCATTACACGGTTTGAAGGAGTGGAAACCAGAAGATAGACCTCATTTGGTAGGTTTAATTTACTACGCCTTCCGAGTGATGATTGCCATTGGCTTTTTCTTTGCTGGATTAATGCTGTTGAGTACTGTGCAGTGGTTACGTGGGAAATTATCAGCCAAAAATATTACTCAGCAACGTTGGCTGATGTTAGCTTGGGTATTTGCTGCACCTTTAGGATACATTGCTGTAGAGTCAGGCTGGATTGTACGTTGTGTGGGACGACAGCCTTGGACACTATATGGACAAATTCGGACAGTTGATGCAGCCTCGCGTCTCCCTGCAAGTAACGTTTTAACTTCACTCACGGCTTTTGCAATAGTTTACAGTTTATTATTTATCGCTGCAATTTATTTTGGCAGTCGCATCATTCGCCGTGGGCCAAATCTTAATTTACCAATTCCTGGTACAGAAATTACTAAAGCTGCTGTCGATACAACTCCAGGAGAGTTTGTCCCAGATGAACGTCCTGTAGAAGCACAACAATAAAAAGTCTGAAGTGTGAAGTCTGAAATGGGGGGTTTAACGAAGTCCAGCAAGGAACTCAAGTTCCTTACTCATAGCAAAAGTCATCTGAAGATGACTAAACATAGGCAAGATTTTTTAGTCTACTTGAGTAGACTTCAGCTATTAGCATTGAACTTAAGTTCAATGCGGATGAATAAGTTAAACCCAACATTCTAAAAATTTTGTTGGGTTACTCTGTCACCTGTCATCTATCACCTATTAAACAAGAGATTATATGGAGACCCTCAAGTATTTTTTACCGCAAGTTTGGTTTGTCATTTTAGCTCTATTTTTATTCTTGTATGTGATGCTAGATGGCTTTGATTTGGGAGTAGGAATTTTATCTTTGACTTCTTCTGATGATGAACGTCGAGGAATTTTAATGACTAGCTTAAGCAACATTTGGGATGCGAATGAAACTTGGTTAGTGTTAATGGGAGGCGGATTATTTGGGGCATTTCCTCTGGCTTACGGCACAATTTTAAATGCTTTGTATATTCCAATTTTTGTCATGGTGTTTGGGTTTATTTTTCGTGGTGTAGCGTTTGAATTTCGGGAATTATCCAGACGCAAGTTATTTTGGAATTTTGCTTTTGGGACAGGAAGTTTTATCGCTGCACTTGGACAAGGATTCGCCCTTGGTGCTGTACTCAAGGGTATTAATGTTGATGAGACAGGACATTTTATTGGTAGCACCTGGGATTGGTTAAGCTTGCCATCTGTGCTAGTGGCATTAACTTTAATTCAAGGATATGTTTTGATTGGTTCAACATATCTTGTGTGGAAAACCACAGGAGATTTACAAGAAACTCATTATAAAACAGCTAAAATTGCCGCTTTGACAACGTTAATTGGTGCGATCGCCATTACAATTAGCACACCTATAATCTATGAAAGTGTCAGGTCTCGATTATTTCAACAGCCTTTAGTTTATATTTTCACTCTGATTCCAGTTCTAGGTGTCTGGTTAATTTGGCAACTTTGGCAGAGTCTCAACCGCAAAGAAGAAAGAGCGCCTTTTGTCTGGACAATTCTGTTATTTGTCTTGTCTTTTATTGGGTTAGGTTTGATTGTATTTCCCTACATCATCCCCACAGAAATCACTATTTACGAAGCATCAGCCGATCCGAGTTCTTTAGTAATCATGATTATTTTTATCGGCTTTTTGATTCCTGTGATGTTGTTTTATAACCTTTATCAATATATTGTTTTTCGCGGTAAGGTGACAGGCCATAACTACGGGGAATAGTATGGGGAGAAATATTTGATTGGAAACGCCAAATAATGCCACTATTTAAAAGCCTGCACTGGCGAACAATTTTTTCTCTGGCTATTATTCTCCCCGTTGGACTTCTCTACAGCCACTATCGCTATTCTGTTGGTTGGTTAAACCAAGAAGTAGGCGGGATTTTTTACCAGATATTTTGGTGTTTGTTTGCCTTTCTATTTACAACCACTCGCGCTTCCGTTTGGCAAATTCCTTTATGGGTATTGGTCATTACTTCTTTGGTAGAGTTTATGCAATTGTGGCATCCACCATTTCTGGTTTGGGTACGTTCATTTTGGTGGGGCAGAATGTTAATTGGTACTGCCTTCACCTGGGCAGATTTTCCCTATTATTTTATTGGCAGTGGATTAGGATGGCTGTGGTTGCGGTTAATAGTTCAGGGAACAAAACTAAAATAATTTAGCCTAATGGTGTGATGTGTCAGGACGCTCATCAGACTTTTTCGCACCTTTCACCGTTCGTCGATCCGATTTTTGTGATAAAGGTTGAGTATGAGAGCGATCGAGACGCTTTTTCCCTTTGGGTCTATGCTTGCGTTCATCTAAAATTGGTTCGGGCTTGATTTGTGAATTAGCACCAAAGCCAGTAACCACTTCAAAAGGCAATCGTTGTTTAATCAGCGTTTCGATATCTGCCAACAGATTATATTCATCGGCACACACCAGCGATACAGCTTTACCTGATGCACCCGCGCGACCAGTACGACCAATGCGATGAACATAATCCTCTGGAACATTGGGTAAATCGAAATTGACCACATGAGGCAATTCGCTGATGTCGAGACCGCGTGCAGCAATGTCCGTTGCTACCAATACCTGTAAGCTGTCGTTCTTGAATTTTGCCAAAGCGTGGGTACGTGCCGATTGGCTTTTATTCCCGTGGATAGCCAGTGCTTGAATACGTTCTTGGGTCAATTGCTTCACCAGACGGTCAGCACCATACTTTGTCCGCGTGAACACTAGCACTTGATACCAGTTATTTTGCCGAATCAGCTGAACCAGTAATTGGCACTTGCGATCGCGCTCTACCTTGTAGACTTTCTGTGTCACAGTATCAGCAGTAACGTTACGGCGTGCTACCTCAATCATCTCTGGGTTATCTAGCAACCCCGTAGCTAGTTCCTTAATTTTGTCTGAGAAAGTAGCGAAGAATAATAAGTTTTGTCTCTGTTTTGGTAGAAGCGAGAGAATACGACGGATATCACGAATAAAACCCATATCCAACATCCGGTCTGCTTCATCCAGGACTAAAAACTCAACATTTGACAGGTTCACTGTCCGCTGCTGTACATGGTCTAGCAGTCGCCCTGGAGTAGCGACCAGAATATCCACTCGACCCCTCAAAAGCTTTTTTTGCGGATTAATGCTGACCCCGCCAAACATCGCCATTGTGTTTAGTTTTAAGTACTTGCCATACTCACGCACACTTAACTCCACCTGGGCGGCTAATTCACGAGTCGGGGTGAGAATCAGCGCCCTGATAGGGAAGCATTCATCAGATGTGCTTTTAAGGCTCTTTTCAGACGACAATTTTTGCAGCAGCGGCAGAGTGAAGCTGGCAGTTTTTCCAGTCCCCGTTTGCGCCCCAGCTAACAAATCACGCCCTGACAAAACCGTAGGAATTGCCTGCATCTGAATTGGCGTGGGTTTGGTGTATCCTAGCTCGGTGACGGCACGGATAATTTCATTAGACAAGCCGAGATGAGAAAAAGACATAGAACTCCGTAAATAACATCGGCCTGTCGCCGCTGGCGGCATCAGTCTTAGGCGGACGCGCGTTTGAAGGGTGGTATGGGCGGTAGCGCAAAGACTGAGAGCGAATGCCGCAATTCTGCATTCTAACAGAGTCGAGTCTATATTTTAATGCTCTTCAGATATTCTAACTGATGCTCCAGTCATTCTTGATAAGCCTAGTTTATGGATAGTATTTATTATTTATTGTCAAGCTTAATTGATTATTTGTAACAATAAAGTTAAATTTATTTACATAAAGTAACAAAAAACAAAAAAAATTATGTATACCACCATTAACGACAGCGGTCTTCTGAATAACTACGCAACTGAACCCCAAATTTACTACGCTGAATATCCCAACCAAGAGACGCAAAATCGTTACAAATTACAAGGTGCAGTTGCTACCCTACTAGTTACTGCTCTAGTTTTGGTTGCCTTGGGCGTTAGCTAAAATTTTTGAACTTCGGTTAGGTTATCTTTCTCATCGCCATTTGGACTTATCTTAATTTCCTCGGTACTTAAAGCCGAGGTTTTTTGTTGGAGTGAGCGCCTGTGAAGAGAATTGGCGCTCCCTTGGCTTTCACCGATACCAAGATATGTCATACTAGATTTAAATAATGCTCCTATTTACGGGATGCAGAAAATTCCCTTCTATGTCATCTTAGAAAACGAGAGTTAATTCGGTGAGTATTTTTGTTTTTAGTATTGACAGGCTTTTACCTTTTAGTATTTACAGAGTTTTCTCCGAAATTTACATCTCTACACACTAAAAATTTTGGAGACAATCAATGTCAATTTATGTAGGCAACCTCTCTTACGATGTTACAGAAAATGATATTACGGGCGTTTTTTCTGAATATGGTACGGTAAAGCGGGTACAAGTACCTACAGACCGGGAAACAGGCCGTCTGCGTGGCTTTGCTTTTGTGGAAATGGGAACAGAAGCTGAAGAAGCTGCTGCTATCGAAGCTCTTGATGGTGCTGAATGGATGGGTCGTGGACTCAAAGTTAACAAAGCCAAGCCCAAAGAAGATAGAGGTTCTTCTGGTGGTGGTCGCGGGGGATACGGTGGTGGTGGACGTAATCGCTACTAAGCTTGATAGTGTTGCTCATTTTATGGGGTGACATTTTATTGAGGTCAGAGACTAGAGGCGCTTAGGTTAGGGAAGATATACCGCATTTGATTGGTAATTGCGATAAAACCAGAAATTTGAAGAGCGCATTTTTCGGTCAGGCAAAAAATTTATCTTTTTTTTACCCTGTTAGTGCCTACTCAGTCCATTGATGAATTTAATTTAATTAGGAGAGATAATGACCCAAATCATAGTGGGTGAAAATGAACACCTGGAGTCAGCATTACGCCGATTTAAACGAGAAGTTTCCAAGGCGGGAATTTTTCAAGATATGAGGAAGCACCGCCACTTTGAAACGCCTATTGAAAAATCTAAGCGTAAAAAACTTGCCTTACAAAAGCAGGGTAAGAGACGTTTCCGTACTTAAAAATTGACATAGATATAAAAAACAAAACCCTCATAAACACTATGAGGGTTTTTTTTATAATATTTACCAGCAGTCAGCAGAAGTCCCCCATTTATCCCATCTATAAAATCAAGGAGTCGTATCCCAGCGATCGCTCCACCTAACACTACTCAACTACAATAGATATATAGACTTTGTTGCGAATTGTATAGTTAGGGATTGGCTGTCATGGCTCCCGCCGTTTTAATTCAAAATCTGCAAAAGCGCTACGGTACTGTTGAAGCCGTCAAAGACGTTTCTTTTGAAGTAGAACCAGGAGAAATCTTTGGTCTACTCGGCCCCAACGGCGCAGGTAAAACTACGACTCTGCGTGCTTTGTGTACTCTCACCACTCCAGATGCTGGCAAAATCGAAGTATCTGGAATTTCTGTGTTAGACAATCCCAGAGTAGCAAGGCAAAAACTCGGTTATGTAGCGCAGGAAGTCGCTATAGATAAAGTGTTGACTGGACGAGAACTGCTGCAATTACAAGCGGCGCTTTATCACCTCCCTGGCGCGGTAGCAAAACAGCGAATTCAGACGGTTTTAGATTTACTGAGTTTGCAAGAGTACGCTGATAAAAAGACAGGAACTTATTCAGGTGGTTTACGCAAACGGCTCGATTTAGCGGCTGGGTTACTCCATGCACCGGATGTATTGGTGTTGGACGAACCCTCGGTAGGACTTGATATCGAAAGCCGTTTTGTTGTGTGGGATTTCCTGCGGAAGCTGCGGGTATCAGGAACTACAGTATTAATTACCAGCCATTATTTAGAAGAGATTGACGCACTAGCCGATCGCGTCGCTATTATTGACCGTGGGATTGTTATTGCCACAGGTACACCCTCACAATTAAAAGATAGGGTAGGAGGCGATCGCATTACCTTACGCATTCGGGAATTTTCCCCCCTTGAGGAAGCTGAAAAAGCCAAAGACCTCTTACAAGCTTTGCCTTTTGTCCAAGAAATCATCATCAACAGCGCTCAAGGTAATTCCCTCAATTTGGTAGTCACACCCCAAAATGATGCCTTAATTACCATCCAGCAAACCCTCAATCATGCCAGCTTACCAATATTCGGCATTGCTCAATCTCGCCCTAGCTTAGATGATGTCTACCTCGCCGCCACGGGACGTACCTTAATGGATGCAGAACTGGCCGCAGTGGCTAACCGTGATCCCAAAGCCGAAAAGAAGCAAAATATGAGATAGAACTGCTGGGCAGTGTCAAGGGTCAAAAGTCCATAGTCCAGAGTTTTTGATCCTTGACCATTGACTATTGACCATTGACTAATTACAAAATCATTATGAGTGTTACTCCTAAATCTGATGTAAATTGGCAGCAACTAGCCTCACCTGCTGATGCTGCACCTAATTTTTTCGGTGAATTAATCCAAGAGACCTTGGCTTTAACTCGTCGCTTGTTTATTCAATTACAACGCCGTCCTTCAACTTTATTGGCGGGAATTATTCAGCCTGTTATGTGGCTGGTGTTATTCGGCGCTTTATTTCAAAATGCACCCAAGGGCTTATTTGGTAGTACGACAAATTACGGTCAGTTCTTAGCCGCTGGTGTAATTGTTTTTACAGCCTTTGCTGGAGCATTGAACGCCGGATTACCTGTGATGTTTGATCGGGAATTTGGCTTTTTAAATCGTTTATTGGTAGCACCCCTCGCATCGCGGTTTTCGATTGTCTTTGCTTCCGCTATCTTTATTATTAGTCAAAGTTTGCTACAAGCGGCTGTAATTGTTGGTGCAGCAGCCTTTCTGGGGGCGGGGCTACCAGATGCTGTGGGTTTGAGTGCGATCGCCCTCATCGTCTTTCTCTTAGCTTTGGGCGTAACTGCTATTTCTCTTGGTTTAGCTTTTGCTCTACCTGGACACATCGAATTAATTGCAGTAATTTTTGTTACTAACCTGCCTTTACTATTTGCCAGCACTGCTTTAGCGCCTTTATCTTTTATGCCCAAGTGGTTACAAGTTGTGGCTACACTGAACCCACTTAGCTATGCAATTGAACCTATCCGCTATCTCTATCTCCACAACAATTGGGGTTTGGGTAGTATAGTCATGCAAGCACCTTGGGGCGATGTTACTTTTGGTGGTGCTTTATTAATTTTGTTTGGCTTTGCTGTTGTTGCCTTATTAAGCATTCAACCCCAATTACGGCGGACTCTTGCTTAAGATAAAAGCATGGTGTCGTTGGAGCGTATTAGAGAAGAATCTCATGCAAAAATCATTTTTATCAGTTAAAAGCTGCTGTGTGGCTACTTTAGCCGGAATTAGCTTTGCCTTTTTTCTCACAGCACAACCGAGTTTGGCTCAACTCAATACAGTCGATGCCAATCCTGGTGATAATTCCCTAGATAATACCAATCCATTTTCGACTAACTCAGGTGGACTAAACCCCCTTGACCTAATTCATCGCGCCCAACTTGGTAATCTCAACTGGAATACTCAACAAAAAGATGACGAATTAAACTCAGCGGTGGCTGAATTAAACCGAAAGCGGGCTGCACTCAAACAAAATCCCAATCAACCAGCAAATAGTACTTCTGGACAAGCAGTTCCTGGTTTACCAGCCATCACATCTCCCAGTGTGATTTCTCCAGTGCAAATTGTCCCCCCACAAAACTGAATCATATTCAAAAACCTCACCCTGTCTGTAAATCCTTTACTGAAGCTAGATTTTTTAGTCAGTACAAGGAGATAAAGACAAAAGGTGAGGTGAATGAATTTTGGATTTTAGATTTTGCGGAAAGTTGAGCCAGTGCGTTGGACGGGTTCCCCGGCTTGTTCGCGTAGCGTCTCCGATTAGGAGAAGCAACTGGCGTTGCGTGCGGAGAGAACTTGCGTGCGCGGGTTCCCCGCGTTGAGCAAAGTTCGGGGGGTTCCCCCCGTTGAGCAAACTTTCCAAGACAGATTTTGGATTGAGCAATTACAGACCCAGTGCCGCTAAAATATCGCTGGCGTGGTTAGATGTATTCACGTTGGCATCAACATGAACAATTTTGCCATTAGCATCGATGACGTAGGTGACACGCTTGGCATAGCCACCACCATCAACATCGTAAGCTTGAATGAGAGACTTATCGGTATCTGCCAGCAGTGGAAAGTTCAGATTGAATTTTTGAGTAAAAGCTTGATGAGACACTTCATCATCGGCACTCACACCCAAAACCACTATATCTTTACCTTGATATTGCTCTTGAGCATCACGGAAGCTACACGCTTGTTTGGTGCAACCTGGAGTGTCATCTTTGGGATAAAAATACAAAACAACTGTCTTACCTTTAAAATCAGACAATGAGACAGTGTTGCCATTAGTATCTTTGACGGTAAATGCAGGTGCATCCGTACCAACTGCTAGAGGCATAGTGAACCTTTCCTGTTTGGTGTTTGTTGATGACTTTGAAATTTTACAATAATTTACAATGATTAAATGAATTACTGAAAAAACAGTGTAAATACCAATATCTAGATAATTTTTAGCGCAGTAAGTAACTGGTAATCTAAAATACTTAAATTTTCGTCCAATCACCACAATATACTTAAATGGCTACAATTGATTCTCCAACCTCAAAAATCTTCTCTTACTCACGTACCACAGTAGAAAGAGCAGAGCGATCGCTGATTTGTTGTCCTTTCACTGTTGGTTTATTCACAGCCATGCGTAACCAGAGTGTACCATTAAATGCGATCGCCCTAGAAAATGGTATCCAGCAAGGTTATACTCAGCGTCCCTTATCAGAACTGACTTGTTACAACGCCTTAGACTGGTTAATCCAAGTCGGTGTACTGCGGCGCGAAGTGGATGGACAGGGAATTACTGATAGTTTTCGCCTCACGCCTTTAGGTTATCAACTAATAGAAAAATATCAGGGCAAAAATTGGCCTGCCCCTTCCTGGCAAGATTACCTGTACAATGCAGGCATCCGTTGGTTGAGACTACCTTTTTAGAATTGAAAATTTTAAAGTTAATATTTAGGTTACAAAAGGGAACAATATATCTACGGAAGCATCAAACCCAATATAAATTCTTCATCAGATTTTGAGAAGAGTTATGTAAGTAATATTGGGCATTAACGTGGGTGTGGATATTTTTCCTACCTGTAGTTCTGTTAGCTTCTTAGCGTATAACTATTGATGAACGGATGGCGATATCACCCGTTCATAACCTATTCCACCTCTTATAAAAAACCGACATTAAGTATGAAAGCAATTATGGTAGTGGGAACAACATCCCACGCAGGGAAATCACTGTTAACTACTGCTATTTGCCGTTTGTTGTCGCGGCGTGGTTGGCGAGTGGCTCCCTTTAAAGGTCAAAATATGGCTTTGAATGCTTATGTCACTGCTAATGGGGGCGAAATTGGTTATGCACAGGCGGTACAAGCTTGGGCTTCTGGAGTGGTTCCTTGGGTAGAAATGAATCCCATCTTACTCAAACCCCAAGGTGATATGACCTCCCAGGTAATTGTCAAAGGTAGATCTGTAGGGCGAGTCAAAGCCGCAGATTACTACGAGCAATTTTTTGACCTAGGCTGGCGGGCGATAGAAGAATCTCTCCAACATCTATCCACCGAATTTGATATGTTAGTTTGCGAAGGTGCAGGGAGTCCAGCAGAAATTAACCTCAAGCACCGCGACCTGACAAATATGCGGATAGCAAAGTATTTAAATGCACCGACAATTTTGGTAGTAGATATTGACCGTGGTGGTGCTTTTGCCCATGTAGTCGGAACTTTAGAGTTACTTGAGCCAGATGAACGGGATTTGATTAAAGGTATTGTAATTAACAAATTCCGTGGGCAGCGATCGCTCTTAGATTCAGGGATAAAATGGCTAGAAGAACGCACCAAAAAACCTGTAATTGGCGTTTTACCTTACTTTCAAGAACTATTTCCCGCTGAAGACTCCCTTGACTTACTAGATCGAAAATCATATAAAACTCAAGCTGACCTCAATATAGTTGTCATCCGCTTACCCAGAATTGCCAACTTTACCGACTTTGACCCCTTAGAATCAGAACCGACAGTTTCTGTGAGATATCTAAGTCCAAAACAAGACTTAGGACACCCAGATGCGGTAATTATTCCAGGGACAAAAACCACCATTGCCGACTTAATTTTATTGCAGAAAAGCGGTATGGCAGAAGCAATTCAAAATTATGCTGCTTCTGGTGGTACAGTTTTAGGGATTTGTGGCGGCTATCAAATGTTAGGACAAATTATTGCTGACCCCGAAGGTATAGAAGGACAAGCAGGGAGATTCCAGGGTTTAAATTTATTGCCCATTAGAACTGTCATTACCGGACAAAAAATTGCTCGTCAGCGCCAAGTTAGCTCAAACTTCCCGCAGATGGGCTTACCTGTCAATGGGTTTGAAATTCACCAAGGGCGATCGCGCATCGAACAACCACCAGATAGTCAAGCGTTTCAAGCGTTATTCGATGATGTTAACCTAGGGTTGGTGGATAGTTGTCAATCAGTTTGGGGTACTTATCTGCATGGATTGTTTGACAATGGCCCTTGGCGACGAGCTTGGTTAAATCGCCTGCGTCAACAGCGAGGTTTGAAATCCTTACCCACAGGTGTAGCCAACTACCGAGAACAGCGAGAGCAAATCTTAGACTCACTGGCTACGGAAGTAGAACGCCATTTAGACTTAACACCCTTTTTGTCGTAATTAGCCGAAAATTTCATGAGTGTTAGCGTGCGATTTTTACCAGATGATGTCACCATCAATGCCGAAGTGGGAGAAGCACTCTTAGATGTAGCCGAACGTGCTGGAGTGATGATTCCCACTGGCTGCCTTATGGGTTCATGTCACGCCTGTACTGTAGAACTGGAAGATGGTGATGTCATCCGTGCTTGCATTTCCGCCGTCCCGCCAACTGATGAGGAGTTGAGAATACATTTATTTAGTGACCCAACGTGGTAGTTTTTTAAACTTCCAGATGAGTAAACTCAAATACCAAATGATAATTCCGTGGTCTGAATATGATGATTGCTTCTTAGTAGGATTCCCTGATTTTCCCGGACAACGTTGGCGGACTCATGGGGATACTTACGAGTCAGCTGTTGCCAATGGCATTGAAGCACTTGAATCTTTGATTCTTGCTTATTAAGCTGTGAGTGATCCACTTCCACCGCCAACAGTTTTTAACGCTGCCTAATTTAAACTTGTTAATAATACACTTGTATGAAATATTTGAGGAAAGGCTTACAAATCCTGCTTCTGCCTTCCCTTTGTACAAAGTAAGTTGTAGGCAATTCAGTTAGCTTTAACATTTAAAGCATATTGTCTAAATCTTTCCAAATCAGCTTGAATAGTTGATTCTACAACTCTTCCTAAAAACAAGTTATCCATAATTTTGCCAATGATGCCAGGGATGGCATAGGACACAGATAGTTTGACGATGCTACTATTGTGGCGATCGTAAAAACGAATTGCTCCTTGGTTGGGCAACCCATCAATTGATTTCCATTGGATAATTTGGTTGGGAATAACTTTAAGAATTTGAGATTTCCAAGTAAATTCCAAACCGCCAGTGTTGAGTTTCCAAATAGATATTTCTGGATCATCAGGCGGGATTTTCACCGAATCAATCCATTTCATCCAACGAGGCATTTGCTCTAAATCAGACCACAGACTCCACACTAAATCAATGGGAGCTTCTACTTCTACCTGTACGCTATGCTCTAGCCAATCTGACATTCTATGTAATTCCTCTAGGGTTCGCTACTGCTTGATCGTCTCTAAAATCGCTTTTGCCGCCTGTCTTCCCGAAATTGTCGCTCCTTCCATACTATCGATATAATCTTGCTGGGTGTAGCTACCTGCTAGGAAGAAGTTTGGTATGGGAGTTTTTTGGTTAGGACGATATGCGTCCATCCCTGGTGCTTCTCGATAGAGAGATTGGGCAAGTTTGACGACACCATACCAAGTCATGTTGAGTTCCCGCGATGAGGGGAAAAGTTCATGGACTTGCTTGAGGACATGCTGGGCGATCGCTTCGTTACTTTCTTTAATAAACGGATCTCCTGGTGTTAATACCAGTTGCAGCAACGAACCTTCTCCTGGGCGATAGTAATCGCTGGGACTAGTTAATGCCAAGTCGGCAAAACAAGAAAAGTCTGCGTCAGCAGTGTAGAGTAAGTTATCTATGCCTGCTGCATAGTTAAGTTGTTTACGTTTCTCTGCATCTTGCAGTTCTGTCACCCAACCGTCAAACCGCAATTGTACTGTGGCAACGGGGACTGCATCTAATTTATAAATATTGTCAAATTCTGACCATTTCCGCCAATCGGATGGCAAAATACGCTGAATTCCGGGAATATCACAAGCACAGACATAGGCATCAGCAGTAATGGTTTCTGTAGTATCGCCCTGAGCTACTACAATGCCAGTAACGTGGGTTTGTCCATCATTCTCAGCGAATTGAATTTCTCGCACTTGGCGGCGAGTATAAATTTTAGTGCCTCTTGCGGCTAAATAATCCACAATAGGTTTATGTAAGTACCCATCAGGGGAACCTTCCAGCATCCGCAATACAGAAGCTTCGCTTCTCACAGCGAAAAACTGGAAGATAGTCAACATACAACGGGCAGAAATATTTTCGCAGTCAATGAATCCCAAAGCATAAGCAATGGGATTCCACATCCGTTTGATGCTACCTTCACTACCACCATGACGACGAAACCAATCGGCAAAGCTAATTTTATCTAGGTTGCGGATGGTTTTCATCGCTCCGTCGAAGTCTACCAGTCCTCGAACTATGGGACTAGTTCCAAGGGCGATCGCATTTTGCAATTTATCTTGTAATGATAGTTGGGAAGTAGTAAAAAATGCTTTCAATCCATTAAAAGGCGCACCTGTGAAAAAGCGAAAATCTAAAGCACCAGTGCGTCCCCCTTTATTAATAAAGGTATGGGAGTGTTCTTTCAGGCGTAAATGTGACAACGCCCCTACTTTTTCCATTAAGTCAAATAATTGGTAGTAGCAGCCGAAAAAGACGTGCAACCCCATTTCTACATGGTTGCCATCATTATCCACCCAACTGCCGACTTTACCACCAACAAACGGACGGGACTCAAAAATCTGGACTTCACAGCCAGCATCAGCTAAATCTACAGCGGTTGCTAGCCCAGCCAATCCCGCACCTACGATTGCAACGCGCATTCCGTCCTACCTCTTCAGTTTCTTTACAAATTGTAACTGGGTTGGTGTCGGAATTTGCTATTAATATCAAGCCTATTTGCGAGGTTTTACACTCGCTGAGTTAGAAGTTAATTGTCAGAGATTTATCAGGAGTCCACCAATATGTAGATGCACGATGGGTTTTAACCCACTAGTAATAAAATTGCATTTATTACTTTATTTGATTCCTGATCACTAAATTTACTGCCTTCAAAATGCTTGTGTTGAGCTACACAAACTTTAGTAAAGGTGGACTGAAAAAAGTATGATAGAGATTTTTTAGGTATCCCAGCGACAATCTACGACGCTGTGGAAAAAATTCCTGATTTTCCCTATCTATTTTGCTTCTTTGTTGTCATCAGATGTTGGTAATCCGCGAATAAGTTCTCGAATTACATCTGTCGCAGGTCTACCTGTTTGCTGACAATATTTTTCTAGTTTCTCTGCTTCCTGTGTTGCTAAATTCACAGTGATACGTTTAACGGCCCATTTTTTATTAGTCATTATCATGCTATCTGCTGTATATTAACACCATCAAAACAACAAAAGACTCCAGACAAGGAGGAATAAGATTATCAGAGTTTGTGTCAAGAAACAAGAAATGCTATAGACACAAAAAATCGTCATTTTGTCAAATTATTCATCATTTTCCCAGAAGATAATCATAACGGGATTACTATTGTGGCAGGAAAAGTCCTTAGTGTACATTCATGTCTTGTAACAATTGCACTAGTGATGTTTTCAAGAAAACCAGACAATTGAATTCTCTAAATTAATTTGAGACACCTAAGTTTCACTCAATCGAGATTACCAAGATTTTTATTCACATAAAGTATTTCAACTTCTCTGCTTTATTAAGATCAGCGTACACTTCTTAAGAGACAATTTTTTGAATAACTTGAGACCTTAATAGGTCTACTGATTATCAGGTGTGTATATTTGGCTGGTAATTACCCAATAATACGCACCTATAAGCGATCGCTCTTATGTGAAAAAGTATTTACTTTGATCTATCAACTGTTTTTTGGTACTCATTGGGTGTAGATATCCACAAATTCATATTTAGTGTTTAAGTCATCATGAGTCGGCTCCTTTATCTCAGTCGGTTAAATTTGAGATTTTATTAGTAACTACTAAAAGTAGTAATACAGTGATGTTTGGCGTGTTTACGAATCTCCGCAAAGATTTTCGTAAATGTTTAAAGATATTTGTGTTGTCTGCACACATCACCATCTTTGTTTCAGAAGTTTATCAATTAAAATAAACATCTGCTTTCTATCCTAAATATTTAGCCAGATTTCAATACAAATTTAGGAATATCTCTAAATTTGTATATCTAAAAATCAAAGCAAATTAAAATTTGCCCTCCTGGAAATTTTCCATCATAAAATTATTTAGTAAGCACTTACCATATAAGGTAATATCTGCTTGATTTTTAGTGTTAAGGCTATTATAACCATGATTTTTAGGCTTTAAATAATCTTCATTTAATACTTAATTGCCATATTTTCTCAACTTTATAAAGAAAATACAAAGAAAATTAATAGCAAATAAAGATTTAAGTAATTTCCTTGAAATATGATGCTAATGATTATCAAGAAAAAGAATATTCCTAAATTTTTAGGATAAAGATCAAAGCTTATTTGATTTCATAATTACTTTGAAAGAAAAATATCTCTGCGGCGAATAGCATAATGTAGTAAAAACATTACTAAAAAGCCAAATAATATCTATGCTTCATGAACTTTGTATAAAGTAATTAACTGCACAAAGCGATCGCATCGGAAATATGGGAACATCACCACGAATCTTGGTTAAAAGAATCGCACATACTCCTATTTCACTTGTCAGATAACTAAATCCTGATTTTTTTATATGTCCTAGACAAAAAAGCTGAAAAAGCTGGTTTGATGAGGTTTTTCTCCAGAGTAGACCAAGAAGAGCAGTGTTGAACTCAGGTGAATTAAGCACAGCGAAATATCCAACAACTCTGGTTTGGGGAGATTCTCAATTTAGTTATGGTGATTGCCAAGTATTTGTGGGAATTACAACTGCGGCATAAGTTGCAGCATTCCCAGACCTAAATCTTTTGGTGAAAGCGATCGCGCCTCAAACAAAGCCACCATATCACGCAGTTGAGGATTACCACGAGCCGACCCTGTTAGCCCTTTGGCTATGATTAAACCGCAATAACCTTTGGTATTTTTACACCGCTGATTCCATTTTTTACGAGCTTCGACATGGATGGGATCATCATCTAAAAATTCACCGAAGAGAAACAATTCACCATTTTGAGTTTGTAACAAACCCAAATCGTAGCGATCGCCATCAAAAGGATCTGCTCCAGGATTAAAGCAAATGGCTTGTAGTCCACCTGCTGCCTCTATATTTTCAATTACAGTTTTAGCTTTGGGGCGAGAAGTTTGAATCAAAATTACTGGTAATCCATCGCCTACCTGCTTAATTTCGCCGGCGGGATGATAAGTCACCCCTTTACGCAGATACTCCAGCATCTCCCACGAAACCACACCCAAACTCAGAAAAGAATCTTCGGGAATTAAGTCATCGCGTAAAGACCGGAATATTGGTAAATCTGGTGTTTCCATTTCCGACTCCGACACACCAAACCCTGCCATTTCCTCTAACTCAGATGCCAACTGTGGCATTGAAGCCACCGTCACAGATACTGATTTCGTGCCAGTATCTGATTCTGGTAGAGAAATCCGATAGCGATGGCTGAGTTCAGGGAAAGTTTCATCACGTAACTGCCGACGGTGATCACGAATGAAGCGACACAGGCTTTCTAAGGCAACGTAAACGACTAGTGCCTCTTCATCATATAAAACAGACCGCAGCCCTTCTAAGGGGTGAATATTGCCGAATGTTGGGGCAATTTCAGCTAAAGGCATCTCTGCTAAATTGTCAATTTCATCCTCATCTTCGTCATCAGCATCTAAACTTTCAAAAGTGAGAAACAGACAATCTTGCTTGAGAAAAGCTTCTTCTAAACGTCCTTGCGACTCCTCACTTTGTAAAACGGCGGCACGAAATCGTTGGAGTGATTCTTCCGAACGATAAAACAAAATGCCATACTCCATCCCCAACATACCCATAACTGAGGCGTAAAGCGTCCCGACATCCCATTTATTAATTTCTATAGATAAGATTTGTTGCTCTTCCAAAAATTCCCAAGGAGCTGCTTGCCAAAGGGCAAATGCTTTTTCTTGCAAAGCTTCGGCATACTGTGGTGGTAAATCTGGGATTTGGCTATCAACAACTTCCGCAAAACCACGAAATAATTCATCAATTAACGGTAATTCTGGGGCGTAGTCAATGGCAATATCCAAATCTTGTAACACGCCGCGCAGGTAAAATTGAATTTCTCGGTCTCTGACCACAATTTTGTGAGGTCTAGCAGGTTTAGCAGGGCTGTGGGGATGTTCCATTGCCCGCATAAGGGTGCGAACAATTGCTTCCGGTCCTGTTTCAGGAGGTACTACGTCCATACCACGGACAACACCTTGTGAGCCATCAACCCAAAGAATGCAATCACCATTGGCGGATGAATCAGGATGTGGGATGGGTGATGATAATGGACGGCGATCGCCCTCCCATACAGAAGGAATTTGAGGTAATTTATTCAACCGACGACTGGTAGAGCGATTAAAACTTGTCATAGAGTCAGTTAATCAAAGGAAGCAATTTGCATATCAATGGTTGGGGATGGCTGGCCTGGGAGGAGACTTTCCGGGTTGCACCTGAAGAGGGACTGCGACTCAGGCTGCCACAAGGCTGAAATTCTGAAAATACCGAATCTATAAATATACCGAGTCTCTCAATTCTAGAATAAAAAGCTTTGGCTGCTTTTGACGGAGTGTTTACAATTGGCAATTTCTGGCCTCAATGTCGCTAGAATATATACAAAAATTACCCATTAACCCAGCAGCAATCATCAGCTTCTATCAGGTTACTAGTTATAAGGAGTTAACAAAAGATGACACAAGCAACGCAGCCTCAACAACGCGGCATTTTGTTAAGCGAAACAGCCTTGCGCCAAGTCAAACTCCTGCAAGAAAAGCAAGGTCAAGATTTGTGCCTGCGGGTAGGCGTGAGACAAGGTGGATGCTCCGGGATGTCTTATATGATGGACTTTGAGGATACAAGCAAGATCACCCCGCAGGATGAAGTTTTTGACTATGATGGCTTCCAAATTATCTGCGATCGCAAAAGCTTGCTTTACCTCTATGGCTTAATGCTTGATTATAGTGATGCGATGATTGGCGGTGGTTTTCAGTTCACCAATCCCAACGCTAACCAAACCTGTGGTTGTGGTAAGTCATTTGGTGTGTAGTAAGATTGTCAATTGTCAATTGTCCTTTGTATTTACTCATGACCATTGACCATTGACCATTGACTAATGACTAATGACTAATGACTAACACTGTTGAATCCCTGTTTGATACGGGTTTGGAACGCTATAAAGCTGGCGAAGCAGTGGATTCTTTGATCCCTGTGTTTAAGGAGGTATGCGATCGCGCTCCTAAAACTAGTGCAGCTTGGATTTGTTTAGCATGGTTGTATCTGTTAGATAACAAAGGCAACTCAGCTTATAAAGCCGCACAAAAAGCAGTCAAGTTAAGCCCACAAGACCCTCAAGCCAGAGTTAATCTAGCTTTAGCAATGCTAGAAACTGGTCAAAAAGGCTTGCGTCAACATATTGATGCTGTACAACAGTTATTCTTGGTGAACCCAGAATGGCGCGATGAAATCAAAAATAGTATTGAAGACGGTCTGAATAGAAAACCAGACTGGGATAGTTTACTAAAAGTCAAGAAGTGGTTATTTGAAGAATAGCGGTGAGGGGCTAGAGGTTAGAGTAAGATTCCTATGATCGTCAATATCTAATAGCTAATTTCTAGTTCTTGATTCTTATGTTCCTAGTCTCTATTCTCTAATTCCTAGTCCTAGTCTCTATTCTCTAATTCTGATATGAAAGATAAATTGTTAAATTGGCTGAACTTGATTTTGGTAGCCGATGTATTCTTAGTTTTATTTGGCTTTGGTTGGTTTGCGATCGCGGTTTTTGGTGATGCTGCGGGGATAAATTTGGGTCTTGATTTATGGCATCAGCTTTGGCAGCCAGTATTTAACCCAGCAATTGGCATTTTGATGGGAGGTGCAATTCTCAGCGGAATTATCAGTTGGATATCTCGCAAATTTCAGGCTGATTAATTATTCGTCAATGGTCAATAGTTCAATTTTGCTACTATTAACCATTGACTTTTATCTTAAAATCTGATTCAAAGCTGGTTGTAAATTCGGATATTGATAAGCAAAACCGGATTCTAAAGTACGTTTCGGCAAAACTTGTTGACCTTCTAACACCACAATTGCGCCATCTCCCAGCAGGGCTTCAATGGCAAAAGCTGGAACAGGTAGCCAAGAAGGACGATGCAATACTTGGCCTAGAGTTTGGCTAAGATCATTCATTCTGACTGGATTTGGAGCAGTGGCGTTATACACCCCTTGCATATTTGACTGATTTAAAGCTTGCAAAATTAAGTTAACTAAATCGTCAAGATGAATCCAAGAAAACCATTGGCGGCCACTGCCAATTGGCCCCCCAGCAAAGAGTTGAAAAGGTGGAATCATTTTGGCTAAGGCACCACCATTGCCGAGAACAATGCCAAACCGCAAAATTACGAGTCGCACCCCAGCTTCTTTCACTTTTGAGGCTTCTGCTTCCCAAGCTTGACAGACTTGAGCCAGAAAATCATTGCCAGAGACACTGGTTTCATCAAAGGTCGCGGTTTCACTTGTACCGTAGTAACCAATAGCTGAAGTATTAACTAATACTTTAGGTTTAGGGTTAGCTTTAGTTATGGCTTCAACTATTTTCTGAGTACCTAGCTGACGACTGTTGAGGATTTCTTGCTTGCGTTCTGTTGTCCAGCGTCCCTCACCAATAGGTTCACCAGCGAGATTAACTATAGCTTCGCAACCGGCAATTGCATCTTGCCAAGCACCCGATGTAGTTGGAGTATAAGTAACAATCTCAACACTTGGGAAATTTGTGGGGGGAAAAACCTTTTGAGCAAAGCCAGAGTTACGCGTTAACACCAATACTTGATGACCTTCTTTGTAGAGTCGTTCTACCAAACGACTACCGACTAATCCTGTTGCGCCAGTAATTGCTACCTTCATAATCCACTTCCACCAAAGCCTTATTTTAAAGTTTTTTATCAATTTTTCAACTTGTGTTTCTCTGGGATATTGATGAAAAGCACTTAGTTTTAGCTTATTTCCCAGTACCTTTATGTAATCAATCTGTAACGAATTACCGTTTGATGGCTTCGGTATTATACGATGGACGGAGTGTTGCAATACTTGGGGCTATTATGGCTCGCTATACCTGTTCATTTACGATTTCTCTTTCTATTGACCATCTTCAGCCGTTACTTTTAGATCTTCTCCAAGGCTGTGATTTGGAAATTCAGTATTACAACGCTGATTACATTCTGGCTCGTGAGATTCCGGGTAATGTTTCGTTCTCCAAATTGGTCAAGGTTGAAGTATTCATTGACAGATCAAGCGCTACGGAAACAGAATCCCGGATGAATATCGTTATTAAAAATGAGGAATTGCCACTCCAACTGGATAATCACTGCCGACAAATGTTTGAATTTGTCAAGCAAGAGATTGAACACAGTCGCCATTGGCATTTAATTGAAAGTCTTGCCGGTTGACATCGCTGACTAGGCTGGCTTTGGGTAAAGCTATCTCTGACAAATTTGGGTATTGGAAAACGAGTCAGCTAATAGTCAACATCTATCTGAAAATTAGCTAGTTTTTAATCTTCCATGTCTTCTGGGTCGTCGGTCATACCGGGGTTGATGAGGGTAATATCATATTCGCTGGAATCTGTTTGTCCTGAGCGCTGAGTATTTCTCAAGAGATAATAGATGGCACGTACCTGGGGGCCAAAAACGATTTCGTCTTCATTTTTTAAATCGTGAGCCGGGATTTTGCGGCCGTTAATCATCAATCCATTGGCACTGGGTTTACCTTTAGCATCACCATCGACAATCCGATAGTAATAGCTATGAGTGTTTTGCCCTCTTGGCAATCGTACTAAGGTAGCATGACGGCGAGAGACAAACTGAGAGACTAAACGGATGTTGCAATCTCGGTCTCTACCAATAGAGTAAACGGAATTTTCTAGAGAAAATTCTTTGCGACCCTGATCATCTTCAAGAATCAGTAGATGGCTTTCATTAGTTTCTGGTGCCATTGATATATCGTTATGACTATCAGCGAAATTTTGATTGATTAGTGTTGGTCTATTATTGTTTCCTACCATTCTTACGTACTACAGTCTGTGGTAATAACTCTGACAAACTTGAAAGCTATTCTGACTGAGAAGAGTAGAACATTCCTGTTCTACTCTTTGAGATGTATAACATCTAACTATCGATTTAGTTTAACCTGAGTTGGTAAAAACCGACATTTAGTTTGCAGTTTTACATTCAACAGCAGTCTTGATCAACGGTGAGCTAGTCTTCGTAAGAATATAGAGTTAGTCACAACACTAACTGAGCTAAAGGCCATAAGTGCAGCGGCGTTGGATGGACTGAGGACAAACCCCATAGTGGGTAACAAAACACCAGCAGCTAGAGGAATGCCCAAGGTATTGTATGCAAAAGCCCAAAATAAATTCTGGCGGATTTTGTTGAATGTGGCACGACTCAGGCCAATTGATTCTACAACGTCACTTAAGCGATCGCGCATCAAGATAATTTCCGCGGTTTCCATTGCCACATCTGTGCCTGAGTGTAAGGCAATGCCGACATCTGCTTGGGATAAGGCGGGAGCATCATTAATGCCATCACCAACCATTGCTACTTTAGCCGCAGATTTTGTCTGTAATTCTTGGATAAAGGCAGCTTTTTTACTGGGGGGGACTCCGGCGATGATATCACCACTATCTAATCCTAATTGTTTACCGATCGCCTGGGCGGCTTCTTGGCGATCGCCACTCAGTAGCATAACTCTTAAACCCAGTTGACGCAATTTGTCTACTGTGGTTTGGGCATCTGGTCTGAGGGTATCTTGAATAGCTATAAGTCCCGCTAAACCACCGCCAACGGCTACGCAAACAACTGTTTTATCTGCTGTTGCTAGTCTTTGAATTTCTTGTTGGGCGGTTTCACTCACAGCAACTCCGTGCCAACTTAACCAATCTTGATTGCCTAAAAGTACTGTTGTATTTTCTACAACCGC
Organism: Nostoc cycadae WK-1; assembly: GCF_002897135.1. Classification (NCBI taxonomy): domain Bacteria; kingdom Bacillati; phylum Cyanobacteriota; class Cyanophyceae; order Nostocales; family Nostocaceae; genus Nostoc; species Nostoc cycadae. Next base: position 49,399 of record NZ_DF978445.1, on the reverse strand, counting down.
AGACACTCCTAATCCTGGTTCGGTATGGAAGTCTGCCGCGTTAGGAACAGTTAACTGTTGGCGTTGTACTTCTTGCTGAATTGCTTTGGCTAAGGGGTGGTATGTGCCACTTTCAACGGCGGCGGCGAGTTGAATCAGGGAGTAGGATATGGGGAGTTGGGAGGAGGCAATTTCCAGGCAATCAGTCACAGTAGGATTACCTGTAGTGAGAGTACCAGTTTTATCAAAGACTACGGTATCTAGTTTGTGGACTTTTTCTAAAACATCACCGCCTTTGATTAATAAACCTTGTTCTGCGCCTACACCAGTACCGACGAGAATGGCTGTGGGTGTGGCTAATCCTAAAGCACAGGGACAGGCGACGACCATAACGGCGATCGCTAGTTTTAAGCTGGTTAAGAGTGCTGAGTGCTGAGTGCTGAGTACTGAGTGCTGAGTACTGAGTACTGAGTACTGAGTACTGAGTGCTGAGTGTGTGTTGTGGGCGGCGTGACTCATCATTTCCATGCCACTGGAGGTGAGATCAGGCCAGAGGTAGGTGCCGTAAAAGTACCAAAATACAAAGGTTAATACAGAGACTGTCAACACGCCGTAGGTGAAATAACCCGCTACTTTATCGGCTAATTTTTGTACGGGTGCTTTGCGGGTTTGGGCTGCTTCGACTAAGGCGACAATTTGCGCCAAGGTGGTATCGTTGCCTGTACGAGTTGCCTGAAGTGCGATCGCTCCTGATTGGTTGATAGTGCCGGCTGTGACTATATCCCCTGGTTGCTTGCTTACAGGTACGGCTTCACCAGTTAACATCGATTCATCTATGGTTGTTTGCCCAAAGCGAACTTCACCATCTACAGGAATTTTATCTCCAGGCAATACTTGTAACCACTCACCAACCCGTACTTGTTCTGCGGGAATTTCGAGACTGTTAGCACCGACTCCCCATTTTTCTGGGTCTGGGTTGGGAATTAACCTTGCTACCTGTGGTTGGAGGGCGAGTAATTGTCTAAAAGCAGCAGCAGCTTTACCTCTGGCTTGTCGTTCTAATGTTCTACCCAATAAGATAAAGCCTAACATCATCACTGGTTCATCAAAGAAGCACTCCCAACCCATTTGCGGGAATAACAGGGCTACTAAACTGGCAGTGTAAGCGGTGAGTGTTCCCAAACCCACTAAGGTGTTCATATTGGGACTGTTGCGCCGCCAGCCTATCCAACCATCGACGATGATGGGACGGCCAGGAAATAACAAGGCAACTGTTGCCAATCCACAGTGAAACCAAATGTTGTCTAATATGGGCAAAGTTACGCCAATGATGCTGCTGAAATGCCCAATTCCTGACAACACCAGTAATATAGCAGCGATCGCCAATTGTCGGAATGCAGCACGCATTTCTTGGTGCTGTCTTTTTGCTGAATCGTTTAAAGCAATTTGGTTACTAGATTTGCGGGGTTGAGTTGGGAATCCAGCGGTGGTTAATCGCTGTGCTAGTGCATCTGGATTTACCACCCCAACTTCTGACTCTACGACTGCTACTTCTGTCGCCAAATTCACGCAGGCAGTCTTGACCCCTGGATATTGGGTTAGCTGACGTTCTACAGCACTTACACACCCAGCACACTTCATTCCTCCCACATCCAGAATAATTTTTTCGGATGTTAGGGCTAGTTCTGGGTCAAGGTTCGTTTTTGGCACAAGTTGCATGGCAAGTTTTTGGATTCGCTACGAACATTTCACGCCTGACTAAAAGCGTCTCTAATTCGAGGGTAGGCGAAATCTGGAACTATGACTGAATGTAAATAACATTAATTTTCTTTATTTGTCTTTTGGCTTTGGCCTCAACTGCGGTTCCAGCGTAGATAAGTCACATAAAAAATAGCTGCAAACTGCAATGGCAGCATGAAAACTACACTCTTTAAATAAGAATTAATTTCTAAATTAGACATAGCACTAAAATATCCACAGCTTAATAGCAGTAAGCAAAACCAGATGAGATGTTTACGTTTGATAGTTGGCATGGCATTAAAATCAGACTGTTTTCTCAAAAGGGTAGACTAAATAGCCATTTCATAAAGTACGTAGGGTGGGCATTTGCAGTAAAAATATCAATCAACCTAGAATAAATATTTACTGTAGAAGCAATTGACATAAAAGAGATTTGCTAAAATTAATATATAGTTCGCCTATTTGTAATAAGTGAGATAGTCGGAAAATAATTACTTTATACATACGTATTTACACTAATAACAAGATCATTCATAATTCGTAATTACAATTAGTGGGTATTTATTCTCTCAAAATTACGAATTATGAATTAGTAATTATTTAGTAAATATATGACTCTTGGTTACTTTAGCTAACTAAACATTTAGTTTTCTCTTTTGGCTAAAGGAACACAAGAGCGAATTAGCTTGTGCAGTAGAAATTTTAGAACCAGCCCTGCTTATTCACAAAGTAAGTATCTACGAATTCTTCCGAGGACTTGTTTAAATAAATCATGCCTTCAATCAGTCCTACCAGTTGCATAACTATCAAGGCAATTCCATAAGTGAATGTGCCTGCAACTATAGATATAGCTAACATCATGAAGCCTTCTGCGGCGTATCCTAAAATAAATTTATGAACGCCAAACCCGCCAAAAAGAATCCCACAGTAACCAGCCAGAAGTTGCTTATTAGGATTACTAGTAGGGTTGAGATTTGCCATAGTATTGTGACTCCTCAAAGATTAGGTAAAAAATTAAATTTTTCTTTTGATTAAGAACCAGTAATATTCAGTGATATTTTGCAATTAAGGTTCTTTAAGCTCAACAAAGATATTGTGAAATAACTAAGAAAAAACCTAGTTTTTCTCAGTTTTGCATAAATAGTAAGCTAGGAAAAAATGTTTATGGGAACTGGGATTTTGTTAGTATACGCCTAACTTCTGTCCAAAGAAAGATTTCAACACTTTAAAAGAAACACTAAAGAATATGAGTAATCAAAGCAAGTACTTTGTAGCCGAGAACTAGAAAGCTATTTGATGTATATATTTAATTAGGATTATGACACCAAATACAGCAGTTTTGCAGATTTGTAAGTATGATTTCTCTGGATGAGTATCAAGACTCAAGAACAGCAAAAAACGGCGGTATCATACCATTTTCTACAAGCCCATTAATGTTATTTCCGGACTTTTTTGATGTGGCTACGATGATGAGATTCCAATTTAGCGAGAAATGTCTAATTAGCTACAGATGACATATATCTATTAACTAGAAAGTTATGCCATCTTGGTTTCAGTAAATTGAAGTTACACTGAATACTTTATTTAGTTGTCGTTCGTAACTCCTATTGTTAAGTACTATTATTCAATATTGCCTGTAACACACAATACATAGGCAATCAACATCTGAAAAATAGCTTTAACTATCTAGATAATACTAAATGTTTATCTAGAAATTTTGTCATCTATTTAACAGTAATCATGATATTTCCGTTGCCGTCAATATTGTTAAATTTGAGTCAAAATTCACTGAATACTTAATTTAATCATGACCAGCGAAAAATCATGACCTACGCAGATGAAATCAGATATTTTTTGTTACCGCAACCGTATAACACATGTTTCATTAATTACTGCCTAGCAAAAATAAACTAAGTAGTGTGCCACTATTCCAAAGGCTGTGGAGTAGCATAGGAGCGAGGAGATTGCGCGATCGCGTGTAGACTACTCCCAAGACGATCCCCAAGGCGGTGAGTGGTAAAACTTCTGACAAGCTAAGATGAGCGATCGCAAACAATAAACTACTAGCTAGAATTGCGCCCCACACTGGTAAGTAACGAGTTAGGGAGGGCAGCAAAAAGCCGCGAAATAAAATTTCTTCAAATAGTGGTGCGGCGATCGCAGCTGTAGAGAAAAATATACCTAGTGCTACCCCATCTTGGCTTTCTAGTGCCAATTGCAATAACGGATTACTCCCGCCTTGTCCTTGCCAGAGTTTTTGATTAATCAATGACACCACGACAACGATAGGTAAAGCGGTGCAATAACCTCCTAATCCCCACACCCACCAATTATCTCGTAGCTGTAATTTAAACCACAATCTTGGTAGAGGGAAAAACCGTTTGATGGAAAAATACATCACTGAAAGCGCACCCACAGCCACAAACAGGTAACTAATTAACACAGATACAGCTTGTAGGCGCACACCCACAATCGGGCGGGGAATCGGCAGTAGAGACAACAACAGGGGAACAAATATCTGTCCCATAAAGAAAAATCCCACAACAAAAACTTGGAGTATGGTTTCCCCATCCCAAGGTGTTGTCCAAACTAAATCACCATTTTGTGCAAGTAACGCCTCTTTTCCTTTAAGCAAGCGTTGCGTCAATAAGAAAATTAGCAGGATTGTCCCTATCAATGCTGCCAAAGCTGGTATCGTACCGATGAGGGTGAGTTTAAATACAGCTTGAGATGCTGCTGATTGCTGTGCGGCTGTAACTGCTGCTAAAGATTCTTGACGTTGCTGGAGTTGGTATAGCTGAATCAATGCAGTGTTACGAAACCAACCATCTAAATTTTTTTGAATCAACTGTTGAGCATTAGGTAAAATCCGGGGGGGATTACTCCAGATTCCACTTAAGACAGTAGCTGTATCTTGAAATTCAGTATTGAGTGTAGGCTGTTGTAATTTACCCCAAGTTTTCAAGGCTAAGTCTTGTTGTCCTTGTTGTACTTGTAAAATCCCCAGACGCAAATCTAATTCCCCTAGTAATTGTTGCTGTTGCTTAAGGGATTGCTGTAATTGTTGCCGCGTTACTTCAGGAGAGGCGTTAGTATCAACCGTTTCTTGTGGTAGGGGTTTAGCTGGAGTTGTAATTTTTGGCTGAGAACTTAGCTGTGCAAGTTGCTTTTCAACTTTATCTAGATTAGCTTGTACAGATATTTGTGCCTCTTGATATTGCTTTGTAGCATTTTCTAGAGGCTGGTCTTCGAGTATAGCTTGGCGAATCACCTGAAGATTATCACCATCTTCTGGTTGCCAAGCTTGGGCTTGCAGTGCAATATTTGTTTGATAAAGTTCCAGACGACTTTGGAACTGGGGTTTTTGCCAACTACTGACTAGAGATAAAGTTGCCAATCCAACCGCTATCACAGTCGAAATTATTAAAACCAATCGTTTGATCGTCATCTATCCCCCTTTAACAAACCAGAACATGCCCCTTGGGAATTATCGCAAGAAAAAGCAGGAGGTGGATAGATATCATCAATATTGTGAGTCTACTTTACAAGGACAGCGGCTCAGATCAACCCACCATGTTAAATGGCAACCTGCGGCATTGCTTCCCCTGTGCGAAAGATTTATCAATACAACCTACTAATTTTTTTGATTTCTTACCCAAGTACAAAGTAATTTAAGCAAAGCAATTTCTCCGATGTTTTGACTTTAACTACAAGATCCCCGACTTTTTAAAAAAGTCGGGGATCTGAGCCTCTCGATTTCTACAATCAAATAAGATTGCTATATAGTATATGGCTACAAAAGCTTTTGATAATTGAGAAGTTAGATTTTACTAAGGTAGACTCAGAAAATCTATTACCCTGATTATTTTCTAAATCTAAATAAAATTTTTAACCACAGGCTTACGAAGATTTGAGTTTTCCGCTGATATTCATTTTCTCATCAGCTTCGCCAGCTTTTTGGGTAACACTTGCATGGCGGTAATGTAGATTAGTAAACTAAATTACCTGTACCACGTAATTGTCTTAAAGAATTGATGCAATAAGGACAGTCGCACTTAAAGATTCTAATTGCCGCATCACTTTCTTCGTCTGTAAAATTCAGTTCTGCAACGTTGTTATCAGATGGTCTGGATGAAACCACCATAGATTTAGGAGCAGGAGCAGCCTTGGGATCTCTTTCAGAATCTCGAATACAGACAAAATCTTTTAGTCCGTGGGGATTGGTGATACAGGTACGACCGTCGTCTGTGTGTATTAATCTTTGGGTGAGGTTAACAGAGGCATGGGCTGGATTGATTGCTGCCAATGTAGACATCAGAGAAGTAAAAATTGCCGAACTAGAAAGCAAATTAAGTACTAATTTCTTGTTCATATATTTCCTGATAGAACATCTCTGATTGCCAAGCCTATCCTATTAGTTGTTCTCGGTCAAGATGATGTTAATCATAAATATAAGTTTTTTCTAACATATTGCATCTTTTTTGCCATTTTTGGCGAAAGATAGCAAAAAGTTGTTTTATTCATCTATCAAACTAAGTAAAATAATTCTCTATTAAAGGTCACGCCATGAAGCTGGTCGAGGATACAAACTAACTAAATAAAACTAATGAGTATCTCAAAATTTTTATGGTCTACCAAAAAACATAAAGATATAGAATTGCACGGTGGTAAAATATAATAACTTGTGTTATCTGCTTAATAATCGGTTTTACATAAATAACTGTCATTAGAGATTGTGAATAAACTTTAGTTCCAACCTCACAGATGAAAACTGTAAAGCGGTTAAAGCTACTCTTAGCTATAATCCTTACCGATGCGTTAAATTTTCTATACTCATCCGAGGTATTTGATGACTACTCAAACTCATCCTTCAGTTTTAAAAAAAACCGCAAGTGTGACTTTATCCACACCTGTACAAGCTACTCTTTATGTTTCTTTGTGTGCTTTGACACTGTGGACTGTTTACTTTACTACTAACCCAGCTATTCACGATCGCGTACACTCTGTACGTCACCATACTTTGCTAGTAGGTTGTCATTAGAGGTATTGATGATCTGAACCGATGGGGAAGTAGGGAGATAAGAAATTTAAACTATTCTCCCCATCACCACCGAAATATATCAAAATTATGGCGATCGCTACGGCTAGATAAGCTACACTAGCCTCTCTCAAGATATATGCTAAAAATCAAAAAGTTAAAGGTTTATCTATTCCTCAGTACTGTGGCTGGTTTGATGAGTGTGGGTTTTGAACACTCTGCTGTTTTTTCGCAGTCATCGCCTCAAGCAAATGTGCGATTAACTACTGAACCGCCAATTAGCCAAACAATACCTTTTGAGGCCGAAGCCAGCACACCCCAAAAGCCAGTAAAACTGACATTGCAAGCGGTTGATGCAACAGGTAAACCTGTAGAAAATGCCAAAATAAATTTAAAAATCTTTACTCCCCCGAAAAATCCTTGGTTTACCACAGATTTTCCCATCGTCGAGGGAACCAAGCTGTTAGATGTACAAGCGATCGCTCCTCAAGGTCAACTGCAAGTCCAGCAAATTTTACCAATTCGGGGTAACTACCAACTACAAGTTAATGTTACTCCAATAACGCCCAATGCTTTTACTCCCATTCAGCAAAATCTCCATCTGTCAGTTCCCGAAAATCCAGTTAAGTATCGTAATTTTGCTATTCTCGCCGGAATTTTATTGATTGTCGGCTTAGGTGGTGGCTGGGTAATTGGGGGACGACAAGAAACCCAACCAGGAGAAATTGCGCCCCAACGAGTAAGATTATTATTGAGTAGTGCAACTGTTGTCGCCATTATTGCGTTATTAGCAATTAACCTCAGTTCAGAAATGGCACAATCGCAGACATCGCATGGAGAACATCACCACCATACATCTGCGGCTGAACCGGAAACTGATAACTACGATATTGTGAAACAGCAGGGTTTACAAGTGCAACTGTTGGGTGATGCTAGTGCAACAGTTGGCGAAACTGATAAATTACAAGTGCAAGTTGTAGATGAAAAAACTCAGCAGCCTGTTTCTGATGTCTTGTTAAACATCAAAACAAAGTCACTGGAAGATGGCTGGGTTCCTTTCGCTTACCAAGGTATCCCAGATGCTACCGGGAAACTTACTTGGGAACAGCAATTTTTTGATGGCGCACCTCACAATGTTTTGGTAGAAGTTTCGCCTCAACCAAACGCTTCACGACAATTTTCACCTCTGCGAGTGCAAAAAAATGTTGATGTGGAAGGAGTTGCGCCACCTGTATCAATTCGCTTAATTGTGCTGGCTTATCTCACCGGAATCATTATCATTGGGTTGTTAGTGGGATTGCAGCTACGTCGGCAACTTAGTTTACAACACTAACGTTGCACCTGTTGAATTAGAGTTTGGGTTTGTTGATAGCTGGCGGTATCACCTTGTTGACGAAAAAGTGTGGCTGCTTGCTGGAGATCGGCGATCGCGTTACGTTGATCGCCTAAAGTATATTTAGCCAGTCCCCGATTACCATAAGCATCAGCTAACTGAGGATTTAAGCTAATTGCTTGGTTAAAATCAGAAATCGCCGCTTGGGGATTTTGCTGTTTAAAGTAAGCAAGTCCGCGATTATAGTAAGCATCTACAGACTGCGGATCAATTTTGAGTGTAGCGTTAAAATCGGCGATCGCCTTTTGCAGATTGCCCAGTTGAGCATAAATCGTTCCCCGACTATTATAAGCATCTACATGGTGAGGATTGAGTTGTAGCGCTTGGTTAAAGTCGCCAATTGCTGCTTGTAAGTCTCCCAGTTGTGATTTAGCTAAACCTCGCAGACAAAAACCTTCATAAAATTTAGGATTTTGCTGTACTACTTTGTCAAAATCTGTGACTGCTGCACTAAAGTTACCTTGTTCTAATTTTTGCACCCCTTGTTGAAAAGATTCCTGAAAATTTGTTTGACTACTTGGTGTTTTTGCATATACAACCGCAGGTGTTGCACCAAGCAATATTGTAATTCCCCAGACGGCAATTTTTTGCTGGATATGGTTCATAATTTCACCCCTTTACACTTGCAGTATTCTTTTATTTCTACATTTTAACCAAACAACCAATCATAAATAGTTTGCCATAGCAACCAAGCATTTAAAATAATTATGGCGATCGCTACTAACCATGATAATGTTTTTAACCACCAAGGATTGACAAACTCACCCATTAAGCGAGGATTACTGGTAAACATCACTAACGGCACTACTGCAAATGATAGCTGTAAACTTAAGATGACTTGGCTAAAAATTAATAAGCTACTTGTACTTTTTTCACCAAAATAAATAATAGAAATTAAAGCTGGCACAATTGCGATAATTCTGGTCAACAATCGGCGTAACCAAGGTTTTAAGCGTAAATTTAAAAAGCCTTCCATAACAATTTGTCCTGCTAAGGTGGCTGTGAGGGTGGAACTTTGTCCAGAAGCTAATAATGCTAAACCAAAAATTGCACTCGCTGCATTCACACCCAACAAAGGAGAAAGCAATTGATAAGCATCTTGAATTTCTGCAACATCTTGATGTCCAGAAAAATGAAAAGTTGCTGCTGATACAATTAATATTGCAGAATTAATTAACAATGCAAAACACAAAGCAAATGTCGAATCAATCGTACCAAATTTAATTGCTTCCAATCGCTTCTCATTAGTTGGTTGCCAATCCCGCGTCTGGACAATTGATGAGTGCAAATATAAATTATGCGGCATGACTGTAGCACCCAAAATGCCAATAGCAATGTACAACATTCCGGGATTTTGCAATATTTCTATTTTGGGAGCATAGCCTAATAAAATTCCGCCCCAATCAGGACGGGAAAAAATAATTTCTGCTGCAAAACAAATGCTCACAGTTCCTACTAACATCATTACCAAGGCTTCGGTGTAACGAAAGCCTTTATTTTGTAGTAATAACAAGACAAATACATCTAACGCAGTGATGCAAACACCCCAACTTAGGGGAATACCAAAAAGTAATTGTAGCGCGATCGCACTTCCCAAAACTTCTGCTAAATCACAAGCGGCGATCGCAATTTCACACAGTAACCATAAACCAAAGCTCACACGCGGACTAAAATAATCCCGACAAGCTTGGGCTAAATCTCGTCCAGTAGCTACCCCTAACCGCACACACAGTGATTGCATTAAAATCGCCATCAAGTTAGAAAGCATAATCACCGTTAGCAATGTATAGCCAAATTTAGCCCCACCAGCTAAATCAGTCGCCCAGTTTCCCGGATCTATATATCCTACAGAAACGAGATATCCCGGCCCTGCATACGCCAATATCTTGCGCCAAACACTTTTCGTATGGGGGACTTTAATGCTGCGGTGAACTTCAGGTAGGCTAGGCTTTTTAGCATTATTCTCCGAAAAAGGCATTCGTTTATGCTTAAATTTTCATAATTTCCTCATAATCTTACAAAATGCTGACGCAAATACATCTTTCTGGAGATAAATTCGCAAATATTCACATTGACTGAAAATTTCTCTGCAAATTCAACAGCATCCTTAAATTATCACTTGATAAAGATTATCTTTCTTAAAATTTTAGCTTGCAAAAAATATTTATTTCTAATAAATTTGAATATACGCTCATATATTAAATAGACCAGACTTTTGACAAAATGCAGCATAAAACACATTCAGAATCTTCCAGTTGTTGCAGTCATGATCATCATGAAAATCATCACCATTCTCATGAACATAATCACGATGATAATCATAATCATGACCACGGTGGAGAATTTATCTTTAAAAACGAGATATATTCTCTAATTATGATTGGTATTTTATATATATCTGGAATAGTTTTTGAGCAACAATTACACAACACACCTTATGCTATTGGTGAATATCTAGTTTTTATTCCTGCTTATCTCCTCAGTGGATGGAGTGTTTTAAAAACAGCCGGACGAAATATTCTCCGAGGTAGAATTTTTGATGAAACATTTTTAATGACAATCGCCACACTGGGTGCTTTGGCAATTCATAAATTACCCGAAGCTGTCGGTGTAATGTTGTTTTATAAAATTGGAGAATTATTTCAAGATATTGCCATCAATCGTTCTCGCAACTCTATTAAAGCTTTATTAGAGGTACGCCCAGATTATGCCAATATTGAGATAGGCAACCAAGTAAATAAAGTATCTCCAGAGATAGTAAAAATTGGAGATATTGTTATTGTTAAACCTGGAGAAAAAATTCCTTTAGATGGTGAAATTATCACTGGGAATTCTCAGATTGATACATCTGCTTTAACAGGAGAATCTGTACCACAAACGGTGAGAGTTGGAGACACAGTATTAGCAGGGACAATTAATCAAGTTGGCTTGCTGAAAATTAAAGTCACAAAATTATTTAATGAATCTTCTATCGCCAAGATTTTAGACTTGGTGCAAAATGCCAGAAGTAAAAAAGCAGAAACTGAAAAATTCATTACAAAATTTGCTCGTTATTATACACCAATAGTTGTTTTCATCTCTCTGGCAGTAGCAATATTACCACCTTTACTCATTCCTGGCGCTACATCTTCAGAATGGGTGTATCGAGCTTTAATATTATTAGTTATTTCTTGTCCTTGTGGACTAGTGATAAGTATACCTTTGGGCTATTTTGGTGGAATTGGCGGTGCAGCAAAACGCGGTATTTTGATTAAAGGCTCGATGTTTTTAGATACTTTAACTACAGTTAAAACAGTAGTTTTTGATAAAACAGGCACTTTAACAAAAGGCGTATTTAAAGTAGTAGAAATTGTTCCATTTAATGGGTATAGTGAACCAGAAATTCTAGAATTAGCGGCAAAAGTAGAAGCTCATTCTCATCATCCCATTGCCCAATCAATTAGAGAGGAATATGGTGATACTTTTGATATATCAGAAGTTACAGATTATGCAGAAATTGCAGGTCATGGAATTAAGGCAAAGGTAGGAAATAAAGTAGTGTTAGCGGGAAGCGATCGCCTATTACATCAAGAGCAAATCAACCATGATACATGCAATGTAGAAGGTACAGTTGTACATCTAGCAGTAGATAAGATTTACGCTGGATATATCATCATTGCTGATGAGTTAAAATCTGATGCAAGAGCAGCGATTCAAGCACTGAAAAAAGTAGGCGTAGAAAAAACAGTCATGTTAACAGGAGATAATCAGGCGATCGCTGCTCGAATATCTCAACAACTTGGCATAGATTCCTATATTGCCGAGTTATTACCCGAAGAAAAAGTCTCTGCAATTGAAAAGTTACTTAGTCCCAAAGGTCAAAATGGAAAAGTCGCCTTTATTGGTGATGGAATTAATGATGCACCTGTAATTGCTAGAGCCGACGTAGGTATGGCGATGGGTGGTTTAGGCTCAGATGCAGCCATCGAAACCGCCGATATAGTCATCATGACAGATGCGCCTTCTAAAGTAGCTACAGCAATCCAAATTGCTCGAAAAACCCGCACAATAGTTTGGCAAAATATTAGTTTCGCCTTAGCAATTAAAACTGCATTTATTGGCTTGGGAATTTTAGGTGTAGCCACAATGTGGGAAGCTGTATTTGCTGATGTTGGTGTAGCTTTGCTGGCAATTTTTAACGCTACTAGAGTAATGAAGTAACAGGGAACTGTCAGCAATAGGAGTCGTCAGTTTAACTCCTAATACTCAATAGAGAAATACAGTGTATCTACCAATTAAAAACATGACAACGGCTGCATTAGCTTTATTAATTAGCTACTCAGCACACCCAGCCGTTGCGCTACCGCAAAATAATTCTCATCACTTCACTGTTACCCAATCACAACGATTAACAGATACTTTAATCGTTCCCGGCGAACGAGTTGGGCCGATTACACCTAAAACCACCAAAAAAGATTTAGTCAAACTATTTGGTGCGTCTCGCCTAGTCGATAAAACTATTTCTGGCGCAGAAGGAATCGGTAGTTTTGCCGCAACTCAGTTAAACTTAGGTCGAGAGCGATCGCTTTTAGTCGTTTGGAGTGATCACACCCGTACCAAACCGCTAGATGTGCGTAACTTAGGAACTGCTTGGAAAACCCGCGAAGGTATTGGTGTTGGGACTCCGTGGCGTGAGTTACGCCAAAAATTAGGCAACTTTAAACTGTATGGACTGGCTTGGGACTATGGCGGGACGATTTTGCTAGACAGCAGCAAACTATCCTCTTATCAAGGTAAACTCATCCTGCAAGTAGACGCTGCGCCTAATGCTGACCAAAAATATCCCCATCACTATCGTGCTGTATTAGGTGACAGCACCTTTTCTTCTAGCAACCCTCACTGGAAGCCTCTAGGAATGAGAGTTTCACAGATGATGGTCTTACTTAACCCAGAGCAGTAGCGATGCACATAAGTCGGAATTAAAATCTTAACGCTTGATCAGCCAGGAAAATTGGCATCTCAGATTAATCAGTGTCTATTTATACCATTTTCTATTTCTGAAATCGCTATACTTATCTCTAGGTTCTACCTGGGAATGATGAAGTGGCTTTGCCACTTCTTTTTATTTGAGCCATAGCCTAGAAAAAAGCAAAAATTTGACTTTAACTTTTCAGCATTACTTAATCATTAATTAAATCATCACGCCATTTATTAGGGTTTTCTTGAGCTTCAACCTCGCGCGATCGCGCTAACTGCCAAGTTCCCCATGTCAGAGGTTTTTGTTTTTCAACATGGTTGATCAGTTGCACAATAGACTGATCCGCTTTAATCGGAGTTTTAAAATTAAACTGCATTGTCTTAAAAATTTTGTTGTCACCCTTAACAAAATTTTGACCAAAAAGCTTGAGCATCCACAGCACAAATTGATTAAATAACTTTCCTAAAATTCTTTTACGTTTTTTCATCATTAAAATAGTTCGTCCTTCCGTTTTGCCACCTTCTATAAGCCGCAGGGCAAACATAATATGTAAACTAAAAAAATCAAACCCCAGTGTCACGATAGAAGTACTAGCATACCAATAACAAATATTGTAAGTAATCGACCTTTTGGATATCCTCCGAATAAGTTTTTTAAAGCTATAATCTCCCCGGACATCAGTGGTGTTACGGAAAATAATTGTATTTGGACTATATTCCTCTGTATCAAAAATAATTTCAAATGGCAGTTGGTGGATTGTATTAAAATGTTGAGCATCAATTGCATTAATCATCACTATATTAGGATGACAGTTTTTGAAAAAGTGAAAACCAAAGGTAACATCGAACTCATCTTGGTCTACATCTGGAATAAATGGTAGTGGTTGTTGTGTTGCTTCTCCTGTCCAAATCCAGATCATGCCGTACTTTTCCTCTGTCGGCCAAGTCTTTAATTTAAGAGGTAATGGCTCATATAAACAGGGAATTTCTACACATATTCCTTGACTATCAAATTTCCAATTATGGAAAAAACAGCGTAATTCATTACCTTCTACTTTGCCTTCAGCAAGATGAGCGCCCATGTGGGGACAGTAAGCATCACAAATAACTACCTGTTTATTTTGACCACGATAAATTACTAAATTTCTCCCTAAAATAGTAACAGGTTTAACTTCACCTATTCGCAGATTTTGAGATGGCATTACCCAATACCAGCCCTCAATAAAACGCTCTGAATTATTAAAAGTTTTAGGTTTACGCATCTAACTAAAATTCTGCGAGTTAACATTCATTTGCACGTTTCACTAGTCGTGAAGCGGTTCTTCTAGGAATATCATGTTAATCTCATAAAAACGGTTATTTTTAGTACTAGCTAAAATTTGAATTTAATTAATTAAGTAATACTCTGTACATATAGGTAAAGATAATAGTAAAATTCTTGCTGAATCAGATAAAGTTGCATAATAAACAACCCCAGTATTATCAGTAATTGCAAAACTGAAACTGTGGAAAATACCAATCAATTTAAAAATATTTTGATTTAATAAATAATTAGAAAAGTTGGTTTTCCATAAAAATAAGGGTTCAAAGCAATTTATCCTTGAACCCTTACTCTAACTGCTACAATAAGTCTATTAGTTTCTCATTAAGAATTAGGCTGCGGGATAGCCAGCATCGGCTAAAGCATCCTTAATTTTTTGCTCAGAAGCTTGAGTCTCCACACTAACAAGCTTAGTTGTCGGATCGGCTTGAACGATCGCACTACCATCAACTGTTTTCACAGCATTGGTAATATTGTTTGCACAAGCAGAACAAGCCATGTTGGGAACTGTGAGTGTAAGTGTCATAGATTTAGGATTTGAACGATAAAATTATTTAGACCAAGCTTGATACCATTGCTGCATCTGTTGAATTTCCGCAGTTTGGGATTTGATGATAGCTTCAGCTAAGTTGCGAATTTCTGGATGAGTAGCATTATTTGCTACCATCTTGGCCATCATTACTGCTGACTCATGGTGTGGAATCATCTGGCGGATAAATTCCTTGTCAAAGTCAGAGGCATTTTTTAATGTCTCTAAATTCATCCCCATACCCATCATTCCTGAGTGCATGGACATTTCCGGCATATTTTGGCCTCTACCATGAACCATTCCCATACCAGTTTTGGGAGTAGCAGGAACTTCCGCGCCATACCATTGTTTGTACCAAGCTTTCATTTGGTCAATTTCTTGATTCTGGTCGGCTTTAATCGCAGTAGCCAGTTTTTTAAGCTCAGGATGTTGTGCCTTTTGCAAAGCTAGATCTGCCATCTCTACTGCTCCCTGATGGTGAGGTATCATCATTTCGATGAAGTGCTGATCTACTTGGTGTGTCCCAGCCATCTTGTGTGGCATGGAACTGCTTGTGCCACAAGGCGGAGATTGTAAAGGACGCTGTTGCGCGGCTCTGGTAGTGTAAGTAATGGATAAAGCTGTAATAGCACTACCTGCGAGTACACCTACCAGCCCATAAATTGTTGATTTACTTAACATACTGTTCTTCCTTTTTTTCAAAGGAACTATTTTTGTTCTAGTTGTTACATCCTGTTCACAGTCAATAACTAGACTCAAATTTATCCTATACTCTCCAGCCGCATGGAGAATCTAGCATAGTTTACAAGTTGTTACATTGAGCAAATTCTGATTGGGCGATCGCCATCACGCAAGTTAAGCCAAGACTATAAAGAATTGGGCGATCGCAGGTTTACATATCTTTATATTACAATTTTTCTATTTTTTTCCTAATATCGACATTTTATGTAATGATGAGGTGTGAGAGTTAATTCGGCGATAGCGTTTGTTTTTAGTATTGATAGGCTTTTTCCTCTTGGTATTTACAGACTTCTCCCCGAAATCTAAATCTCTGCAAACTTGCGATTTCGGATTAAATTTATGTCAATTTACGTAGGTAACCTCTCTTATGAAGTTACACAAGATGCTCTGAACAGTGTTTTTGCAGAATATGGTTCTGTAAAGCGCATTCAGATCCCTACCGACCGTGAAACAGGTCGTCTACGTGGCTTTGCCTTTGTAGAGATGAGTAGCGATGCAGAAGAAACCGCTGCTATTGATGCACTTGATGGTGCTGAGTGGATGGGTCGTGACCTTAAAGTTAACAAAGCCAAGCCTAGAGAAGATCGTGGCTCCTTTGGTGGTGGTGGTAACAGAGGAAACGGTGGTGGTGGCTATGGTGGCCGTAACCGCTACTAAGTTCAACCCTTTAAGAAAATAGTATTGAGATGAATAAATAATCTCAGTTAACTAAATTAGAAAAGGCTCAAGTTTTAGTACTTGAGCCTTTTGTTTTTGCTAATTTTATTTATTAAAAAATAATTAGTAAATTTTCTTTCTCTGGTGGAACTGAGCCTGTGAATTTTCAGTAAACATTGCAAAAATACCGCACTTTCAGTCCAGAAGTCTAGGACATATAAGCACCAAGGATGTTTTAAATGTAGTTTTGGCAGAAAGTTTTTGTGATGTACGACCTCAATCAATTCACGCTCAGGAATATGTCTGAATTTGGTTTAGCATTACGCCAATTAGGGAAGAATACTGAATATTGAACTACTATAAATAAAAGTTTTCTAAGCTATTAGCAGGCGTTTAATTCAAACTTAAACGCCTATTTAAGTTAAGCTCCTAATACTCTTTATCTAATAGTTTCGCTGTAATTCCATCATCTTTATTCTTTAGCAATCACAATATCGTTAGATTTAATCACAGCATAGGCTTCTTCTCCCGCCACTAGACCCAACTCTTCTACAGATGTTCTCGTAATCATTGAGGTTAGCTCAACTTTGTGAACAATTTCTAGCGTTACCTCACAATTAACAGCCCCAGTCACAACTTTTTTCACCACACCCTTGAGAATATTCCGGGAGCTAACTTTTAAAGCCTTCTTAGGACTACTAACTTCCGTAGTAGGTATTGCCAAATTTTCCTGATTTACCTGTGTAATAGTTTGTTTGGTTGGTATAGGGGCTTGTGATGCTTGGTGCTTATTAAGACCACGGACTAACTCCCGTAGAATCTCGGTTTTGGTGCGTTGAGAGTCCTGGCAAAACTCTTCGAGAATTTTCCGTTCCTCTTCCGATGTTTGAAATGTGATCCATCCTTGTTCTTTTCTTGGCATAATGTTACCAATTCAGTTGGTAAAGACTGGAATGACGCTCGGTATGATCCTACCAAGCGCCATCAAATTGCAGAAGAACCTATTGCTACACCATCTTTCTATGAAAAGAAAACAAGTTCTTTCCTTTTTTGGCACAGCACTAGCTAGTTTGTTACTTGCTGTTTGCTCAACATTCATTGTACCTTCTGTTGTTACGGCACAGTCGAACGTCAATTTACTTGTTTCGGCGGCTGCTAGTTTAAAAGAAGCATTGGAAGAAATTAAACCGATTTATCAACAAAGTAAACCCAATGTCAATATAAATTATAACTTTGGGGCTTCTGGAGCATTACAACAACAAATTGAACAAGGCGCACCAGCTGATATTTTTATTTCCGCTGGGAAAAAGCAAGTAGATGCTTTAGAACAAAAAGGGCTGTTGCTTCCCGGTACACGCGCGATTTTGGCAAAAAACCGCCTTGTCTTAGTTGTACCCAAAAATATTACTAGCATTACCAGCCTTTACAATCTTAAAGAATCTAAAATCAAACGCATCGCTATTGGTGAACCCAGAAGCGTTCCGGCTGGTCAATACGCGCAGCAAGTTTTACAAAAGTTAAAAATTTGGTCGCAAATAACTCCTAAACTGGTTTATGCCAACAACGTGCGTCAAGTTTTGGCGGCGGTAGAAAGCGGTAATGCTGATGCAGGTTTAGTTTATGCTACTGATGCCAAAATTTCTGACAAAGTAAAAGTAGTTGTGGCGGCTGACGAGAAATATCACTCCCCAATAGTTTATCCAATGGCTGTTGTCAAACGGAGTAAGAATGCCATTGCAGCTAAAGAGTTTAGTCAATTTTTATCGAGTAGTGCAGCTAAGGCGGTACTCAAAAAATATGGCTTTATACTGCCTTGAAAAAGGGTTGAGTAAATCTGAAGTGTTTCATCTGTAGGACTGACGCAAGCAAGGAAAAATTAAGGATTGAGTCAGGGTGTAGGTATTCAAAACCCTTACGCCCCTATACCCTGGCTAATGAGCCGACTTCTCTCGATTATCGCAGCCGTTCGCTAATGAACAATGACCAAAAACCAAGGTGAACGCCAGCCTCTAAATTCATCCGTAATAATAAAGGCAGGTGTTACTTCAGTTTGGTTATGTACTTAACTTGGTTAGACAACAATAGTTGGTTAATGGAAATTGGTGGTCAACGCATACTAGTTGACCCTTGGTTAGTTGGCGAGTTAAGTTTTGGCTTAGATTGGCTGTTTAAAGCTTCTCTCAAACAAGAAAGATTAATTTCAGAAGATATTGACTTGATATTGTTGTCTCAAGGTTTGCCAGACCATGCACATCTGCCAACATTGAAGCAACTTGACCACAAAATTCCTGTAGTGGCTTCTCCTAACGCTGCTAAAGTTGTTCAAGATTTGGGTTACATTTCTGTCACCTGTTTAGAGCATGGTGAAAGTTTCACTTTAAATAATCAAGTAGAAATTAGGGCTTTGCCTGGTTCTCCCATTGGCCCTACACTGACAGAAAATAGTTATCTGCTGAAAGAATTAGCAACTAATTTCTCACTCTACTATGAGCCACATGGCTATCATTCACCACAACTAAAACAGTTTGCACCTGTTGATGTCATCATTACACCAACAGTTGATTTGGCATTGCCATTAGTCGGTGCAATTATTCGCGGGACAAACAGCGCCTTGGAAGTCTCTAAATGGTTGGAACCGCAATTTATCCTACCTACAGCTGCAAAAGCAGATGCAATCTATGAAGGGTTGATGGTGAACTTTTTAAAAGCTGTGGGTACGGCTGAAGATTTGCGTGCGTCGCTTGAGAAAAATAATCTGACTACTCAAGTGCTGGAACCTAAACCTGGCGATCGCTTGAAATTAGCTTTAAAAAAGCGTGCTGTAACCTGCTAAACTTTGTATAGGCGATCGCATGTTGTCACAGCAAGAATACAGCGATCGCAAATCATAGTAAATAGCAACGAAAAAACCTCACAGCCAGATTTTTCATCAATTTTAATATTCAGTATATTTTGATAAACTTTTTCCGGAATCAGGAAACCCCAACTGTAGTTATATTTCACAATTATCTATTCAGGCGAACTAAGTACAGCAAGTCTGAAATTATAACAAATAAATGTCAGTACTAGTGAGTATTTATTCTAACTTTTAAATTTAACGGAAGTATAAACTTATGAAACTTTCAACTTTAACAGCTTCCTTTCTTACCATTGCTTCCATGATGCTTACCGCAGGAATTGGGTCTGCTCAAACAGCTACGGATATCACATCCGCGAATATTGACGTAACTCCTATCACCACACATGGTCAAGTCATAACTACAGCCATTAACTCTTACATGTCTCCTAGTAATGCGACTACTTTCCGTGGAATTCAGCCTTTTAATCTTGTTTATCTTGCTTATCAAGGTAATCTTAAATCACAAGGCATTCCTAGTGGCAGCACACTGATATTTCAGCATCAAATAGGTACTCTGAACGCAAGAGATTTAGTTCAAGCTGCTGTTAAAGCCAAAAAACTACCAGACCAATTTCTACACGATTCCACTTATCTCAGTGCGGTTGATGTACAACTGTCATCTTTACAAAAGACTTTTTTGCGTTAATTAATACATAGAAATTCTATCTCATCTGTGAAAATAACAGGTCTTTATAACCCCGATTTCTGGAAAAAGTCGGGGTTATTGTTGATTATGAAGCATTCATAATCAAGCCTTTTATTCAGCCATACCTTAATTTTAAGCATGGAGATTTACTCATTCCTTTTCCTAAAAATGCAGATGATATAATAAACAGAATATTCGGTTTTGATGGAGATCAGCCACCAAAGGTAACGGGGAAAGTTCGGTGCAAATCCGGCGCTGTCCCGCAACTGTGAAGGAAAAACTTTCCAAGTCAGGATGCCCGCCGAAGTATACTAATAAGTCCAACACATCTGCGAGGTACGGATGACTGCTGCTCATACTACTATTACAACTAATTCGCCTGCGATCGCTTCCCAGACTCATACTTTATTTGTTTGCCAAACCTGTGCCAGCCTTTGGCAAGATGGTAAGCGTGTAGGTGAAAGTGGCGGTCAAAAATTACTGCACCAGATTCAGCAACTAGCACAAGATTGGGATTTGCAAGATGAATTTCCGATCCAAGCTGTTGAATGTATGAGTGCTTGTAACCGTTCTTGCGTTGTCGCCTTTGCTGCTAAAGGTAAGTTAACTTATCTGTTTGGTGATTTAAATGTTGATAGTAGTGCGGCGGCTATCCTAGAATGTGCTAGTCAATACTACGCTAAACCTAACGGATTATTGCCTTGGTCAGAACGACCAGAACCCTTGAAACGGGGTATTTTAGCGAAAATTCCCTCCTTGTAGTCAAGTGCTAAGTGCTGAGTATAAACGTGTTTTAATTTTGGGTGGCACTGGCGAAGCCGCGGAACTCGGTGCGAAAGTTGCAAGCATCACTGGAATTGAAGCGATCGCATCTTTAGCTGGTCGCACCCGTGAACCATCAGTTCCATCTGGCAATGTGCGGATTGGTGGTTTTGGTGGTGTAGAGGGGCTGGTGGAATATCTGCGTCAAATGAAAATTGACCTACTAATTGATGCTACTCATCCCTTTGCAAATCAGATATCCTTTAATGCAGCGGCGGCGGCCAATGAAGTAGACATACCCAGATTAATGTTAATTCGTCCGGCTTGGGAAAAAGTGACAGGCGATCGCTGGATTGAAGTAGAAAGTAATAGCGCCGCCGCAGAAGTTTTAAAAAATCAAGCAAAAAGAGTATTCTTAACTGTTGGTAGACAAGAACTAGGCACATTTGCACACCTCCAGGATATTTGGTTTTTGATGCGGATGATTGACCCTCCTGGACAAGATGCCTTAGTACCACCAGGAATGATATTGTGCGATCGCGGCCCTTTCGTCTTAGGAAATGAAAAGAAAATTCTGATTCAGTACAACATTGATACCATCGTTAGTAAAAATAGTGGTGGTGATGCAACCTACGCCAAAATTCTGGCTGCGCGAGAACTGGGTGTACAGGTTGTTATAGTCAAGCGTCCAAAAGTACCAGCAGGCGAACAAGTTGCAGATGTTGATAGTGCAGTGGCTTGGTTACTAAATAAATTACACTGTTAAAACTAGAGAAATTTTAGATTGTTTATCAAAAAAATTATAATATATCTTGGTTTAACAATTTATTTATGTTTAAGTTTTAAATTACAAAAATGATTCAGCCAAACTCAATATCAACTATCAGTAGTGAGATTTTATCTCCCCTCACAGAAGAATTTCTTAATATTGAAAAAGCCCAACGGATGGCAGAATTTTTTAGTTTTCTAGGAGATGCTAATCGTCTGCGAATTCTCTCTTTTTTAGCGCAAAAAGAATTGTGTGTGAGTGATTTAGCTACCTCATTAGAGATGAGTGAATCTGCGGTTTCACATCAGCTAAGAAACTTAAGGGCAATGCGTTTAGTCAACTACCGCAAGCAAGGACGTAATGTCTTTTATCGCCTCCACGATAATCATATTCTGCATCTTTATCAGGTAGTAGCTGAACACTTAGATGAACCTGAATAAAATAGGAATTTTAATTGTGATGATGGTGATAACGACTGAAGCCTGGGCCATAGGTTGCTAAAAGGTTTTCTGGTGATAAAGCAAATTCTGGCTGACCAGTACAAACCACAGTTTGATTGAGACAAAGAACGCGATCGCAATGGCGGCTTACCATATCAATATCATGAGAAACTTGTAAAATAGTCCAGCCTTCTTCTTGTTTCAACTCATTTAATAAAACATAAAAATCGGCTGCACCTTGCATATCAACCCCAGCAAAAGCCTCATCTAATATCAACAGTTTTCGCGGCATAACTAAACAATAAGCGAGTAACACCCGCTTTAGTTGACCACCGCTGAGAGTTCCTATCGGTTGATGTCGCAAATGATAAACCCCAGTACGCCGTAAAGCTTCTGTGACTGCTACTGTTTTTTCCCGATTTTGTTTCCATATTCGAGAGAATAACGAATTTGTTGCTTTGGCTTTTTGCTGTTTAACTTCATTAGTCCATCCTAAACCAATCAATTCACCTACAGAAATAGGAAAACTGCGATCAAAAATGAAATTTTGTGGCATATAGCCCAAGCCGTGGCGTAAATTGCCTAGTTTTGTAATTGGATAACCAAAAATTTCGACTGTGCCAGCATTGCGAGGTAATAAATCTAAAATTGCTTTGACTAAAGTACTTTTACCAGCACCATTTGGCCCAACTATAGCAGTATCTGTTCCTGAAAATAATTCAAAGGAAACATCGCGCAGGGCTAAATAATTTCCTTGATATACAGTTAATCCGTCTACTTTTAAAATAGGTACATTCATAATAAACAAAAATTATTGAAATTCAAAATAGTATTTTACTGACATGCTGTTTCGAGAGTTTGTAGATTTAATCTCATTGCTTTGAAATAGTATTGCGGGTCTTTTTCACCCTTTTCTAAAGAATCTAGAGTCCGCAAATTTAATTTTAAATCTTGCGCCAGCGTTTTAAGTAATTTATTATCTACACCTGGTTCACTAAACAAAGCTTTAACTTTGTATTTTTTGACTGTATTAACTACTGTTTGTATCTCTGTTGGTGATAATTGATCTTCGGGAATTTGCACTACAGCAACTTGTTTAAGATTATAGCGTTGTGCTAAATATGGATAAGCATCGTGAAAAGTCACAAAGGTACAATTAGTTTTTTTTTGTAAGGCTTGTTGAAATTCACTATTTAACTTGTCTAATTCCTGGATATAAGCCGCCGCATTAGTTGTGTAAGAGGTTTTATTTTCTGGGTCAGCAGCAATTAATCCATATAGAATATTCATTACCTGCTGTTTTGCTAAAACAGGATCTAACCAAACATGAGGATTCCCTATGGTGTGGTCATGGTCTTTTTCTGCTTTTGTGGTAGTTTCCACTAGGGAAATTTCATTTAAAGGTTTAATCCCTTTACTAGCATCGATTTCAACTAACTGAGCATTTTGGGCATTTTTGACTGTACTATCCAAAAATTCTTCTAAGCCTAAACCATTTTTCACTAATATCTTAGCTGTGGCGATCGCCTTTACATTATCTGGTGTTGCTTGGTACTCATGCACCTCTGTACCAGGAGGAACTAAAATTTCCACATCAGCCGCATCACCAGCCACCGCCTTAGTCAACAAATACATCGGTAAAAATGTCGTTACGACCTTGGTTTTAGCTGATGGTTGGGAAGCCTCTTGCACCTGTGGTGAGTTCTCAACACTGGTTTTTTGATTTGTATTTGCTTGGTCACAGCCGCTAATACTCACTAGCAATGTGAGTAAAGAAATTAACGAAAATATACTGCTGGGTTGTCTTTTCTGATTCGTAGTCATCCGATTCCTTTGAGAAAGGGACACTTGTTTGATGTTTATCACTATGATAATGATACTTATTTCTAATACTCAATTTTATAATAATTATCATTCTCATGCAATCAACTTAAGAATGATTTTGTGTCGGCAAATACAATTGATGCCTGTAAAAACGTATTGTTTTTTACATAAAAATTACTTAGAAAAATAAATATTTCTTGACCTTCTTTATTAAAAGAGTCACTCAATACTGATAATATTTTGAGAATACTTTTTAAAAGTGTTATTGCACAAAGCGCAGTTTCAAGCGCTACCGACGGTAAAAGAGTGTGAGAGTAAATGCACAAACAATTACATTATTTGCTGGCTATTCCAGCAGCTTTTAGCAGCATAATATCAATTAGTAGTAATACTTTAGCTAGTGAAATATCAACCACATCAGATGAGAAAAATCAGCCCTTAGTTATTGTTAGTCCAGCTAAAACACTTGAGAATTTACATCAAGAACGGACAATGGCACAAGTTACCTCTGTGTCGCAATTGTCAGACGTACAACCTACAGATTGGGCATTCCAAGCGTTGCAATCACTAGTAGAGCGTTATGGTTGTATTGCTGGTTATCCCAATAGTACATATCGTGGTAATCGCGCACTCACACGTTATGAGTTTGCTGCGGGTTTAAATGCTTGTTTGGATAGAGTCAACGAACTACTGCTTACTGCTGTAGTCGATTTAGTCACCAAAGAAGATTTAGCCAAATTACAAAAACTCCAAGAAGAATTTACCGCAGAACTAGCCACATTGCGGGGTCGTGTCGATGCTTTAGAAGCCCGCACCAGTGAGTTAGAAGCTAATCAGTTTTCCACCACAACCAAACTCAGTGGTACTGCTATTTTTGCACCCATCAGCTTTTTTGCAGGCGATCGCGCCGATGGTAGTAATCTTGATAGAGGAACTTCATTTGGCGATAGAATACGCCTTGACTTCAACACCAGTTTTACAGGTAAAGACCTGTTAAGAACTCGACTGCAAGCCACCAACCTGGATGCGTTGTCCGCTTCCACTCTCACACCAGAAGGAGATTTGCGGTTTGTAGATAATGAAAATTTCGGTTCTGGTAATAATAATGAGGTAGCTATAGATGCACTGTTGTATAGCTTTCCTCTGGGCGAAAAAACCACAGTCATCCTAGAAGCCAACGCGGGTGCAGCAGATGATTTTACCAATACTGTGAACCCATTTTTTGACGGTGATGGTGATTTTGGTGCATTGTCTAACTTTGGTACACGCAACCCAATTTATTATCCTGTTGCTGGTGCAGGAATTGGTCTGAGACACCAGTTCAACGACGCATTGGAATTAAGTTTAGGTTATCTAGCCAGCAGCCCTAACGACCCTACCTCTGGAAATGGTTTATTTAACGGCGCTTACGGTGCTATGGGACAGTTAACTGTCCAACCGACTAAAGGTTTGACTCTCGGTTTTACCTACGTTAATTCCTATAATGCTGACTTGACCGCTGGTAGTAACCGTGCTAACTTACGCACTGCCCTAGCTAGTAATACGGCTTTGACGGATGTTTTAGGAGAAGGACTAAATCTACCAATTTCTAGTAATTCCTACGGCTTCCAAGCATCCTTCCAACTTAGTCCGAAGTTTGCTATTGGTGGTTGGGTTGGTTATACCAACACGCGTACCTTAGCAGCAGTTGATACAAATAATGGTACTATTCCTCGTGGTGAACTGGACATTTGGAACTATGCAGTCACACTCGCTTTCCCCGATTTAGGTAAAGAAGGTAGTGTTGGTGGCATTATTGTGGGGATGGAACCAAAAGTCACAGGTGCCAGTAGTGGGTTAAGAAATACTATTGGTAGAGACTCTGATACTTCACTGCATATTGAAGGCTTCTACCAATACAAACTGAGCGATAACATCAGCATTACTCCAGGAGTCATCTGGTTAACTGCTCCAGACCATAACAATGACAATGATGATATTGTGATTGGGACAATCCGCACCACATTCACTTTCTAAATTTTGAAACTTTAATAGAAGACGTAACTTATAAGTTTGCGTCTTCTATGCTGTATTTTTATGCAAATAAAATTAGGTGGAACTCTCCAAAATTCTAATTGTTGGTATTAATGATTCTGCTTGAACAAATAGCATACTTTGCTCAGGAAAAGCCGTCCAATTTTGGTTAGATAAAGGTTCTGAAGCAACAATAATTTGATTTGGATGAGTTACATCATCGCAACACCAATAAAGACTGGGTGCTTGTTTACGCTAGGCATAGCGCGTTTCTGGCTGTCTGCGGTGCTTCTGATATAGCCACTAAACCTATTGCCAGCGATCGTATGGTAGCAGAATTACCTGCGGCTCAAAAAATTACTCTGCAACCAGGTGGACACATGGCACTGATGGAACAAAATCGTCAGTTTTCGCAAGCTGTTGAGGCTTTTTGTGCAACTGGTTCTGAGATTAGTGAGCTTCCTTAATAGAAGGCAGGAGGCAGAAGGCAGGAGGCAGGAGGCAGAAGGCAGGAGGAAAAGTCTTACTAATCCTTGTATTCAAGCTTTCAAGTTGTCTTAACATATCTGACTACCGCTATAACTGAGTTACTAAGGAAAGATTTATCCCATATTTATTTCTTAAAAAAGTAAAATATGCTGTTTCATCACAGATGTATGAGTCATATTTGATTTGGGCAAAAAATCAATATATTTAAACCCTAATTGTTTGCGGTTTGCTGTTTTCTGTTTCTCATTACCTACCTACATAAATAACTTCAGTAATCAAACCAGAGTCTTATAGCTATCTGACTAATGAAAGATAAATTAATTATGCGTATGCCCTATAGTGAATTCTCAGTGTTGCCAAGATGAAATAGTTGTGACTTTTTCATTTCTATTGCGGCGCAAAGATCATCTCTTTGGAGCATGAATGCACTTATTAATAGGGTAAGAGATCATCCTGTTGCCCACATTTAAAAAAAGTTAGATTCCGGCTTCAGAATAAATGGTTGGCAAACTCACATTTAATTAATTTTGCTGGGGCAGTTGTAAGGTGAGGTAATGGAAACTCCTAAATTTAGTAATGCCGCTTTGAGAAGGCTTTCAGGGCAGCAAGGTTTGTTAGTCGGTTTGGGGTTAGGTCTCGTTGTCGCTATTGGCGGAATGACTTTATTTTCGCATTTTGGCAATCAACGTTCAGCTGCTCCGATTCAAAATGCTCCCGCAGCCAGTGGGAAAAACTCGGCATTGCAGGTAAAAGTTCAACAAATTGGCAATAGCACAACCCAAGAAAGTTCTAATTTTGTAGGAGCTTTAGAAGCACAACAAAAAGTGACGCTACAGCCGCAAATTCAAGGACGAATTGAATCAATTTTAGTGTCTAGTGGTCAGAGGGTACAAAAGGGAACAGCGATCGCAACTTTGAGTTTAGATCAAACTCAAGCCAATGTTGCCAGTTCTATAGCAGCCACCAATGCTGCCCAAGCTGGGTTAAAAACGGCGCAAGCACAACTACAACAAGCCGAGGCGCAACGGACAAAAGTCGCCGCGAATGTTCAACTGCAAAGAACCCAGTTTAATCGCACTCAACAGTTAGTGACTCAGGGAGCGCAAGCCAGACAAGAATTAGATATTGCTAGAAATAACTTACAAGCGGCGATCGCAGATTTACAAGCCGCAGAAAAAGAAGTTGCTGCGGCGGGTGCAGCCGTTCGTCAAGCCCAAGCTAATGTCCGCGCAGCTCAAGCCAGTACCGCAGCGGCTCAAGTTAATGTGAATCAGAAACGAGTAGTTTCACCCATTGCTGGCGTAATCAGTGAATTTCCTGTCAAAGTGGGAGATTTTGTCAATACCGGACAAACAATCACCACAATTATCCAAAATGATGCCCTAGATTTGAATCTTTCTGTGCCTTCCAATCGAATGCCGCAACTGCGAATTGGATTACCTGTGGAATTGCTCAATCCCAACACACAAAAGGTCATCGGTCAAGGTGCAATTAACTATATTTCCCCAACGGTAAGTTCTGATCAGCAGTCAGTATTAAGCAAAGCCCGCTTTCGTAATGCCCAAGGACAATTGCGCGATGGGCAATATGTACAGGCGCGGATCATTTGGAATCAGCAGCCAGGAATATTAATTCCCACCGTGGCGATTTCTCGCATTGGCGGACAAAGTTTTGTGTTTGTCACAGAGAACACAACTGTAGACGGTAAACCGCAACAAGTTGTACATCAGCGTTTAGTCCGGCTGGGTGAGATTCAAGGCACAAATTATCAAGTTCTTGACGGACTGAAAGCTGGCGAAACCATAGTTACTTCTGGCATTCTCAAACTCAGAGAAGGCACACCTATTCAACCCCAATCTTAAATCCAGGACATCCGATCATGTCGATCGCTAATACTTTTATCAAGCGTCCGGTGTTAACCACCGTTTGTTCTCTGTTGATTTTGATTTTGGGAGGCGTGTGTATTCCCCTACTCCCTCTCAATTACTTGCCAGATATTGCCCCCATCCGCGTTCAAGTTTCAGCTAACTATACTGGGGCGGATGTTTCTACTGTGGAAAGTGCTGTTACAACCACAATTGAGCGTCAACTGAACGGGGTCGAGGGGATGCAGTACATGACCTCCAATAGTTCCGCTGGTAGTAGCCAAATCTCTGTATATTTTGGTTCGGAAACTGATAAAAATATTGACCAAGTAAACGTACAGAACCGGATTGCTCGTGCTACACCCCGCCTACCCACAAGTGTGCAACAACTGGGTGTAACCGCGCAGACAGCTTCTACAAGTATTTTGTTAGTGTATACATTTTATGCGGAAAATAATGAATATGATCCGCTATTTATTAGTAATTATATTGACCTGAATTTACGCGATCAACTGCTGCGAACTCCAGGAGTCGGCGATTTAACAATTTTTGGTGAAAAACGTTATGCAATGCGGCTGTGGCTTGATCCTAATGCTTTAGCGAGTCGACAATTAACTGTCGCAGATGTAGCGACGGCATTGCGATCGCAAAATATTCTCGCCGGAGCCGGAACTTTAGGTCAAGCGCCTATCCCTGCTGGTCAAAGTTATGAAATTCCCCTGCGGGTAAATGGTCAGTTTAAAGATGCTGCGGAGTTTGGCAATCTTGTGATTAAAGCGGGGACTAACGGTAATTTAATTAAACTTCGGGATGTTGGCCGGGCGGAACTCGGCTCGGAAACTTACGCCAGCAATGCCAGAAATAATGGTAAACCTGCCATTGGGCTGGCAATTTATCAGTCACCAGGAAGTAACGCGCTGGATGTGGCAAAAAACATTGAAGCGCAGATGGATGAATTGATTAAAGATTTTCCGCCGGAATTAAAAACTCAGATTGTTTACGATACCGTTGGGTTTGTGCAAGCTTCGTTAGAAGAAGTAATCAAAACCTTAGTCGAAGCGATCGCTTTGGTGGTGTTGGTGATTTTTCTGTTTCTCCAAGACTGGCGAGCTACGATTATTCCCATTGTGGCGATTCCAGTTTCGCTGATTGGGGCATTGGCATTTGCTTACATATTTAAATTTTCCCTCAATAACTTGACTTTATTTGGCTTAATTTTAGCCACGGGATTAGTTGTTGATGATGCGATTATTGTTGTAGAAGCGATCGCCAGCAAAATTGAACAGGGAGTTAGACCGCTACAAGCCTCTTTTGAAGCAATGGAGGAATTGACGGGAGCAGTAGTTTCCACTTCCTTAGTGTTAATGGCGGTGTTTATTCCCGTGGCATTTTTCCCTGGTTCCACCGGGAAAATGTATCAACAGTTCGCCTTAGTAATTGCATTTTCGATCGCCATCTCCACATTTAACGCCCTTTCCTTTAGTCCGAGTATGGCGGCGATTTTACTGCGTCCGCCCCAACCCAAACGCGGCCCTGTGGGTTGGTTTTTCAACAAATTTAATCAGATATTGCAATGGATTATTCAAAAGTTTATTGCGATCGTTAATTTTTTGATTCGCTTACGTTATGCTGTTGTGGCATTGTTTGTGGTGGGTTTAGCTGCAACCTATTTTATGTTTACTCAAGTGCCAACAGGGTTTGTTCCTAATGAAGACCAAGGCATTGTGTTAGGAATTATTCAAGCTCCTGATGGCGTTTCTCTCGGTTATACCGATGAAGTAATTACAAAACTTGAACAAATTCTGGAGAAGGAACCAGAGATTGATAACGTGTTTGCAACGTCAGGATTTGGCTTTGCGGGTAGTGGTTCTAATCGCGGTGTATTTTTTGCCAAACTTAAACCTTGGGAAGAACGTACTCAACCAAATCAAAGCGCCACGGCAATTTTAGGGCGAATCAATGGCGCATTTCAATCAATCCCCGAAGCGATTATCACCGCAGTTAGTCCGCCACCAATTCAAGGTTTTAGTACATTAGGGGGATTTGAGTTACAGCTAGAAGACCGCACCAATGGAAGATTAACAATTGATGACTTTTTCGCCAACGCTCAAGCGGTAATTGCTCAAGCTAATCAACAACCAGCCTTAGCAGGTGGCGTATTTACGCAATTTACCGCCAGTACACCCCAGTTTCAAATTAACTTCGATCGCGATCGCCTAGAAGCCCTCAACGTCGATTTTCAGCAAGCTGTCAACACCCTCTCATCTGCCGTTGGCTCCCAATATGTGAATGATTTTACCCTGGGACAGCAGAGTTATCGTGTTTATGTACAAGCAGACGGCGACTATCGACAATCACCAGACGATATTCGGCAATTGTATGTGCGATCGGCAAATAACCAAATGGTGCGCTTAAGTGAGGTAGCCACACTCACACCCATTACCGGGCCAGCCGTCATCTCTCATTACAACGGCTTCCGCGCTATCAGCCTTCAAGGTAGAGAAGCGTCGGGTTACAGTAGTGGACAAGCTATCCAAGCAATGCAGCAAGCAGTCAATACAGCCGCCATTCCCGGAATTGGTAGCGACTGGATTGGCACAGCGCGAGAAGAATTATCTGCGGGTAGCTTGGGTATTCTGATTTTTGGTTTCGGAATCGTGATGGTGTTTCTCACCCTTTCGGCTCAGTATGAAAGTTATATTGACCCAGCAATTATTTTGTTGACTGTACCCTTAGCGTTGTTAGGTGCGTTGAGTGCTTTAGCATTACGCGGTTTAGTCAACGATGTCTATGCCAACGTTGCATTAGTCATGTTAATCGGACTTGCCTCAAAAAACGCAATTTTGATTGTCGAATTTGCTAACCAAGCCTTTAAACAAGGGATGACAATTCAAAAAGCAGCTTTAACCGCCGCCCAAGAGCGATTTCGACCAATTGTCATGACATCAAGTGCATCATTGCTAGGGTTTTTCCCTCTAGTAGTCGCTTCAGGAGCCGGTTCTGCCTCACGCTGGTCGTTGGGAACGGCGTTATTTGGCGGGTTACTCGTTTCTACAATTTTGAGTTTGCTGATAGTACCAGTGCTGTACATCATCATCAAGAATTTGGAAGAACGCTTTTTAAAGCGCAAACCTTCTCATCGTTCTGGGTCTCCTGATTCTGAGAGACAAGCAACAGCAAATACACAACCTAAATCAGTTGTGACTGTAACGCAGAACCCTGATGATCACCAATCTCATGATTCAACCCACTGACAATTAGTTTTTTTCATCGGCAATGTTAATGTAACGCGTTACATTGCGAATGCGTTGCTTGATATTGTGAATGTTGAGCAACACATTATTAATGCGTCGCCTCACATAATTAATGTGTTGGCTGACATTGTGAATGCAGCGGCTAAATTAAGAAGATATTTAAAAAATTCTGCTGTGTGTAGCAAAAGTTTGTAGATCCCCCTAAATCCCCCTTAAAAAGGGGGACTTTGAGTCCAGTTTCCCCCTTTTTAAGGCTATCGTGTACACACAAATCATCTGATCCTTTTAAATCCCTATTTTTAAGGGGGACTTGAAGAAATTCCCCCCTTTTTAAGGGGGGTAGGGGGGATCGATAGGTGTTTACAATCACAACAAATCACGTTTAAAACAACCTCTAAGAATTTCATATTACAACAGGTAAAAATTTAGGTGCAAATTTGTTAAATCCACAGATAATCAAGCCATACCCGCAAGAACACCAATTTAGTAATCTGGAAAGAACCTCTCCCCCAACCCCTCTGTCTTGAAAAGTTTTGCGCCGGGAAACCCGGACGCGCAACGCCAGTTGCTTTATGCCGGGGAACCCGTCCAACGCACTGGCTCAACTTTTCGCTCCGACGCGGAGAGGGGAGTTGAGTTACCCCCTTCCCTGTGAGGGAAGGGGGCTGGGGGGTTAGGTCTTCGATTAGTAAATCGATGCTCTAATATGCGAGTAAATTGAGCATTGGAGCAAAGCAAATGAACGCCAAATTAATTACCTTCTCTGGCATTGTCACCGCATTTTTAGGCGCAGGTATAGGTTTTGTTGTGGCTCATTTACTTCCTTGCCCGTACACAAGTCCAATGTATAAAGATTTAGCTCAAAAATACGCCATTATTGGTGGAGTTGCGGGTTTATTGATTGGTTCTAGCCAGGAAATGATTCGAGAACTCAAACAAGAACGGGATGCAGAAGAAGACTTGTTTCAAGATTTGAACAAAGCCATTCGCTCAAATACGACAAACAAAATGACTGATGATGTGTAAACTGTTTGCTTGAGTTCACAAACATAGCGATTGAACAGTTAAATCTTTCAATGTAATTGTGAAATTACGCTGTTGTGCTGTAGCAATGAATGAAACGATCGCCTCACAAGTCACAGCCACAGTTAACATCACCAAGTTTCGCGCTAGTGGATAATCGCAAACATCATCATTCACATCGGAAGGAACGCGATAAACGTCATTCCAAATAATTTCTGCATAATCAGCAGCTAACCCAGCGTGAATACAAGGAATGCTAAATTGATCAGCATAATCTTTCACCGCTTGACGTGACACACTGTTGTCAAAAACATCAACAATTAGCTGATTATCTTTGAGTAATTGATTGGTATTTTCTGATGTCAATTCTTTAGTTTTGGCATCAACTTTAGTACCAACTGCACGGTATAAATTATTAGCCAAAATTTTCGCTTTGAATGCACCGACATCAGCACGGTAGTAAGGCTGAGTAGAAACGTTGCGTTCCTCAATGCGATCGCGATCAATCACTGTCAGTTTATCAAAACCAGACCGCGCCAAGTTCTCAGCAATGTTAGCTCCTAAAGCTCCCGCACCACAAATTGTTACAGGATAATTTTTCAACTTTGCCATAACAGCATTGCTGCGGTAAAGCTGTTCGTGGAAAAAAATACTCATTATTACTCCTGCTGTTCCATGACAGCTACTAAAGATTGCAAATCAAAATCGCGATCGCGTCCACTCAAGCAAATACCAGAACTAATTACAGTCAAATCAGTTTTAGCGATCGCGCTACTGTGACGCACACCATCAGCGGTTGTCCAATCAACTGTCCAGTAATCACCGCGATCGTGAAATTGGTTTAATTCACCACCACCCATCTGCAAAGCTTTTTTCAATCGCTTTTCATCTTGTTTGGTTTGATCAAAACCCTCAATCCGCTTAGTTGCTAATTCATACACAGTGCGAATTTCTGGAGTCAAATCCTTAAACTTCAATTCCTCCACGGGAATCAGTTGCTTCACAGCAGATTGCAGAGTTTCCACAATTATCGGATCTGTACGGCGATCGATATCTTCAAACCAGCACGATTGTCCATTCCAACGGGCGATAATTTGCTCAAATACTCCAGCCTCAGTTACTAAATGAACTGCGATCGGTTTTACCACCTGCAACCGTTGACGCACATCTACTTCATTCACCGGATATGCTAACCAAGTTTTTCCCTGTAATTGATGTGCTAACCGCAACCTAATTTGGGGAAAATGTTGCAAGTATTCTGCGATTTGGGGTAAGTCTGCTTCTTCCACAACCTTTGCTGTCTTCGTATCCATAGGCTGAAAAATACCCCAACCTTCAAATTTATTTGGCTTTGGTATGAAGGTGTAAACCATCCCCGTTACCTTTGTGCGAACTCGTCCACCTTTGACACAAGGCGCGAGAAATTGGGTAGT
Source organism: Nostoc cycadae WK-1 (assembly GCF_002897135.1). Taxonomy (NCBI): domain Bacteria; kingdom Bacillati; phylum Cyanobacteriota; class Cyanophyceae; order Nostocales; family Nostocaceae; genus Nostoc; species Nostoc cycadae. Next base: position 15,628 of record NZ_DF978445.1, on the reverse strand, counting down.
GTACAACTCAGATTCAGCGATCGCAATTTGATTAATTAGCTTACGGATATTAGTCATAATAAGCTCACGCAAAGTTGCAAAGAAGAATTTATCCGTTAATTGAGTAACATTAGAATTTATATAATTATTTCCCGCGTGCAAGTTTGTGGAGCATTGCGTTTTCTCTGTTACTAAAGGAACTCCGCTGGTGAGTTGTTACACACTCTTTCAAAGATGGCTACTTTTAAGCCTACTTTCCAGGTTCTTCGTACTCCCCTTTCACAAACGCCCACTGATTTGACAGTGTTACTTTTCCTCTCGTACTAGTATGTAGGCTCCAAAAGTCGGGTCACGCAAGAGATGAATTAAGGTTTTTAGCAAAGAGTAAACATTGATTTTTTGCGCCTTTACATCTACTCTTCGAGAAGCCGCTACCGCGTCTATGCGCGAAACAACACATATTCTACTAATCAGCAACACCAAAATTGCTTTAGGTTATCAGGTGCGTCAAGTATAAACATAACGCACCCATTTTCGATTCTACTTATCCTCACGCACAGGCAATGGCATATCTAAAATCTCCATTAGCAAGTCTAGGCGCGAGGGACGTGTTAGCAGTGGAACAAGATTAGGCAAGCTGTAGTAGTCGCCGGCAAAGGTGAAAGTTTCTACAGGTGCTTGCTGCTGCTTGAGTTGAGTTTCTACCCAGTTGTAATAAGTACCAAGACGAACAATCACAACATTAGGCATCACTGCAAACTCACGACAGTAAGTCTTATAGGCTTCACTGAAGTAAGGTGTCGCATTTTCACCTTCATCTGTTACCAGAATTATCTGGTCAACTACCTGCTTTTTCTTCCGCATTGCTTCCAATGCACAGCCGATACTAGTACCACCACCTGCATTGATGTGCTGAAAGGCACGCTCCCAATCTGTTAGCTCTTTGCCTTTAGCGGTGACAGGGTAGGGAATGGTATCGAAGGCGTAGACAAACAACTCTGCTTGCGTGATACCAGAGATCAGCGCAGCCAGTTGCTTACCAAGAGCGATCGCATTATCCATTGAACCAGATTTGTCAATCAGCAAAGCGGTTGGACGGGCAATTGTTCCGCGTCGTTTCACCTGCTCGTTAGTGACTTTTTCTAGTCGCGCAACGGTATCTGCGTCGAAGTCTGCGGTGTCTGCGGCAATCTGCGCCTTGAATGCAGCCACACGCCCACTTTTAGATGCTTCTTCCAGCTTAGAATCAATCAGCTTTTTGACTTCTGGATGATCCATTGCACCCCGCGCCTGGAGTGATTTGAGGTTATTGATCACTTCTTGGGGAGTCATGCTGTTGATTAACGCTACCAACACAACTGGTGTAAGTTGTTTGATTGCACCGATCGCAATAGTATAGGGAATCTTAAATTCCACAATCAACCTTGCTTGTTCTGCGGTACTTTTTGCCTTAGCCAGTTGCTTTAACACATTTGCTAAAGAACCCTCTGGCGGAGTATCGCGGAACAAAATCGCATTTGCGCGTTCGTTTGGCTTGATGTGCAGAGACGCATACAAATGCTTCATTGCTTTACGTCCTCGCAGTGCCGCGCGATCGAATAAAGCTGGATTGCTTTCTCGTGTCTTCAGGTAACGTCGCACCGCAGTCCGCGCTGAACGTGGCATTTTATTTTGCTGCTGCTTCATAAAATCTACTACACGAGCCACCTGATAAGGCGGAAACTCTTGCAGCATCATAAATCCAGCATCTCTGTGTTCAGTTAAATTGCTGGTTAGCAAATGAGCCACAAACACTTCCTTGTGGTCGCGGACATCACCATGACGCTGATACCAAACTGCCAAATGTCCGTAAAATATAGGGTCAAGTTCAACAATTAACTGATGAATTTCTGCGACTTGCTCAAGTTTGCGGTGAGGTGTTGTTAGCAAACTGTTGAGCATTTCTAAACGCAAGTCGCGTTCTGTAGTATTCATAATACCTCCTCAAAAAATTTTAGATTTTGGATTTTAGATTGCAATCTAAAATCTCAAAATTGCAGGAGGCAGATGTTGCACGCGGGGTGATATTGTCACCGCGCAAGTTTTAGAAGCATTTTTGTAACTGATTTAGAGTTATGTAAGCTTCTGCGATCGGGGCGCGGCAACAACTGCCGATATTATGTTATTTGAGAGAAACAACAGCACCAGTTTCCTCTAACTGCTGTTTGAGAGCTTCAGCTGCTTCTTGATCCAATCCCGACTGCACCACTTGAGGAAGGGAATCTACAAAATCTTTTGCTTCTTTGAGTCCCATTCCAGTTAGCGTACGGATGACCTTGAGTAAGGTAATCTTTTTTTCCGCCGGAACCGATACCAATAAAACATCAAATTCGGTCTGAATTTGCGGTTGAATTTCATCTTCATCTCGTTTACCAATCCGAACTAATTTCGGTGTGGAACTATCAACATTGAAGGTTGCTTCAATCTGCTTGACTAATTGAGTAGTTTCGTTGGTAGTGAGAGACTTGAGTTGTTCTAAAATTTCTAAAGTTTTTACAGACATGGCAACCTCCAATGAGTTGAATTTAACTCATAGTTGATGATGAATAAAATCACTTCATGTAAGTCGAAAAAGCTGTTGATTCATACACAGGGTTTGAACCTGTAAACTCTTGCTTTTAAGTCAAGTGCCTATTCCAATTTGGCTAGTATGTAGGCTTTTGCGGTTAGGACACGAAGTGAATAATTTTAATTTTGAGAAAGTTGTTTTAAAATCCATCGGAGTTGTTTTTTATTACACTGTTGTTTTTTCACAGCGTAAACTCCACCGGCTGAACAATACTCATTAAGTACACCTTTAAAAATATCCTTTGTATAATCTTTTGGGTCAGGAGGAAAATCTTCAAAAGTAATGAGATACCAAATATCGTCTATTTTTTGGTATTGATGATAATTATCAATGGTAATAACATCATTATTTGTTGGGAAACTCCACTTATGAGCTACTCGCCTTGCTACACAAAGAATCCCAGTTTCTGGATGAACATAGAAGCAATTGCGGTCAATGCCATCTAATTTAATTCCATACCACCGATAAGACTTCCCATACAAGACATCATCAATTATTTCTACGTGGCGTTCAACGAAATCCCACAAATGACCAATAACGTGTTGTCCTGTCATTGTGTTAGTCTTTAAACGTTGACAGAGTTTGCTATAAACATCATCCCAAGGTTGTCCAACATTCGAGCGCAAAAACCGACGCAACGGGCCAAGCTGATCTGAAGAATGCTTTGTTCTATGTCTGCGGTTAGTTTTAATTATGTAGGGATTGAAGAACCCATATTCAGTTGCTTCTTGGGTGAGTTTATACAGTTGCTTTTTAGAGCCTGTCTGCTTTTTTAGACTAATTCTTCTGCCATAACGAGGACGTTCAATCACGACTTCGCTCAAACGATGTTCGCTCATAACTTATGTTATTGAAAAATGGTTTTACTGATGAGGTTGTGTGGCTACATAAGTTATGGGACATCATTGAAATCACCTCTCTATGATTGAATTAATGTTTTAGTTAAATACAATTTCAATTATTGGAATTCCGCACAAGTTAGCAAAGCTATTTCACAGTCGCCTTTACCAATTAGGCTACGCTCCCATTAGTGGAAGCGACAGGAATTGAACCTGTATATCCATTGCTGGATGGTGTGTAGGCTTTACAAGTTAGGGCGCGGAATAAAGTTTTAAATAAATCCGTGTAAGTTCAAAAAGCTTTTTACAACTACGGCCGTTCTTACCAAATATTGGCAGTGGACACGCACGCTAAATCTGCGAGAGATTTAAAAATCATGCTTCGCTTGTTCGATCGCTCGAATTTTACTACCTTAGAGCCGTTATCAATGTGTATGTATGCTTGATGTGTCAGGACACGGAAGATTAGGGTCTTCAACCGTACACAGCTTCAGGACGGATAATCAAATCACCACTAGAGCGGCGATCTACAATGTATGCAGAAAGGCGATCGCTATTGACATCTAAATGTCGCGCTACCTGTTCTTTGACTGCTACATCATTCATCTGTGCAACAATTCCTAGTTGTCTTTCTGCAACATCAACAGAACGTCCTTCAAATCGAATATGAACCATGACAATCACCTCTTGTTTAATGACAAATTATTTAATGGATCTGATCGGAATTGAACCGATACCCTCCCTGTGAGAGTTGCACTCACTCCTCATGCAAGTTGAAAAAGCTGTGGTAACACACGCAGGAATCGCACCTGCAACTAATCGTTCTCAAGACGAGCGCTCTACTATTGAGCTAGTATGTAAGCTTTTTCGGTTAGGACACAAGTGGAATCCGGGAACTCTACCGTTAGAGCTACAGACCCATGTTTTGATGATTTGGAACTGGGTTGTTATCTTTATACTACAAATGTAGTATGTAATGTGTGTAATGTCAAGAGGGTAGTTGAATTAAAATTATGCCGTCTTATCTGTTCCCTGTTCTCTTTGTAAAAAGTCTGGTATCTGAGCTTTGAAGTGATTACATATTAGATTGATAATTTTTGATATGAATACCCAAAACTGGTCACAAGAAAGTTATATTAAAGCGTATAAATTCGCGGCGATCGCTCATCAAGATCAGAAGATGCCAGGTTCAGAATTGCCTTATATTATGCACCTGAGTTTTGTGAGTATGGAAATTATTGCAGCTTTGAACGTGGAAAAAGTGGCTGATGGTGATTTGGCAATTCAATGTGCAGTTTTGCATGACACCATCGAAGACACCGATACAACTTTTGAACAAATTAAAGCTGAGTTTGGTGAAGCAGTCGCCCAAGGTATACTTGCATTAACTAAAGATAATAATCTGGTAAAACATCTTCAAATGGCGGATAGTTTAAGGCGGATAAAACAACAGCCGCCAGAAGTCTGGATGGTAAAGTTGGCAGATAGAATCACTAACCTCCAAGCACCGCCACATTACTGGAATCAAGAAAAAATTGCCAAATACCGAGAAGAAGCTATGCAGATATACACAGCTTTGAAAGATGCAAGTCCATTTTTGGCTGCACGGTTGGCTAGTAAAATTGAAGGCTACAAGGCATTTATCAATTCAGAGGATGTTTAAACCAGTTGAAATCAGGTAAATTATGCACTGTTGATGTGAGTTTTCTAACTAGTAAGGGAAGACTACTATTAGTTGGGTGTCAATAGAACTAAAGGAAGGGATTTTGATATTTCATTAATTTTCCTTTAACACATTCCTATTGAAGATTCTTCACTTTAGATATCCAGGGGAAAACTCCATTATGATTCAAACATCTTTACTCGACGACGAGATAAAATCATTAGAATTACCGATAGAACGTGATCAGTTTCTGCGGACTATCATTCGAGAATTAGCTGGAACTTTACAAGATGTGGTTGGTATTGAAGAAGCAGCAGGATTTTTGAATGTAGTTGGCTATCGAACTGGTCAGCACGTCAACCAGATATATCATAACGGATTGCAACTATCTAATCTCTCCCGTGAGCAGGTAACAGCAGTTCTTGTCGATTGGAAACGCCGGATTCAAGGCGACTTTTATGTAATTGAAGAAAGTGATGAGAAAATAGTTTTAGGCAATCGCAGATGTCCCTTTGCAGAACAGGTAGAAGGGCGCGAAGCTATGTGTGTGATGACATCGAATATATTTGGTGCGATCGCAGCGGATAATCTCGGTTATGCAAGAGTCGAGTTAAAAGACACAATCGCTAGAGGTGCAAAGGAATGCACAGTGATTATTCATCTCAAACCGAGTGAAGAAGTAGAGGATTTTGCTGGACAAGAATACTTTAAAGTTTAGTAGCAGCGTTAAGCTTATAACCCTGTGGCTGTAATATGTTCCGGTTGAAGTTGATTCCCTCAAAGATAGCGGAGTCTTTTCACTTTTACTCTGTTAGTGTTCCGTGCAACAGCAAAGATACTGCTGCTATACCTCAAGATCATGACACCTGATCAATTTTTAACCTTTGCCCAGGTTTTGCCAGAACCTATGCTGCTGATAACTAGCACAGGTGAAATTTTGGCAGTCAATCAAGGTGCAACTAAATTGTTTAATAAACTTAGTAAAGCACTGATTGGTCAGTATTTGAGTGAGTTTGTCACTGATTCGCCAGAGAAGGTAGCTGATTATCTGAAAGCTTGCGCCCAAAGTCGTCAAATGATTTTGGGCGCTTTTACTATTCACCAAGCCCAAGAAGAGGGGATTGCTTGTCGTAGTCAAGGGGGGGTAGTTCAACCGCGATCGCCTCAAAGCCCCGCAATTATTTTACTACGGTTAGACAAGCGCAAGAAAAATGAATTTGTTGTGCTGAACCAAAAAATTCATGCACTAAGTAAGGAAATTCAACAGCGCCAACGCATTCAGGTTGAACTAGCACAATCGAATGAAACCTTAAAATACACTCTGATCAAACTGCAAAATGCTCTGGAGGCTGTGCAAACAGAAAAAATGTCTGGGTTAGGACAGTTAGTTGCGGGAATTGCCCATGAAATTAATAATCCTATTAGCTTTATTCATGGAAATCTTGCTTATGCCAGTGAATACTATGATGATTTACTCAAACTAATTCACCTCTATCAACAAGAGTATCCCCAGCCAACACCGAAGATTGAGCAAGCAATTGGCAACATAGAGCTTGATTTTCTGCAAGAAGATATCCAAAAATTACTCCAGTCTATGCAGATGGGTTCTCAGCGGATTGCTGAGATTGTCAAATCTTTGCGAAACTTTTCTCGATTAGACGAAGCAAAATTCAAGTTAGTTAAAATTCATGAGGGTTTAGAGGCGACATTGATGATTTTACAAAGTCGCCTCAAACCTAGCGCTGAGTATTGTGGCATTGAAGTGATTAAGGAATATGATGAATTGCCATTGATTTATTGTTCTCCTGGGCAACTCAATCAAGTATTTATGAATATTTTAAATAATGCGATTGATGCTTTAGAAGAAGCGGAAAAATTGCGATCGCTGGCAGCGTCACCAGAATTAAAGCAAAATTATCCTAGTCGCATCTGGATTTGTACTGAGAAACTCAACGATTGTTACATTGCCATTCGCATTAAGGATAACGGTAACGGTATACCCTCCCAGATTCATCATCAAATATTTAATCCTTTTTTTACTACTAAACCCGTCGGTCAAGGCACAGGATTAGGATTATCGATTAGTTACCAAATTATTGAGAGTCATAATGGTCGAATTAATATGATATCTGATCCATCCTGGGGAACTGAATTCAGCATTGAATTGCCGATTGTGGAAGAATCAGATCTAGAGTATTAAGCAACAACACAGACAGGTTATAAATTAACGCAGAATAGAGATATGGCTATAGTTCTTATAACCTATTGTTTGTTTTACCTTAAATCCCCGTGCGTAATCGTAACCTGGAAGAAACTCATTTAAACCGCGCCCGTGCTAGTCTCCGACAAGCGTTATCTTGGTATGGATATCTTCGCAAGTCAGGACAGTTATCATTTAACCCAGAATTGGCGGGTTTGGTAAAGCCGGAATTAGAGGTTTTGAATGCCACACTCAGTAAACTAGATTCTAATTTAATTAAAATAGCTGTCTTTGGTTTGGTGAGTCGGGGAAAATCGGCAGTGTTGAATGCTTTGCTGGGAGAGAAGATTTTGCAAACAGGGCCGTTAAATGGGGTGACTCAATGGCCGCGTTCTGTGAGATGGCAACCAGCGGGAGGCAAGATAATTGTAGAGTTAATTGATACTCCGGGGTTAGATGAAATTGCTGGGGAGTCACGGGCGCAAATGGCGCGAGATGTGGCGCGTCAGGCAGATTTGATTTTATTTGTTGTGTCTGGTGATATTACGCGGACTGAATATCAAGCATTGCTAGATTTACGTCAGGCGCAAAAACCGCTGATTTTGGTATTTAACAAAATCGACCTTTACCCAGATACAGATAGAGGCGCAATTTATCAAAATTTACAACAACTTGGTGCAGGACATCCCCAAGGTAAGCCTTTGTTACCCGATGAAATTGTGATGGTGGCGGCGGAACCTGCACCACTGGAAGTGCGGGTGGAATGGCCGGATGGGCGTGTAAGTTATGAATGGGAAACGCCACCACCGCAAATTGAAGAACTTCAGGAAACTCTGTTGAAGATTCTTAATCGTGAAGGCCGATCGCTTTTGGCTTTAAATGCACTACTACAAGCACGGGAAGCAGAAGCGGCGATCGCCCAAAAAACTCTTGATTTACGCGAACAAGAAGCAGAAGCAATTATCTGGCAATTTACTAAATATAAAGCTTTAGCTGTAGCGCTCAACCCGATTGCTGTTTTAGATGTGCTTGGGGGAACTTTTGCCGATTTAGCTTTAATTCGGGCTTTGGCGCGGTTGTATGGTTTACCAATGACTAGCTATGAGGCGGGGAAAATTTTTAAAACTATTTTAATGAGTTCTGGCGGTTTATTAATTGGAGAATTAGGCAGTAGTTTTGTATTAGGATTAGGTAAAAGTACCGCAGCGATCGCTAGTGGTGATAACCCAGCTAATATTACTGGCTTTGCTGGTAGTGCGATCGCCCAAGCGGGAATTGCTGGTTATGGTGCTTATGCTGTTGGCAAAGCTGCTCAAGTTTATCTTGCAAAAGGCTGCACTTGGGGAGAATTAGGCGCTAGTACTGTGATTCAAGAAATTCTCTCGCAGGTTGACCAAAATACAATTCTGTATCGTTTGCAACAAGAATTAGGCTTGAAATATTGAGAATTTCAAAGAATTATTTCCCTAATTATTACTGTTTATCAGCCTTTATCAACTTGTATCAAATTCTGCTGATAATTGCCCTAGATGCCTAATTTACAATGCACTATAAAAGTGTAGAGATGGAACTTGCTATTTCAGGTTTCATTATTTCTTGGTCATAGCTTTTTGCATCAAAAATGACAAGGTGGATTTCCCAATTAATTTAGTTTATTAAAAGAGGGTATTCACCACAGCAATATTTTTTTAGCTTATCTAAACTGAAAGTATTGGCTTGTGAATTTCACAGCAGCACACATCTCTCTCTATCTCAGTAAACAAAGGTAGATTTATCATGACAGCAACTTACGACAGATTCGACACTGCAAACCAATCTGAGCAAAATGGTAGCAAAACCATTGAACAAGCAATTTTTGAAGCGATCGCAGAAGCTCGCTCCACTTGTGAAGTAACCGGGGATGGATCTCCTAACTGTGCTGTAGCTTGGGATATTGTCGAAGAATTACAAGCTGAAAAATCTCATCAACAGCAAGCACAACACCGCAAAACCTCTCTAGAATCATTCTGCGACAGACACCCAGAAGCTTTAGAGTGTCTGATTTACGATGTTTAACAGTAAACAGTGAACAAAGTAGTTCAACATAATTAATTACACAATGTCATTGCGAATGGAGCGAAGCGAAATAAAGCAATCGCAAGGGTTAGGATTGCTTCGCTTTGCTCGCAATGACTGTAATTAATTTTGCGTGGTTACTTATCAGTTATCAATAAATACTGATAACTGGTTTAATTCTCGCGTAAATCAGCCATTGCTGATTTCGTCAATTGTTTAATTACATCTAAATTTGGTGGTGGTGTTTCACTTTCCATCCCTAACCATAAAAGATATTCTACATTCCCGGCCGGGCCTGTAATTGGCGACCAAGTTAAGCCTTTGTATTTCCAGCCTAATTGATCAGCGGTTTGTAATACTTGAAAAATAGCATCAGCTTGGTCGTCAGGATCGCGCACAACACCTTTTTTGCCAACACGAGATTTTCCCACTTCAAATTGTGGCTTGACTAGCAACACTGCTTCACGGGGAGCTTGAGTTAATTGCCACAATGCAGGCAAAATCTTGGTTAAGGAAATAAACGATACATCCACCACCGCCAAATCGGGAATGCGATCGCCTTCACCATATAATTGTTGGGGTTGTAGTTGTCGTAGATTTGTCCGTTCTCGCAAAATCACCCGCGCATCATTTCGCAACCGCCAATCAACTTGGCCGTAACCAACATCAATACCATAAACTAAACTGGCTCCTGCTTGGAGTAAACAATCGGTAAAGCCACCTGTAGAAATTCCACCGTCTATACAAACCCGTTCAGCGGTAGGAATGGCGAATTCTTCTAAAGCTTTTGCTAGTTTTTCGCCGCCACGGGAAACAAACCGCGATCGCTCTTTAACTTTGATTTGCGCCGCAATATCTACTTCTGTCCCAGGCTTATCAACTATCTGCTGATTAACAGTCACTTCTCCTGCTTGAATTAGTCTTTGTGCTAAAGCGCGAGAAGTACATAAATTTAATTCTACTAATAATGTATCGAGCCTTTGTTTAACCAATTAATATTAGTTCTCCTTTATTAAAAATCGAGTAGTTCAGATACCCGACTTCTCAAAGAAGTCGGGTATCTTGTTCTCCTGATAATATTAAGTCTAAAGCACGGTTAATAATTTCTTCGCTGTTAACTAGCTTTTCTAATTCTTCTGGTTCATAACGACCTTCTTCTACTTCTAAAGAAGCTTGATCAATGGCATTTAAATAAGCTTCTGCTAAAGTTTCTCTGAGTTCTTCTGGCGTGAGATAATAACCTCCTGCTTTACGGCGCTTATTTTCTCGTTGAATTTCTCGAACTGAATTCCGAATGGAGACATCCCAAGAACGAGTCGTGCGATTTTCAGCTTGTTGTTTAATTAGATGTAACAACAAAATTACTGCATAGCTACGAATCGTTTTGATGATGTCATTGCGGCTCATTTCTGCTAATTCTTCTACAATAATTAATGCTCCTGGGATATTACCTTGAAGCAGCAATTCTTTCAGAGTTAATAATTCTTCCATAATTAGCGCCTCATACCATTTTGCATTTTAGTACAAAAATAATAAGGTGCGTTAAGAGGTTGTTTTAAAAGTCATAAAAGATACTAAAAACCCCTCTCCAAACCTCTCCCCGACGCGGAGAGAGGCTTTAAAACCCCCATTCCCTACAAGGGAATGGGGCTGGGGGGTTAGGTTTTTAAGATTTTGATGTTCACAATAATACTTTCTCAACATCCTCTAAGAGTGTATTCCTAACGCACCGAAAATCTTGGATAGTGTAGGGTTATGTATTTTAAACTTTATTAGATATCTCTTCTGTGCTTCCTTTCAAGCGAGTGATTGAACTTTTGCGGATGCGATCGCTTTTGCGAACACCACCAGCCATCTCATATTCAGTGCTGTCGTTACCATATTTAAAAGCAACTCCAATTAGCATTTTTTCATTAAGAGCGCCTAATTTTTTTTCTAACTCTTTCATTGCCATTTTGGAAGAGTCAATCACAGCTAGAGCAGTATTATAAGCATCAATTTTGCTACGATACTGCTCAATTAGTTGTGTCATATTTTGCAAATTGCGCTCGTCCCCAAAATCCATATTTGGATCAATTGCTTTCAATCCAGAGGCTCTTAATTCAGCTTTTTCTAAAACGCGGGGTGTACGTTTTTTCAGAGACATAACTATTCTCCTAATAATACTTCTAGAGTTAGTTTGTCTTAAACTAACTGCATTCCGCGTCAGCAAAATTCACAAACATTAATATTTGTTATCTGATTTTTTTAGGTAAAAACTGGTGTTTTTGCTTAAATTTAAAAGACGTTGCATTGCAACGTCTCTACATTTTGCTTATTGCATCAAAATTGACCTAGTTAAAATACTCATCACTTCGGCTGGATTGGCGGTTGGGAGCAGTGGACTCCAATCCCCAACACTGGCGTAGCCAATTACTTGCAAATAGTGAATTGTACTGGTGACGGCTTTGGGTGAACCAATTAATAAATGTTTGATTGGTTCTCGGTGGGGAAATGGCTGTTGAGAAATTTGATTAAGGATGGAGGAATTGCTATCTTCGCCTAAGAACTGCGCTAATTTTGATTGGGCGGATTTTGGTAATTGTGCCATCATGATATTTATACTCCGTTGTTGGGGTTTGTATAAAGGCGATCGCTTTCTTCTTCGCGGGATTGGGCGATCGCTTTTATCATGTCTTTCAATATAATGTATAATTTTATACTTGTCAATTACTAAAACAAAGATTTTTGTTAACAATTTGCCAGTTTTTACAGAGACAAATTATGTTGCATCAGAGTAATTTTAGTAAGACTACTTAACAGAATTACTCCAATTGTGAACAGTTATTTAATTTAGATAAAATTGATAATTTAGCTAAGTGCAATTACTAAGTGAATATAGGATTTTGTATTGATTACTAACGACAAGGTTTCGTGTAGTGACGACAAGGTTCTGATTACTAACGACAGAGTTCTGTGTAGTGACGACAAGGTTCTGATTACTAACGACAGGGTTCTGTGTAGTGACGACAGAGTTCTGATTACTAACGACAGAGTTCTGTGTAGTGACGACAGGGTTCTGATTACTAACGACACAAGATGTAGATGTAGGTTAGATGTATAACGATGTGAAACCCAACATTTCCGAATTTTTATTAGAGGATATCTCAGAAGTATTCCTGCTAACATCTAAGTTTTAAAAACCTAGCCTCTTCCCTACAAGGGAATGGGGGTTTCAAAGCCTCTCTCCGTTTCGGGGAGAGGTTTGGAGAGGGGTTATTAGTATAATTTTCGACTTTTCAGATATCCTCTTAAGCTGAGTGAAGTAGAGCGCAGTCTACTCTTCTATGATTATTCAACTAAATTAACCCAAGGCAAAACAGAATGAACCTGATTAAATAAACGTTTATCACCTGTGTAAAAATTTGCCTGAAATCTTTGTGCTAATGCTAAATAATGAGCATCATAAGTTGCGGAGAGGTTGAGTTGTTGTGCAATTTCCCAAGCCTGTTGATGAAGTTGCTGATCACCGTAAAATTGAATAGATAAATTTAAAACATTATGGAGACATTCTTGAGCTTCTGTCTCCAATAATTGTTTTGCCAGTTGCATTCGATGAAAAACATTTGTGACTTCGTAGCATAAAAGAGTTGGAGCAATAATCTGAGCTTGGTTCTGCTCCCAGTTATCCCATAAAATCAAGTATGGCGATGTTTTTGAGGTTGAAGTAACTAACTTAACTAAAAAATTAGCATCTACACAAATAAATATTGCAGTCATGATTGTTTTTGACTGGGTAACTAATCTGCTAACAATTGTTGATCTCGTTCTTCTCGCATTTGATGAATTATTTGGTCAATATCTGGCTCAAAGGGTTGACTATTGTATCTTTGTTGAATAGCTTGAGCATTAGTTAAAATTTTGGTTCGTACCTCTTGCCAATTAGATTTATGTGCTAATTTTTGCTTTAATAGTTCTTGTTCTTCAACAGATAAAGCTTTGATGGCATTAACTAAAGATTCAACAAGCTGAATGTTCATAAATTTATTTATTACACTAATTAGGCAAGCATTATGCTGATAGTTAACTAAACTAGCATATATAGCAATTTTATTAGATTTGGAAAAATCGGTGCGCTTTAGATCCCCGACTTCTTTGAGAAGTCGGGGATCTGTTTATTCACAAGCAATTGAGGAAGAAATTAGCCATAACGTACTGCTTTTGATAGTCAAAATCTAAATTATTTAAGTTAAATTGCGTAATTTGAGGCTAAAGTCGTGTGTTACTAAATAAGTAGGATGCACCTAAATTAAAGTAGCACATGGAACCTTTAACTACTGCGGCGATCGCACTTGGCTCTGTAGTCGCCACCAAAGCGTTAGAAAGAACTGGTGAGATAGTTGGCGAAACTCTGTGGAATAAAACTGGCGATTTGCTTGTCAAGCTGAGAAAACACTCGCCGGATGTTGTCGCCGCGATTGAAAAAGCACCAGAACAAGCACTCGATTATGGCAAAGCTGTAATTGAAGTAGAAGCTGCGGCTAAGGTTAATCCTGAAATCGCGCAAGCTGTACAAGAAGTGGCGACAGCAGCACAAGCAGAAACGAATCAGAACTTTATTCAATTAATACAGGAAATCGCCGACACGCTCAAATCTCAGTCACAACAGCCGATTTTTAACAACAATCAAAAGTTCGCAGATGAAATCAAGAACTTTTTTCAAGGTAATACATTTAACGCCCCAGTCACTTTTAATTGACTAAACTCGTCCGATGGGAAACGGACAAAGTTAACTCCCACAAAACATATACCACGCGGTTCTGTTCACTTTGTCGGGCGAGAAACAGAACTGACACAAGCACATGAAGACTTACAGCGTGGTAACTATGTCGCAATATCAGGGATGGGAGGCGTAGGTAAAACAGAATTTGCCACCCAATACGCTAAACAATATCAAAATAATTATGGCGGAATAACTTGGTTTAATGACCGAGCCAGTAATCTCGCGGCGGAAGTTTTGAGTTTTTTTGTTCAACTTGGTTTTGAGATTCCCCAAGAACAAGGCGGAAGACTGTTAACTTTACAAGAACAAGTCGCTTGGTGTTGGTTGCAATATCCCCAAGCTGAGTTACCTATATTAATAGTTTTTGATGATGTCACCAGCTTAGACAACCTGCGCGAAGTTGTTCCCAGCGATAACCGTTTTCGTGTTTTAGTGACAACTCGCCTGCGAAATTTAGATCCAAACTTTATTCAAGAAATTCCCTTAGATGTTCTCTCGCCAGAAAAAGCATTAGAACTGTTAAAAAAATTGCTGGGGAAAGACAAGCGAGTAGACAACCAACCAGAAGCCGCAGACGCAATATGTGAATGTCTAGAATATTTGCCTTTGGGGATAGAGTTAGTTGGTGCTTATTTAGCAGAAGACCCAAATTTAAATCTATATATAATGTTGGAGCGACTGCAACAACGCAAGTTAGACGAGGAAGCTTTACAAAATAGGAAAACTCTTAACAAAGAAGAACTGGGAGTGAAAGCCGCCTTTTCTTTAACTTGGGAAGAACTCAACCGTTACCCTTTGACGCAACAACTAGGCAAATTTTTAAGTTTATTTGCGCCCCAGTCAATTTTATGGGATTTTGTGGTGTGGGTAGCGACTGGTGGAGATGATGAAGATGATCCCTCTCCAAACCTCTCCCCCCGTGGGGGAGAGGCTTTGATTCCCCCATTCCCTCGCAGGGAAGGGGGGCTAGGGGGGTTAGGTTTACCAGATGAAATCAACGAAGCCAAAAAACAACTCTACAAACGTCACTTGCTGCAACAAGTAGAAGACAGCCAAGGATATTATAAAATTCATGCCTTAGTGCGGTGGTTTTTGCAAGAACAGTTAGCAAACGCTGGTGAGATGAAGTCAGTTTTAGAAACTACCTTCGCTTCTGCAATGATAACCGTTGCTCAAAGCCTTCCCCAGTCAGCAACATCTAAAGATATCGAACGTGTTAAAGATGTTATTCCCCACATTGAAGACTTGGGAGAACGGATAATTGCAGAAGTAAACGAAGCAAGAGAACAACAGATAAATTTCTCCGCATCAGTACCTAATGATGAAGTAGCTTGGGTATTTGAGGGAGTAGCAAGATTTTATGAGGGACAAGGACTATATCAATTAGCCGAACCTTGGAGTCAAGAATGCGTTAATGTTTGCCAAGCTTTATTCACAGGTGATCATCCCAACATCGCAGATAGCTTGAACAATTTAGCTATACTCTTCTTTAGCCAAGGACGATACAGCCAAGCCGAACCTC
>NZ_DF978444.1:73445-83763 GCF_002897135.1 Nostoc cycadae WK-1 | reverse complement strand
AAAAGGGTGAAAGTAGTTGGAGTCACCAAAGTCGAAATTAAAGAATCAGACCAAGAATTGCATTAACTGCTCTTAAAGCAGAAAACAGCATCAAGCCGTGAACGAATTCAAGCTTTGTATTTGCTGAAGATGGGGCAAGTAAGAACAGTACAGGATGTAGCTGTGGTCGTGGGCAGTGAAAGGGTGACAGTGCAGAGATGGCTAAAGACTTATACAGAATCAGGAATAAACGGTCTGTTGTCAGTAAACAAGAGTACAGGAAGACCGCCAATTATTAATGGTTCAGCTAGAGAACAACTTTTAAAAGAACTCGAACAGCCAGAAGGATTTAAAAGTTATGAAGAAATCCGAACATGGTTGAAAGCACAAGAGGGAGTAGAAGCGTCATACAAAGTAGTACACGATACAGTACGTTATCGAATGAAAGCAAAGTTAAAAGTACCAAGAGCAGTAGGGGTAAAACACAACGAAGAAGCAGAATTGGAATTTAAAAAAAACTGCCACAATACTTAGAAGTCATTAAAAAACACGTCATAGAGCCAAAAGATAAACACAAAAAAACTAGATACTGGTGTGGTGATGAAAGCCGTGTAGGATTAAAAACAGAACCAGGAAGACTAATCACGCTTCGTGGCGTTAAGCCTATTGGCATTATGCAATGGAAGAGAGAAAACTTCTATTTATACGGATTAGTAGAACCATTAACTGGAGAGTATTATATCTGGGAATTTTCTCATTTAAATACAGCTTGTTTTAGCATTTTTCTAGAGCAGTTTGCGAATACATATTCTGAAGAGATACATATTATTCAATTAGACAATGGTGCTTTTCACTTAAGCCAGACTCTTCAAATACCAGAAAATATTATTCTCTTATTTCAACCTCCCCATACTCCGCAAGTTAATCCAATTGAACGCTTATGGGAAGAAGTCAAACGGAATTTGAGTTGGGAATGCTTTGCTAATTTGGACGAGTTAAGAACAGTTATCTGGCAACGTCTTGAGGAATTAAACACATCAATTGTTGCTTCTATTACAGGTTGGGGTTTTATTCTGGATGCTTTATTTGTATCAGGCTTTTCGTGAATTGGTATTACCTCTAGAGCAATGGAAAATTTATTGCGTCCGCTTTGCTCCTAACTGTCCCTCCCAAAACCCCATAGAAGATGTTTGGTTGCAAGCAAAAACTTGGGTGCGACGTTTTTGTGCTTTAATCCCAACATTTTCTCATCTTAAGTGGATGTTTGAGTGGTTCATTAAAAACACTCTCTTTGATTTTCCGTCTCTCCAGATGTACGGATCATTTTCAAAAATCAAATACTAGTCCTATATATGACTTATGTGTGCTGTGTTAGTATTTAATTGAAAACCACATATCTGGCATATAAATTTATCTCTAGCTAAAACTTGATTTTTTATTTTTATATTAAGCATTACAAATACCCTGATGCCAGAATATACGGACAACTGATTTCTTATACCCCTTTTGAATACTATAAGTCTAAACCTAGATTTCTTACCAGCATTCTCAAAGCCTAATCAAGTTTAAACTTTGGTTTTTCACCCTGTCGGTAACAAATCTTGTTTTTAAAATTTATTTACATAAAAAACCTCTCTTGTTCAGAGAGGTGAAGTAATCGAAATGCAGTGAAAAGAACATTAATTAACGATAATCTTGGTTTTGAATACTCCGCAGACGGGCAGCATCACGCATACCATAATCAGCGCGAGTAAAGCGGTTTAATTGTTGTTCAAAAAACTCACGATTGGCTTGCAAATGTTTAGGGTTAGGGTCATCTAAGGGATATAAAAGTGCAGTTCTCAAGGCTTGAATTACGGCAGAAGTAACATTGTACATTGACCGTTGGAAACTAACACCCAACTGAATCAACATATCATCTTCACCACGACAATATTGTTTGTAATAATCAACAAGATATTGTGGCAAGAAGTGCAACATATCTTGCATTAACAATGTGGGTGGAATACCAGCAGTTCCCACAGGAAAGACATCAGCGTAGAGAATGCCGTAGTGGAAATCTTTTTGGTCATCTGGTACTTGACCTGCTTGGGCGTTGTAAGATTTTGTACCTCTAAAGGGGGCGGTGCGGTAGAACACAGCTTCTACATAAGGTAATGCTGCTTCGTACAGCCAAGTGAAGCCTTTTGATTTGGGTATGATTTCGTAGCATTCCCCACGGATATAAACATGATGGTAAATGGGACGACCAGCGATCGCAAATATGCCATTCACCAAAAAGTTCATGGCATCAGGTACACCCTTAAACCCGCCTTCATCGTAGATGTCAGACATTTCAAAGAACACTGGGGCCATGACTTCCCAGAACAAGCCGAGGTTAGAGTAGTATGACATCTGGCGGCACTGTTCCAAAAACATATCGGGAAACAGTTTGTACAGTCCCAGCATTACAGGGTTGCCTTGGAAGAACGCTTTAATTGCCCGATCAGCGTTGGCTTTGTATTCTTCCGAGTCGAGATAAGCGTCAAATTGATTAACTGGCGCATACATATGCCGATGCCAAAGCATTGCCCGCATACAAGCTTCCGCAAATTCCATGTTGATGCGATCGTGGGATAAGTGATGCAATAACTTTGGCATTTTGAAGGTTTCACCTTTTTCCATAAATGCCAAAAGTTCAGGATGGGCAGTGGCTTCACCGCGCCAAATTCTTAAATCAGCAGTATCGCCAGCGTAATGATTATGCAGGTCTAAATACTCTTTAGGTAAGAAGTATTTAAAAAAGGCAAATGGCTCTAAAAATACCTGTTCAGCTATATATAATAAGTCACGCCAGTAAAAGTCCATCGGTACAGCGTAAGCTTTATAAATACCGATAATTTGCATTAAGTTTTCTGGCGTGTCTGGTAACATTGAACCGCCAGCTTCTAAACGATGAATTACTTCGGCAAATTCATGACGAGAAGGTGGAAGTTTAGTTGTAACAGATTTTTCTGGAGTCTGTACCATGTTAGTTCCTGGATGTTAAATCTATTTTTAGACAGTAGAAATATCGGTTGTTTGTAATTGCTGACGTATCTTTAAAGCATGAAAAATGCTCAAAACATCATGCGTCCAAACTGGCAATATTAACGTCATCGCCACTTCTTCAATGCTGTAAATAGTTCCAGCGATACAAGTTAGCCATAAAGTTATGTCAGCGTAATTAAATCCAAACAGTGCCACAATGGCGATAAATAATGTAATTCCCCAAAACTTGGCTGAATAAGTGTGATAGCTGGCGGGTTTGCCATACTTAATTAAATTCACTATCCACCACACAATTTGAGCAAAAATCACCATCAATAAAGGTAGGCGATAAGCTATCAAAATATCTCGGTATCCCAGCCAAGCACTCAAAAAGATACAACTAAAAAGGCAGGTATCAGCCCAGCTATCAGCTTGTCGCAATTTGGCATTGCTAACACCCAATCGCCGGGCAATAATGCCATCAAAAATGTCGGAAAGAAAAGCAGCGGTAAAACCTACTAAAAACAAAATACTCGTATCACCATCCCAGGCATCCCACAGGAGGAAGGGTGCTATTAAAAAGCGAAATAGTACAAGACCACTGGGAATTAAGGTGAGATTCATATTTTCTCCTGTATCAGTTGCGTAAGTCTCTTGTTACTATTTCAACGCAACTTCAGGAATTACGGTTTTCTCCGCTGGGATAATTGCGGCTACCATTGCTGTGGTAGTGGGTTCACTCCAACGCACTAACCAAGTAGGTTGGACTCCTAAAAAGATGATTAAGCTGGCCAAAATTAGTGCTGGTACTTTCTCAGACCACAATACTTTGGGATAGTAAGCTAAATCATTGTCGAGTCTGCCAAAACAGGTGCGGTTAAGGAGGATAACGAAATATACCGCAGTCAAGCCACTGGCGACGACACACAATATTGTCGGGATGGGGAAGACTGAGAAGCTACCTTGAAAGACGATAAATTCAGCAATAAATCCTGTTAAACCGGGAATACCAGCACTAGCCATCCCACTTAATACGAGTAAGGCACTAATTAAAGGTATGCCACGAATCGGACTCATTAAACCGTTGAGTTTATCTAACTCTCTTGTGCCAGCTTTGGCTTCAACAACTCCTACTAAATGGAAGAGAATGGCGAGGATGATGCCGTGGCTAAACATTTGGGAAACTGCACCGACTAAGGCCAGGGAGGTACTCGCAGCACTGGCCAGCAACACATAACCCATGTGACCGATGGAACTGTATGCTACCATCCGCTTGATATCTTTTTGGGCGATCGCCACCACTGCCCCATATATCGCACTAATTGCTCCCCAAATTGCCAAGGTTGGGGCAACAACACTCCAAGCGTTGGGGAACATCCCCATACCAAACCGCAATAAACCGTAGGTTCCCAGCTTGGCTAACACACCACCTAACAGAATTGCGATGGGTGCGGAAGCTTCAACGTAAGCATCAGGTAGCCATGTATGGAAGGGAACCAAAGGAATTTTGATACCAAAACCGAGGATGATTCCTGATAGTAAGAGAAGTTGCAGCCCAGCGGAGAGGGTTTGAGTTGAGACAGCATCAATGGCAAAGCTAGTGGAACCTGTCAGCCACACCATACCCAAGAAGGTTGCCAAAATTAATGCACCGGAAACAGCAGTGTAAATTAAAAACTTAATTCCTGCATAAGCCCGTTTTTCACCACCCCAAATCGAAATCAATAAATAGAAGGGGATTAATTCGAGTTCGTAGAACAGGAAAAACAGGAGTAAATTTTCTGCGAGGAAAGCACCAGCAACGCCACCGCTAACCAACAAAATCATTGAGTAAAATAGCCGGGGGCGTTCAGTATTTTGATTACTGCTGTAAATAGCAATCCAAGTGAGGAGGCTATTGAGAACTAACATTAATATTGATAGCCCATCTACTCCTAATTGGTAGCTTAAACCTAGGGTTTCATTCCAAGGTAAATATTCTTGAAACTGCATCCCAGGAGTGCTGAGGTCAAATTTCAACAGGATGAATAGATTCCACAACAGGATTAAACCAGATATGGTAAGGGCTACCAAGCGCACGCGATTTGGTGGAATGGAATTACTAGGCCAAAACCCAATAATTAAAGCAGCGATGATTGGTGTCCAGATTAAAACACTCAGCATGGTAGTTTAGGGATTTATAACCGCAGATGATTAGCAGAGGTGTAGGAGAAACAGAAGTTACAAATGATTTATTGACCATTGATCAGGGAACATTAAGCCTTAATCATTGAGCATTGACCATTGACCATTGACCCTTGACCTTTGACTCAAAACATCAACTCTAAAAACTGTACGCCCCAATATGGCCATGTCACCCACATTCCTAAAAGACCGATGCCTAAGAGGACGGTGAAGGCATAAGTTTGAGTTTGGCCAGAGGTGCTGTATTTCAAACCTTCTCCACCAAGTAAGGAGAATAAACCAACGAAGTTAACAATGCCATCAACTACAAAGCGGTCAACCATATCAGCGAATCTAGCAAGTTGGGCAACGCTGAAAATGATGGTCATCCGGTAGAGTTTGGGGGTGTAAAAGTCGTAAGCCAACAAGTCTTGCAAACCTTTCCAAGGTAGACGAACTGGTTTGGGAATATTGCCGAGGTAAATTACGCCACCGACGCTACAACCGAAAATACTTGACCAAATTAGTAGAAGTGCAACATCTTTATTTAGGGTTGCCCAGTCTGGTAACAGGGATAAGCTTTGCAACACTAAAGGCAAATGCAGGACAAATCCGAATAAAATCACCATTGGTAGTACCATCGGCCAGTGAACTTCCGGAGATCGCTCACTCATTTGCTTGGGTTTACCACCAAAAATCAAGCCAAATTCTCTAGATAAACTAACGGCTGTCAACGCGTTAACGGCTATCACTATCCCGACTAACCAAGGCTGAGTAGCCCATAATCCATCGGTTAATTCCACTAATGCCCAAAAGCTACCTAGTGGTGGGAAACCAATTAGTCCTAATGTGCCAACGATAAACGCTAAACCAGAAATGGGGCGACGTGACCAAAGTCCGCCTAGTTGAGTAACATCTTGGCTGATGCTGTTCCAAATAATGCCCCCGGTACTCATCACCAACAGCGCAGCAGATAAGGCGTGAGTCAGAACTAGTAACAGTGCAGCATCATCTTGCTGTGTGCCTACAGCGATAAATACCAAGCCCATGTAAGCACTCACAGAATAAGATTGGCAGCGTTTAACGTCAATTTGGGCGATCGCAATTAACGAAGCACCAATTGCTGTCACTGCACCAATCGCTACCATGACAGTAGAAACTAGAGGTGACAAAGTTAACACAGGTTGCAGTTTAATCAGCACCCATGCGCCACTAGCTACTACTACTGAGTTCCGCAAAATTGTACTGGGAACTGGGCCTTCCATCGCTTCATCCAACCACAAATGTAGGGGGAATTGGGCGCATTTACCCATCGGCCCAGCAATCAAGGCTAAACCTACTAAAGTAATTACTGTGGGGTCAACTTCAGCAGTTTTTGCCCATACAGCGAGTTCGTTGTAATCCCATGTTCCTGCTAGAGGCCATAATCCTAAGACCCCAATCAACAAAAACAAGTCTCCTACCCGCTTAGTTAAGAAAGCGTCTCTCGCCCCACTAACTACCAAAGGTTGACTAAACCATAAGCCAACTAGCAGGTATGTTCCTAAAGTCAGGACTTCCAGAATTACATAACTGAAGAACAAATTATTGCATAAAGCTAAGGCACACAATCCCGCTTCAAATAAACCTAATAAAGAATAGAAGCGTCCCCAACCCCAATCCATTTCCATGTAGCCAATGGCATAAATTTGCGCCAGCAAATTTAACCCCGCAATTACTACCATTGCGCCTACACTAATTGACGAAATTTCGATAGCAATGGTAAGGTCTAAACCAGCTGTTGATAGCCAATGAATAAATACTTCTTGGGGTGGATGATTCCAAGTTGCTTGTAAGGCGATCGCACTATGGAGAAACGCCAAAAAAGTCATTACTAAATTTACATAACCTGCGGGTCTTGGCCCAGTCTTACGAATGATCCCTGGCGACCAAGGTACGGCTAACAATCCGCCAATTAAGGCATATAAAGGAACTAGCCAAACAGTCTCTAGTAGAAACTGAGCCATGAAATTACCTCTAGATTTAAACAAAATTTAAGGCTACGGAATCAAGGAGCTTTGATCCCGACGCTAACCACTATTCAAAAACGCAAGTTTATATTTGCTTAATTTTGTTAGATTAAGCTTACCTTTATATGAAACAAAATGGAATTACTTGATTAGATAAATCAACGATAATTAGTCTAATTAATTCTTATATATCTATGGATTGAAATAATAAATCTTATCTATTGATTAATATCTATGGCAAAACCATAGATAAATTCAGATAGTAATCATTATTCCTCTCTTGGGTTAGTTGAAGTGAGTTACGAGGACTGATATAGTGAAAGTCTTTGAATTTTTGGAAAAGTCAAGATTTTTAATTTCAAACTTCACACTTTTCCCCAATCCGCAGCCCCATAATCACTAAGTCACGTTCCACCCCATCTAATTCAGCCACTTGAGGTAAATGTCCCCAGCGTTGAAATCCAGATGTTTCAAAAAGTTTCAGACTGGGATGATTATGGGCAAAAATAAAGCCTAAAAGCGTTTTTAAGCCTAAATTAGGGCTTTGATGAATTGCTTGGTCTAAAAGTTTTCGTCCCAAACCGCAACGATGAAAAGCTGGGGCAATATAAATACTAATTTCAGCAGTGGCATGATAGGCGGGGCGACCGTAAAATGATTGGAAGCTTAACCACCCTGCAATCACTCCTTGTTGTTCAATTACCCACAAAGGGCGAAAATTAGGCGCTCGGCCATGAAACCAAGCACGGCGACTTTCCACAGATACAGGTTCTAAATCAGCAGTAGCGAGACGGCTAGGAATCGCCGCATTATAAATAGCTACGATTGCAGGTAAATCAGCTTCAGTCGTATGGCGGATAGTCATCGCTACCGTGTCGGAAAGGATATTGTAGAAAATATTCAAAAATCATACAGTGTTCATCAACAGAATTCTATGCCTGATTTAGTGCTAGTTGGTGGTGGTCATAGTCATGCGATCGCACTAAAAATGTTTGGCATCAAACCGTTACCAGGAGTAAGTTTAACTTTAATTACACCAGCATTAGACACACCTTATTCGGGAATGCTACCCGGACACATTGCTGGATTATATAGTTACGATGAGTGCCACATTAATTTGTCAAGATTAGCTGACTTTGCCCATGCACATTTATGTATAGACCGAGCCATTGGCTTAGATTTAGAAAATCGTCAAGTAATTTGCGCTAATCGTCCCGCGGTAAATTTTGATGTACTGTCCATTGATATTGGCAGCACTCCAGCGACAATCTCTGTACCAGGTGCAGATGAATACGCTATACCAGCTAAACCAGTAGCAAAACTCTTAGAATGTTGGTATGAACTGCTGCAAAGCGTTCACAAAAATCCTCAACAGCCAATAAAAATAGCTATTGTCGGCGGTGGTGTTGGTGGCGTAGAATTAGCACTCGCAATGCAAGCACACTTACAGCAAATCTTGATTGCGAACCAAAAACCAATTCAAAATCTAGAAATTCATTTATTTAATCGCCACCATAAAATTTTGCCGCATAATCATGACTCAGTGCAGCATCAGGTAAAACAAGTTGTAACCAGTCGAGGTATTAAGCTGCATCTAGGCGAGTCTGTCTCTCAGATTAAATACATAAATGAAGAATTACTAGCAGTCAAATGTGAATTAGGGTTAGTGGTAGAGTGTGATAAAGTTTTTTGGGTAACACAAGCCTCAGCACCAGACTGGTTAAAAACTACAGGACTCGGAACTGATGAACAAGGCTTTATTTTAGTCAATGACACCTTGCAATCTCAAACTCATCCACAAGTATTTGCTGCTGGTGATATTGCCACAATGGTAAATCATCCCCGTCCGAAAGCTGGTGTATTTGCGGTACGTCAGGGTAAGCCATTATTTGAGAACTTACAACGAATTATCTTAGGCAAACCACTCAAACCTTACATACCACAGCAACAATATTTAAGTTTAATTGGGACAGGCGACAAACGAGCGATCGCCACCAAAGGCGCATTCACCTTACCACCCCACCCTTTACTATGGTGCTGGAAAGATTGGATTGACCGCCGCTTTATGAAACAATTTAGTAGATAAGCAGGTATTATCGACCTGAAAAATAACTAGCGATCGGTAGAACGCGTTAGGACTTACTCAGCAACTCTCTCAAACTTTTATTCCTCCATATCCTTGGTGTTTTTTATGATTTGATGTCCTTTAACTGTGTATAAGTCCTACGCGTCTATAAATTTGGCAGCGATAGCCTAAAAAGAGTTGTTAAAAACTAAAGTCCCTGAAACTTAATAGTTTCAAGGTTTATCAAACTCAAACTGCTGTTTTCTTCAGCAAAGGATAGCCAAGCTTTTCTCGCTGTTCTACATATAGTTGTGCTACCTTTCTTGCCAAATGACGAATTCTGGCAATATAACGAGTTCTTTCCGTTACAGAAATTACTCCTCTAGCATCTAGCAAATTGAAAGTATGCGAACACTTCATTACATAATCTAAGCTTGGTAAGACTAAACCACGCTCTGTTAACTGATTAGCTTCTTGCTCGTATAAATTAAACAGTGTTAGCAGCATCTCAGGATTTGATGCTTCAAAGTTGTAAGTACTCTGCTCAATCTCATTTTGCAGAAAAACATCTCCATAAGTAATATTGTCTGTCCACTGGAGCTTTGTAAATGCTTCTACTTGCTGGAGATACATCGTTAGTCGCTCTAACCCGTACGTAATTTCAATCGACACAGGTCTGCAATCTATTCCGCCACATTGTTGAAAGTAGGTAAATTGAGTAATTTCCATCCCATCTAACCAGACTTCCCAACCAGTACCCCAAGCGCCTACTGTTGCATCTTCCCAGTTATCTTCTACAAACCGAATATCGTGGTCTTCAGGACGAATACCCAAAGCCCTTAAAGAATCAAGATAAATCTCTTGGATATTATCTGGTGATGGCTTAATCAGAACTTGATACTGATAATAGTGTTGAAAACGGTTAGGGTTTTCGCCGTAACGACCATCTGTAGGACGGCGACATGGTTCAACATAAGCTACAGCCCAAGGTTCTGGCCCCAAAGCTCTTAAAAATGTATGGGGATTTTTAGTACCAGCCCCCTTTTCAATATCGTAGGGTTGACCAATCAAGCAACCGAAATCGCGCCAGAAG
>NZ_DF978444.1:20525-66722 GCF_002897135.1 Nostoc cycadae WK-1 | reverse complement strand
CTCCTGCCACAATTGCTCGGTGCCAGGTTTATTTATTACACAAAAGCCTCTTTTAGTTAAATAGAAGAGGTTTTTGTTATTTTGATGATCAGCTTTTAGCTTTGATTATCTTGTTCCCTTTGCAATTAACCATTTACCGCCTGAAGGGGCTAAGGTTACGCCACGACGTATAGGTTTAACTGGGTAGTTATTAACTAATGTTAAATCTATGTGGGATAAAAGTGTTGCCAATACAAGTTTCATTTCAAATAGGGCAAATGCCATACCTAAACAGCGACGGTTGCTGCCGCCAAAAGGTAAATATTCATATAGCGAATATTGGTTTTCTAAAAATCTTTCTGGTTTGAATTGTCGTGGTTCGGAATATAAATCTGGGCGGCGATGGGTTAGATAAATACATCCTAATAGCAATGTTCCCGGTTCAAATTGATGATCCATAATTTTTATGGGTGACTTGACAATTCTTGGGATAGTAATCATAGCTATGGGGTAAATACGTAATGTCTCTTGGCATACGGCAGTGAGATACGGCAAACGAGTAATTTCGTCTAAATCTGCATTGCTACTACAACTATCTAACTCAGCTAACAGCTTTTCACGCACTTGTGGTATGCGATGAATCCAATATAAAGCCCATGTTAAGGCGGAGGCTGTAGTTTCATGGCCAGCAACTAATAGAGTCATCAATTCATCACGTAATTCTATATCAGTCATTGGTTCGCCATTTTCGTCGCGCGCTGACATCATTAATGAAAGAATATCACTCCGAGATGGATCAGGATTATCTCTGCATTCTTGAATCTCAGCATATAGAAGTTGGTCAATTTGCTGCCTTTGACGCAGAAAATTTCCCCAAGGACTCCAGCGGCCTAAATCTATTTGCAACCCTGGAAAAAATGATATAGAAGAACGCAAAGCAGAACCACTTAAATCTAGTATGGAACGCAATAGTTTTTGCAATTGAACGTAGCGTTCTCCCTCATGCAAACCAAATACAGCTTGTAAAATCACCTTTAGAGAGATTTCTTGCATGGAGTTGCGGACAGAAAAAGGTTGACCAATTTTCCATTGATTGACAACTTCTTTGGTTATGTTGGCGATTATACTGCCGTAGGCTTTCATGCGATCGCCATGAAAAGGCGGTGTTAATAATTTACGTTGGCGTTGGTGAGATGTACCAGACAGCAATATTAAAGAATTTTCGCCTAACAAAGGCTGTAAAATTTGGGCAGAACCTCTAGAATCTAAATTACTGAGGTTGTCTGTAAACAACTGTTGAATTGCTTGCGGGTGACTCAAAAACACCATTGGCTGCTTGTTAGTTAGCCATAACGTGAAACAATCACCATGTGCTTTGGCAGAATTTTCCATTAGTTGCAATGGCTGATAAATCCATTGAACTAGCTGCATAAATTTAGGAATTTTTGGACTATCGGGGAGTTGCATAACTCAGGCTCCTAGTATTGCTATTTTTACTAACCGAACAAAAGTATTAATTACCGGATTGTTTCTTCATTAAATCTACCTATAGGTAATTTATTGCTAGACATATTACAATTAAACTGGCAAATTGGTATACATTTTTTATACTAATTTCCATGTTTGATATTTATATTATTGACTTGTTTGTAATTGGATTACTCTTACTAGTAGTTACATTGGGATCTGGTTGGATTACCCGTCTACCTTTATCGTTTTCACTTATCTATCTATTGGTTGGGATTTTTCTTGGGCCTTATGGCTTAGGTTTAATTCAATTACGTCGGGATGATGTATTTAACGCCGAATTATTAGAAAAAATTTCCGAATTAGTAGTTATTGTTTCGGTTTTTGGGTGTGGCTTAAAAATTATTCGTCCACTAAATTTTCAAGTTTGGGGGATTACATCTCGCCTGATTGGGTTATTAATGCCAATTTCAATTTTTGGCTTGGCTGTTGTGGGCAAGTTATTCTTAGGGATGAATTGGGGAGAAGCTATATTATTAGGAGCGATTTTAGCACCTACTGACCCGGTGTTAGCTTCAGAAGTACAACTGACTGATACTAATGATAGAGATGAGTTACGTTTTGGTTTAACATCAGAAGGTGGATTAAATGATGCCTTAGCTTTTCCCTTTGTTTATTTTGGGATTTATGCTTTAAAAGATGATAATTGGCACAACTGGTTTAAAGAATGGATCGTGATAGATTTACTTTGGGCGATCGCAGCAGGAATCTTGATGGGTATTTTAGTTCCTAAAGTAATCGTCTGGATTGATCAAAATCTCCAAAAGCGCCGTTCTGCTGATAAATTAATGGAAGATTTTGTTGGTATTAGTATCATTTTACTGACTTATTCTTTAACAGAATTTGTGAATGGTTATGGTTTTTTGGCAGTATTTGTAGCGGGTTTAGTTGTGCAACGAAGTTATCGCAATCCAGAAAAACCATTGGCTCAATTAGAATTTATTGAACAACTAGAAAAGCTGTTAGAAGTTGGCACAATTCTATTGTTAGGCTCAATCTTACTATTCAAGCCTATGCTTGATTATGCTTTCCAATCTTTAGTAGTAATTATTTTATTATTCGTGTTTATACGACCTTTAGGTGCATGGGTCAGCACAATCAGTAAACATCCATTTAGTTCCCATCGCCGCAATTTACACCCTGGAACTCGCTGGTTATTTGGTTGGTTTGGAATTCGTGGTGTTGGTTCCCTTTATTATCTTGCCTATGCTTTTGGTAACGGTCTCAAGGGAGAAGCTGCTGAACAAATTGCCTGGATAACTTACACGACTATTGTTGTGTCAGTAATTGTACATGGAATTAGTGCAACTCCCTTAATGACTTGGTATGAGGCTCATATTGCCAAACAGAAAAAACCTCTACCGGCTTCTACTATTGATGAATTTGAGTAAACGCAGACATAATCAACAGTTAACGGAAAAATTTAGACTCCTGTACTCTACAGGAGAACCCGTATGGTAGAGGATACTACAGAGATGCAGAGTACATAAGGGCATGAGAGTTGGAGAGATTTTTAGCGAGATGGTATAAGAAAAAAAGTACTTGCAAATTTTACTTAAGTGTAGTACTATAGTACTATAATAATAGACCCTAATAAAACAACCCCACAGCACCCGTGGGGTTTTCTATTGAAGATGATTTGCAGAGACCGTTTCACTTTTAAGGTGATACATTTGACAAGCGGCAAGTGGAAACTGTATCAGGACGTTTGCTTTGAGAATATTATTTTAAGTCGATCGCGCGAATATTTGTGCAGCGATCGCCGCTTTTATCCTGTTATGTCGCTGAGTCTTTGCCGTGAGGACTCATCACTTGTTCAGGGTACTTTAAAAAGGTATGTTCAATTTTAATTCCGCGACAATCCATCACCTGAGTAAATAAATCTGTTGGTAGGGCATTTTCTACAGGTAAAACTCCTGGTTTATGAAGTTTACCTTCAAGAATTAATTGAGCAACAGTACCAGTACCACAACCAGTGGCTACAGCAGCATTATCATGCAATACAGTAGAAGCATAAACGCCTGTTGAGCCATTTTTTTTGCCTGTCACTTCTGACCTGACTGCTACACCAATACCGCTGAAACGATTAGTAAAATCTGTCATCGTATGGCTGACATGAGATAAAAATTCAATCATGCCATTACGCTGCATTAACCACTTGGGAAAAATATGTGCTGCAATCCAGGTTAGATGATTATAGTAATCGGGAAATGAACCAAACTTAGTAACTACATTTTTAACTGAAGGAAAGGCATAAGGCAATGTAAAGGTTTCTGGCATATCAAACCAGTAAACTCCATTACGTTGATAATGGGGAAAATCAACAAGTTCTCTTTCACTATAAGGCTTGACTTCCTGCCATTTGCCATCTATCCAAGCTTCAAAAGGATGTTGTAAGCCGAGAAAAGTTGTCCGCATAACGGTGATACCAGCACCACCGGAACCAGCCACTAAATAGAACAACTTGATTTTTTCAGCTTCATCAAATTGTTCTACACCCTGACGCACCATACTGTTAGATATACCAGGGAAAATGCCTGTATTAATTACGGCTGTTACCCCAGATGCAACAGCTTGTTCATGATAAGTTAAAGCTTTGCTAGTAAAAGAACGGTGGTCACTCACATCTATGTAGTTAACGCCTTGTTCAATACAAAATTTGAGAACATTGGCATCACGGTAGTGAAACGGGCCTGCACAGTGAACTACTAAATCAGAGTTAGCGATCGCTTCCCTTAGTTTATCAACTTCTACCAAGTCTAAACTTAAATACTGCTCTCGTTCTGCTAAGGGCAAACTTCCCGTCTCTGGAGTACGCCCAGTGATGGTAATTTTGGCTTGCGTATGGTTAGCAATATCCTGAGCGACACTGCTACCAATTCGCCCCCTTCCTCCAAGAATTAAAACGCGGTCTGTCATTACTCCGGTATGGGCAACATTACTTGTATTTGACCAGTTGATCATTGTCTTTGTCATCGGTTACAAGGATGACTTGCCTACCAATATAGGAAGATATGTCCAGCATTTACGCAGTTCGGTTATTTGTAACTACTCGGTATAAAATTATCAATATAAGAGACCGCCATCAAACCGTCTCAGGCAATCAGGGTTGTTTTGATAAACAAATTTTGTCAAATATGTAAGTATACATATATTTAATAAGTTTTTGTAATATTGCAGATTCTGGCGAAACTAAATAATTTAATATTTTCTTTAGATTGTCATCAGTAGTGATCCGCGTTCATTCAAGCCAGGAGCGAGAGTAATGAAGATGTGCCTTGTGAACTCAAAAATATTACGTCAGCTTTGGGCTGTAGTGGAACAAACCCAAAGCAGTACACTCCTGGGACTTAGTGATAAAGATTTGGTTAAGCTGCTATTAGGACAGATTGAGAGCAATAAAGTCCTGGATTCTGAAGAAACTCTGAGCCTAACTGATTACATTTACTCTAGGACTTTGCTGATTCGTGATTTAGCCCAAGCACGTTCAGCATTATAGTTCCAGGTAAAAGCCTATGCAAATATTTAGTCTTTTTGTATAGACTGTTAGCTTGTCATTTCCAGAATTATCTAGGATTAATGTGCCGTCTAGGCCCCCACCCTGGATTAACAATAGCAGCTAAATCTTCTGCCGACAATTTATCAATTTCAGCCTCTAGTTCTTCAACAGTGAAATCATAGCCACCTTCTTTAGCAATTTTAATAAACGCTTCTGGGTTAGCTGTAGCTTTGAGTTTTTGCTGAAATGCTTGGTCTTCTTTGACTGCTTGAAAAAATTTTGCAGCATTTTGCATTGCCATGATAGCTGATCTCCTATATTAAATAGTCAAGCTTGAATGTGTTAATTAGGACTGTTCTAGTTTTCCAGAATATTGAAAATCTCAATCTTAAACTCGGCTCAATTCATTTTGCACAATTTCACCAGATACTACTTGAGATTCTGGTGGAACTTTTGTCAGATGTTGCTCTAGAATTGCCAAATTCCGAATGTTGGATTTGTAGAACGCATCAAACAAATCACCCACTAAAGGTACACTACCAACTACAGCTTCTAAACCAACATTAAAAATCATTTTGGCTAAGTCTTGGCGAGGAATACCGAAGCGGGTAGCTAAAAATATAATGTAAGCCGAAAATCCTGTACTAATGAAATCTCCAGCACCTGGAACCAGACCAATAATGGGGTCTAATCCAATGCGAAAACCAAGTAGAGGTATGCGTATAGATGTATCCATCAGACGGCTAAGTCTGCGGATACGTTCAAGAGTAGCCAGGCGTTTAACAGCATCCATAATTGATGATCTCCGCACTATTTTTAAGGTGCATTATTTTCATTGATATGTCTTGTATCCTGAGAAAGAACAACTAGACATATCTATGTTTCTTGGTGCTGCTTCTGGCTTATTCCCTGCTGAAATTGACAAAAATTTTGCAGAGTTTTGAGTAGGCGATCGCCCTGCTAGACTGAATTTATTGCAGTAACAAAGTTAAAAGCCTTTTGCTGTCTAAGTTTCATTATTTACCGATATTCTAACCAACTTGGCTACTGCTAGATTGTTAAATCATTTCAAATCGGTGACTGTATGCAATAATTAATAAGTTGTTTTTTTGAAAAAATTAATGAGTAAATTTCAAATTGACATTGACTATAGTAATGTAGAGTTAAATGCCCTAGAAACAGACGAAGATTTTCACAGAGAAGCAAAAACACTATTGCCTCAAGCATTACAAAAACTAGGTGAAAGTATTGGGGAACAAACTTGGGAAGAATTACAAAAAAATTTGCAAAAATCAGGCAGTAAATCTAAAGGTTCTCAATTAGAGAAGCGCAAGTTTATTCAAGAAACAGGCAGAACTTATCAACGTAGAGCTAGTGGTAGAGAAAAACAAGAACTAGAAGATTATATAGTAGATCAATTACGTAGTTTACAAAATAAAACAAGATAGATTAGGTATTTATTTATTTGCTAAAAATACACTGTTAAATTAATTGTTGCAAAAATGCAATGTTGAGCATTTGCCGGGAAAACACTTAATAGCAGCCTCATTTATTAGTCAGAAAACAGGGTGTATGAGGCTGCAATGCTGTATCAAGTCAAGAGCATGTTAGGGTGTTAAGTCAAATGCTTTTTGATGCCGATACATTTTCTAACTCAGCATTAACTACACACCACAACTCAACTCACCAGCTTTTTGAGTAAAGCGACGATTTTCTCTGTAGTCTACCGGACAATCGATGACAGCTGGTACATCCTGGGCTAAGGCTTCTTTGAGTATAGGTATTAAATCGAGACTAGATTCCACTCGATAACCTTTTAAACCCATACTTTCAGCAAATTTGACAAAATCAGGATTACCAAAATGTACAAAGGATGAATTACCTTTGCCAAAATGGTTTTCTTGTTTCCATTCAATTAAGCCATAGCCACCATCATTAAATATCAAGGTGACGAAGGGAGTACCCACACGCAAAGCTGTTTCTAATTCTTGGCAATTCATCATAAAGCCACCGTCACCAGTTACGGCAACAATTTTGCGGTTGGGATAAACGAGTTTAGCCGCTAAAGCACCAGGAATAGCAATACCCATTGCTGCAAAACCGTTAGAAATAATGCAAGTATTGGGACTATGACAATGATAATGACGCGCCATCCACATTTTGTGTGCGCCAACGTCAGAGATAACGATATCATCTGGCCCCATAACTTGCCGCAAGTCATAAATTAATTTTTGCGGCTTAATAGGATAACCTTCATCGTTAGCGTATTGTTCATAATCGGCTTTAATTTCCCCACGTAAACTAATAGCATAAGGATTAGATTTACCTTGGCGATCGGCTACTTTTAAAATTTCTGAGAGAGAGTCAGAAATATCGCCGATGACTTCTACATTAGAAACATAGCTACTATCAATTTCCGCCGCAGCTGTACTAATATGCACAATGGGAATCTTACCTTCAGGATTCCATTTTTTCGGGGAAAATTCAATTAAATCGTAGCCGATCGCAATGACTAAATCTGTATTATCAAAGCCGCAGGTGATAAAGTCCCGTTGCTGTAATCCCACAGACCATAAAGCTAAAGGATGAGTGTAAGGAATGACACCTTTACCCATAAATGTATTCGCCACAGGTATATTCATTTGCGTGGCAAATTGCGTCACGGCATCACTAGCTTGGCCGCGAATTGCACCATTACCAACTAAAATTAGGGGATTCACCGCTTGGGATATCATCGCGGCGGCGGCGCGGATGCTGGCAAAAGAGGCGTAGGTTTTTTCAATTTTATCCCGCTGTAAAGGTTTACCTTCAACGGGCATAGCAGCAATATTTTCTGGTAAATCTATATGAACTGCGCCCGGTTTTTCGGTTTGCGATCGCTTGAAGGCTTTCCGCACTACTTCTGGTGTAATACTTGGGCGAACAATCTGCTTATTCCACTTAGTTACCGGGGCAAACATTGCCACTAAATCTAAATATTGGTGAGATTCAATGTGCATTCTATCGGTTCCCACTTGCCCAGTAATTGCCACCAAAGGCGCACCATCAAGATTGGCATCAGCTACACCAGTCATCAGATTTGTTGCGCCAGGGCCAAGAGTGGAAAGACAAACCCCAGCTTTTCCGGTTAAACGTCCGTAGACATCGGCCATAAAAGCCGCACCTTGTTCATGACGAGTCGTAATAAATTTAATGGAAGAATGTTTTAATGCTTCTAAAACGTGTAAATTTTCTTCCCCAGGGAGTCCAAAAACATATTCGACCCCTTCATTTTCTAAACACTTGACTAATAATTCTGCTGTATTCATTTTAATTTCCTCATAAGATGCACGAGACTAGTCAATAGTCCAGAGTAAAACCATTGACTGTGGACTATTAACTATTGACTAATATTTACTTCACCCAAACAGTTTTAACATTGACAAACTCTTGTATACCTTGAATGCTTAATTCTCGGCCATACCCAGAACGTTTGATACCACCAAAAGGCAACCTGGGGTCAGATTTGACCAAACCGTTGATAAAGACTGCACCAGCTTCAATTTCGGTAATCAAGCGATCGCGTTCTTGGTCGTTATTTGTCCAAGCACTTGCGCCTAAACCAAAAGGTGTAGCATTTGCCAGTTTAATTGCAGCATCAATGTCTGGAACCCGGAATAACAAAGCTACCGGGCCAAAAAATTCTTCCTGAGCTATTGGTGCGTCAAGGGGAATATCTGTGATGATAGTCGGTGGATAAAAGTTTCCTGGACGGTCTGAAATATGATACCCACCAGTCAAGACTTTTCCACCACTGTTTTTAGCAACTTGGACTTGCTGATCTAAATCTTGGAGAATATCTGGTGTAGCTAGTGGCCCTAAATCGGTATCTGGTTGCATAGGGTCGCCGACTTTCAGCGCCTGAAATTTATCTAATAGCAACTTCTCAAATTGATCAGCGATCGCTTCTTCCACAATAAAGCGTTTCGCTGCAATACAAGATTGCCCATTATTTAACATCCGCGCGGCGGTAGCTGTAGCCACGGCTGTTTCTACATCAGCACTGGCTAATACAATAAACGGATCACTTCCCCCCAATTCCAGAACGGTTTTTTTAATATGTTTACCAGCAGTGGCGGCTAAAGATGCTCCCGCTGGTTCACTTCCGGTTAAAGTTGCAGCTTTCACACGATCATCAGCGATGATATCGGCAACTTTTGCCGCACCGATTAATAAAGTTTGAAATACACCTTCAGGAAAACCAGCCCGTTGGATAATCTCTGCAATTGCTAAAGCAGATTGCGGCACATTAGACGCATGTTTTAATAAACCCACATTACCAGCCATCAGTGCAGGCGCAGCAAAGCGAAACACTTGCCAAAAAGGGAAATTCCACGGCATCACTGCCAAAATTACCCCCAATGGCTGATAGCTGACAAAACTATGACTAGCATCAGTTTTCACAGCAACATCAGCCAAAAAATCAGCGGCGTTTTCGGCATAGTAGCGACAAACAGCGGCACATTTTTCGACTTCAGAAATTGCGGCTTTATATGGTTTACCCATTTCCAGCGTCATAACTTTAGCAAAGTCTGTTTTTTCTTGGTCTAAAATTTCCGCAGCCTTTTGCAACCAGAGCGATCGCTGTGAGAAACTCGTCTTACGATATTGCTCAAAAGCTTGATTTGCCAAATCCAGTTTAGCGGCAATTTCAGCATCGTTGAGTGGCTCAAAAGTTTTGAGTGTCTCCCCAGTGGCGGGATTGATGGTGGCGATAGCCATTGCCTGACCCCCATTAAAAAATAGCTTGAGGTAGCTGCCTATTTTTACACAAATTAGTTATAGAAGCTACCATCAAAATTGTAGACTTATCCCTTATTATTGGTCGCTTAATATTACAATTTCGCAATTAAACATATAACAATATATACAATAATTGAATGTGTTTTTAGGTAAATATTCTCAAAAGTAAATTCAGTGAGTAGTCAGATTTTTTTAATCCAATTACTAGGCAAAAATTACTAGCCATTGTGCCATTAATCGATAATTTTTGCGTGAGCGATCGGCAAATAATCGAGCAAACAACCTCATACAAAGCCAGGTTTTTACGATAGCACCGAAAAACCTAAAGCGCTACTATGTTATTCCGATTAGACTTCTTAATTATTGGTAGAGATAGAAAATCAAGAACAAGAAAGCAGGACTTAAAGCCTACTGCATTTTTTTTTAATTAAATAGGATTCTCATCGCAAAAATCTAGGAGCTTAGTCTTGCAAAAGTAAATTTAACTAGAGCAAGGAAAAGCTGGAAATTTAAATAATACAGCAATTCACCCTTTTTCAGCTTTTTCTAGGTTCTTTTCTTCAATTTCTCCCTAATGCTAATGTAAAAGTTTGTATCGAAAGGTTGTCAGCCTTTGATGCTAGGATTATTTAAATTTTGAGCCTAATCAGTGACATAACACGCACAAACTCTAGAAAAAAATCCCTATAGATAAATGCTAATTTCCCGAAAAACCAGCAGTATTTCTCAACAGATGGTATAAAAGTTGCAGCGGAAGACAGCAAAAGCGTCCAAGGCACAAGCAGATATTTTAAATAACTTCAAACAGTATTAGGGGTAGCTATTATGCCAACAATTCATTTAATAGATGGTGAAAAAGGTGGGGTAGGAAAGTCTTTAGTCACTCGGACAATGATTCAATATTGTCTGGATAAGAAAATTCCCTTTGTACCGATAGAGACAGATAGATCAAATCCTGATGTAGCCGGTGTTTATAAAGGGATGTGTCAGTATGCGGTGTTTACCGAAGATGAACGCCAAGCCGACAAAGCCGATAGAATCTTTGAGATGGCAATGTCTAAGCCCGTAATTGTCAATCTCGCCGCCCAAAGCCATCGCGCCGTCAAAAACTGGATTGATAAAAACCAGTTACTCGAACTAGGAAGCGCCGAAGGAGTCAGTTTTTGTAAGTGGTTTGTAACTACAGGCGGATATGACAGCCTTAATTTATTTGTCCAGTCTATAAATAGCTACGGTGATAAAGTTCCCCATGTCCTCGTCAGAAATTGTGGACTGTGTGACGACTGGGAACACGTTGATTCTGACCCTAACATGCAACAGTTAGTACAGAAGCATAATGTTCAAGTTGTGGATTTTCCGAAGTTGGCATACAAAGAAAGAAATATCATTGACCAAACTCGTATGACCTTTTCAGAAGCACGAGAATATAAAGAATTTGGTATTTTGAGCAAACAGCGAGTCGTACATTTTCTCAAGCTGGCTTATGCTGCTTTTGAAAAAGTTGGCATTTGGTATGAAGAAGTAAAACAGGCTTAAAATGAGTCGATGGTCATTTGTCACTTCTTGTCATGATCATTCTGACTCTCCATTTATGCACAACACAAGTAGTTTTAGTGTTATGACCATAGCCTGATGCACCGCAGCATAATATTATGGTGTGTTAGGCATTAATTTTCTCTGACAGTCGCGTCATAACTTCACCGTCTACTACATCGCCACAAGACTATTCGCATACTACATAGATTAAATTCTATATTTAATAAATAAAATTAGGTATTTACTTATCAAATAGGGTGCAAGTAAGAAAATTAATTCAAAAAAAATCTGTTTACTTACTCGAATGTTTTA
Organism: Nostoc cycadae WK-1; assembly: GCF_002897135.1. Lineage (NCBI taxonomy): Bacteria > Bacillati > Cyanobacteriota > Cyanophyceae > Nostocales > Nostocaceae > Nostoc > Nostoc cycadae. Next base: position 55,087 of record NZ_DF978444.1, on the reverse strand, counting down.
ATAGTCAAGCTTTCATCTGCCATTACAGCATAACTTCCTTGCTCGGTCGTGGCTTAGTTTATCTAAAGCCCATTTGTCAACTGGCTTTTCTGTTATTTAATTGACATAAAGATGCAGTAATTGTTTTGATATTAAATTCCTAAAATTTAATCAAAATAGGAGTTAATGTTTCTGAGCTAATTCACTGTGCCAATTTCTGCGGTCAAATATTGTATTAAGAAATACATTATCAAATTGATATAAAGCAATTAAAAAATTACTAAGTAATTATTAAATATTTACTTAACTGTCTAAAATGTCTTAATGAGTTCTTTAACTGTCTTAACTGTCCTTGCATTCTCATAAGAAATTTGAAATATTAAAAGCATGAAGTGTATCGATACCGCACTTCAAACGGCTTCCACCAAAGCATTGGTCAAACTAGATGCTTTAAGTAAGCAACTATTTACGCTGCGGCAATAGTACTCCGCACTGGACTAATGTCTTGTGGCGAATGCTGTTGTGCTGAGTTGTCTTTTGCGTTGACAAAAACGCAGACTTATTTACTTTCAACATCGAGTAATTTTCAGAGGTCAAATCATGGTAGCAACACCGATTAAAACTCAGAATTTAACAGTAACCTATGGAACGGATGGTACAAAAATTGTATCGGGCAAGACAACACCAGGTGCAACTGATTGGCAGACCGGTGGCAACGTTGGTAGCAGTGGTGTTTATGTCAATATTGACACTAGTGCTGCTGGTTTCACCTCAGTACCAACTTACGTAATAACTGTTGGGGGTAAGAGCCATCATTGGGGAATCTCTGGGTCTAGTTCTATCTACAATCCCACTGCGAAAGGTTTTGAAGTAGAAATAAGGTGGGAAGAAGGCTACAGCCAGAGTGGAACAGCCGTTACCCCAGCAGTAGCAAATCAATATGAATGGCATATCAATTGGATTGCTATTGAGCCTGCGTCTGCGAAAACACCACTTCCTGCGGCAGGAAAATACTACAAACTTGCCAACAAAAATAGCGGTAAATATTTAGATGTGGCAGGTGGTAGCACTGCTGATGGAGCTAACGTCCAACAGTACACTAGCAATACAACTCAAGCCCAACAATGGCTGTTAGAAGACGCTGGAAATGGCTATTACTACCTTGTCAACAAGAGTGGCAAAGTTTTAAATGTATCAGGTAGTAGTCAAGCTGATGGAACCAATGTCATTCAGTATCAAAAAACAAATGACGATAACTCTAAATGGAAGTTGGAAGATGCTGGAGATGGCTATTTCTACCTCATTGCCAAACATAGCGGTAAGGCTTTAGATGTAGCAAGCGCTGGCACTGCTGATGGAGCTAATGTCCAACAATACAGTAAAAATTCCACCAATGCTCAAAAATGGAAATTTGAGGCTGTATAGTTAAGCCCTTCATCTCCTTGTTGTAAATAACAACTGACCTTCTCTTCTACCGACTCCTTCAAAATTGGGGGTCGGTTTTACAATGATTGTCCAGATTGAATCCAACTCAGTCTAGCTTTTTCCTAAATCAACGAATTCCTTAATTCCGCTTTCAGAGTCTTGTCTATATCTGTATATTTAATTTTGCCCAATTGCGATCGCCTATGCTTCGCAATAGAGATGCACAATACTGGCTCTCAAAACCATCGATTTATCTGGGCGATGACAAGTATTAGTAAGAAATGCAGGGCTGAATTTGCTTACTTTGAGTGCATTGTAATTATTGCTTGACTTGGGGTGATCGCATTACTATCTGCTTAAAATCACAATGCAGCCTTAACTGACAGACACTTCTTTTAACTCAACTTCCCGCCGTCGTGGAACATCATAAGTCATAAAGTCATAAGCCATATCTGTCTTAGGAAAAATCGCCCGCGCTTCCTGAAGCAAATCCTTCAATTCTATGGGGTTGCCAGGAGCGTAGCGAGGACTAAAATGAGTCATAATTAATCGATGGGAACCAGCCACTAAAGCTGTTTGTGCTGCCATCGTGGTTGTGGAATGCAATCTTTGAAAAGCCATATCTGCGTCTTGATGGGCAAAGGTAGCTTCGTGAATTAATACATCCGCATCTTTGGCTAGTTCTACTGCGCCTTCTGTATAAACTGTATCTGTACAATAAGCTATTTTGCGGCCAATTTCTGTAGGGCCGCAAAGTTCAGTACCTTTAATTACTCTTCCATCATTCAAGGTGACAGTTTCACCACGTTTGAGTTGACCGTAAATCCGACCAGGAGGAATTTGTAGTGCTTTAGCTTTTTCAATATCAAAACGTCCTGAACGGTCTTTTTCTGCAACTCGATAACCAAATGCAGTAATTCGATGATGTAATTGACCACAGGTGACTGTGAACTCTTGATCTTCGTAAATTACTCCCGGACGGATAGCATGAACTTTAATCGGATAGGAAAAGTGCGTATGAGAGTAGCGTGATGCCGATTGGATATATTCATTTAATCCAGGTGGTCCGTAGAGATCAATCCTGTCAACATTGCCAGCTAAACCACAACTAGCCAATAGACCCATCAAGCCAAAAATATGGTCGCCATGCAGATGGGTAATAAAAATTCGGGAAAGTTGGCTGATTTTTAGGTCACTCCGCAAAATTTGATGCTGAGTACCTTCACCACAATCGAATAACCAGAGTTCTGCCCTTTGGGGTAATCTTAGGGCGACACTAGAAACATTACGCGATCGCGTAGGTACACCGGAACTTGTCCCTAAAAATGTTATCTGCACAGCGTTTTTTCGTTTCCCTATTGCTGATTTTGGTGCTTTATTCTATATGGTGACATGGTTTCTCAAAAAAATTTTGCTTTCAAGACTGCACATTTAAAGTACAAGGGTTTTAATTTTTCATGAAAGCAAGTATAAAAATACCGCAGTTTTGATGATAAACCACGGTTACAAGCTTTGAGAAATTAATTGTGTAACATAGTTTATTTAATTTTTGCGGAAAGATTTTCTAAAAGGCGATCGCGAATTCCTGTTAGTTTTTGTTGGTTATCAATAGCAGAACGTGGTGCTGGTAAATCAGTATTCGGCCAGCCGGGTAAATCATTACATGGACAAGTTTCTGCCGGCATTCCCACATTTCTCATCGGAATCGGCATATTGCAACGGCTACAAGGCGACATTTCCCATGCAGAAGTCAGCAATTCTGCGATGGTTTCGTGAGTGCCTTCTAAATGACAATCGCCCGATTCTGACGATATAATTTGCTGCCAACACTTTTCAAATTCCTGGCTATAGCGATCGCCTTTATATACGGGCTGAGGCAACAAGCTTGTTACCCCATTACCGATTACTACTCTCTTACCCAACTGAAACCAGTAGGCGAGATACTTTCTTACATCTTCTGTGTTTGCCATACCATGATTGTACATTCGGTATGAGGAGACTTGCTTTGTGTATGTTATTAATTTTCTATTAAAAATTTGACTATCTATAGGCAGATAAAATAATAATCAAGTTCTCGTAATTTTTCTTAAATTTATCCGTTACAATTCCTCATCTATTGCTTTTGGTAGTGGTGTACCCAGGACACTTAGATTTAATACATGACCACCAGCCACAAGATAAACTGTGTCACAAATAGCACCTAATTGGCATACCAAAGAACCCAAGCGATCGCGGAATAGCCTCCCAATGGGATAAGCAGGAACCACACCCCAACCGACTTCTTCCGCTACAAACAGCATATCGGCAGCTACTAATTGTACGGTCTCTAAAAACTCTGTGCTTGTATTTTGCCAACTAATTTCATCCTGTTCTAAAAGATTTGTCACCCAAGTTCCCAAAGAATCAACTAACAAACAACTATAAGGTTTAGCATCAGCCAAAGTAGCTGATAGTTCTATCGGTACTGCCAAAGTTGTCCAATTTTGGGGACGGCGTTTTTGATGTGCCAAAATGCGTTTTTGCCACTCCATATCAGCAGGATTTTCAGTGGCGGTAGCGACATAAATAACTTGTTTACCTGACTGCTTTGCTAAGGATTCTGCCCATTCACTTTTTCCCGACCGAGCAGCACCAGTAATTAAAATAACTTTACCCACTGATATTTCCTAATACCTTTGAACGATTATTTTGAGTTTGTTTGTGGCAAATATCTTTTAAAAGATAAAATTAGCACCAGCATTATTTTGTGCCAAAATTGGCAAAAGTAAAAACCCCCAACACACCTTTGTGGATCATAAAACACCACAAAGGGCAGCAAACATAGAGGATATTTTTATGAAAACAGGGCTAAAACGTATCGAGGCAACTCTACATGATCTAGGTAATCGAGACAATGCAACAGTCGAAGCGCCTGATTCCCCAAAGCATCCAGTATCTTTTAGAATTAGTGTTTCTGCCAAAGCCGCTACCCCAGATATAGATACATCAGATGATGAGAACATCACACCAGAACCAACAGACAACGTAGAGATACACTCTCAAAATGAGAGCTATTTTGAACATCATTCTGTAGAAACATTTTCCGCACAAGAAACTGGTGGTAAAACGCCTAGCCTACCCAAGTTTAAAACTCCTAGCTTTAGCAACCATCGTCACGGAGCAAATCCAGCCTTAGCAATGAATTTGTTGCAAGAAATTCAAGTTCATGTGGCTGGTTGGCAAAAAGAACTCCAAACTATTTTGCAACAAATCCAAGACCTTTATTTAGAAGGGCCAATCGTCAACGGTTGGTTAGAATCCAACCCTAAAGAACCAGAACAGCCAGGAACTGCTACACTGCGCCATGCAGAAGTTGACCAGCTGATGAATTATGTAGAAGAACTTTGTACAACTGGCGGTAAAGACGCTTATCAATTTTCACGGACAGGCTATCGTCTTTGTGGCTTGGATGGGTCTGGTAAAGTTTGGTCACGTCCATGTCCACCAGATCAAGTACCTACAGTTAGTATGGCGATCGCGCGTCATCAAAAGTTACGCCAGCTGTTAGGACGCAAACAACATCTAGAAACACGCCTGAGTCAGTTAGCAGAAACTCTCGTAGTTTTACACAGCCATATTCAACAAGCTTGAAGAATTAAAGACGATTTCCGAATAAACGCGGTTGGTGGGTGGGAATTTTTTGTTATAGATTAGCACAGAGCAGGCGACCTTTGGATGGAAGACTGTAATCTAAAATCCAAGGGTAAAAACTTAAATTAAATCCTATGCCAGACATCCAACTCTCTGCCATTATCTGTACTCACAATCGAGATACCTATTTAGGTGCGGCGATTGATAGCCTATTGGCACAGGATTTTGCCGCTGACTTTGAGGTGATAGTGGTAGATAATAACTCCAGCGATCGTACCCGCGAAGTTGTCGAACAAAGAGCCTGCAATCCCCGTTTAAAGTATATCTTTGAACCCACCACGGGGTTATCTGTTGCCCGTAACACTGGTGCTAAAGCTGCTAGTGCAGAAATTCTCGCTTATTTAGATGATGATGCCGTAGCCAGCAACTGCTGGTTGCAAGTATTGTACTCTGCATATCAAAGCAACCCAAAACTAGCGATCGCTGGTGGCAAAGTGACGCTTTTATGGCCGCCAACTATCCAACCACCCAAATGGCTATCTTCTGGGTTAGCAGGCAATTTGGGAGCTTACGACCTAGGGGAAAAAATAGTTTATATTGAGCAGCCTGGTTTAACTCCCAGAGGCTTGAATTATTCGATCCGTCGTAGCTTCCTTGCAGAAATTGGTGGTTTTGATCCCCAACTCGGTCGAGTCGGAAAAAACTTGTTATCTAATGAAGAACTGCAAATGACTGAATTTGCACTTCAACATGGCTGGCAAGTTGCCTATCTTCCTGAAGCTTTAGTTGCTCATAACGTTGCACCCGAACGGCTAAATCGCACTTGGTTTTTAAATCGTGGCTGGTGGCAAGGAATTAGTGAGTGCTACCGAGAACAACTTGCAGGCAAAACGGGTATCGGTCAGTTAGTGCGCGGTGGTGAGCGCTTGATCCGAGGTTTATATAAGTCATTACAGTATTTTTATGACCCAGCAGAACGCTTCGACAGACTTGTGTATACATATTGTCAAATAGGTTATTTAAATGCTGCTATTCAGGGTCTGCTTTCTACATCCCATAAAAAATAACAAATAACAAAATATATGTTGTCTAAAATTCCCGTCTCGGTATTAATTCCTGCCAAAAATGAAGAAGCTAATTTGCCAGCTTGTCTGACTAGCCTACAAAGAGCAGATGAAATCTTTATTGTAGATTCTCAAAGTACTGATAAAAGCATCGAAATTGCTAACAACTATGGCGCAAATGTTGTGCAGTTTCACTTTAATGGACGCTGGCCGAAAAAGAAAAATTGGTCTTTAGATAACTTACCTTTTCGTAATGAATGGGTACTAATAGTCGATTGTGACGAACGAATTACTCCTGAATTATGGGATGAAATTGCTCAAGCAATTCAAAATGCAGAATTTAATGGTTACTATCTCAACCGTCGGGTATTTTTCTTAGGTAAATGGATTCGTCACGGGGGTAAATATCCCGATTGGAATCTGCGCCTGTTTAAGCACAAAATTGGTCGTTACGAAAACCTCAATACTGAAGATATTCCCAATACAGGAGATAATGAAGTTCACGAACACGTTATCTTACAAGGTAAAGTGGGCTATCTGCAAAATGATATGCTGCATGAAGACTTCCGCGATTTGTTCCACTGGTTAGAAAGACACAATCGCTATTCTAATTGGGAAGCTCGTGTTTATTACAATCTTCTTAGCGGTCAAGATGAACAAGGCACAATTGGCGCTGACTTATTTGGTGATGCAGTTCAACGTAAGCGCTTTTTGAAAAGAGTCTGGGTACATTTACCTTTTAAGCCAATTTTACGCTTTATTTTGTTCTACATTATTCAGCGTGGTTTCTTGGATGGCAAAGCTGGGTATATTTATGGGCGGCTATTGAGTCAATATGAATATCAAATTGGCGTGAAACTTTATGAGTTACGCAACTGTGGCGGTAAATTAAATACTGCAAATACCGCTAAACCCGTACCACCTTCTCTACCCCAAAAAATTGAACAAACAGCAGTTTAGTACAAAAAGTATGAAGTAGAGATCTGAAATAAATAAACCTGTATAGTGAGCTTGAGGGCAATTTATCATAGGTACTTTATTTACAGATATTAAATACTAGGGATTGGGTATTGTGAAATGTTCCTACCCAGTCTCTTTTATTTATTGACAAATGACAAATGACAAATGACAAATGACAAATAACCAATCTTTCGTAGACTTACGCAAATACGACCAATCCTGGTTTGCCCGTGGTCGTCCAGGCTGGTATGTTTTGTTATGGTGGTTTGTCCAGGCGATCGCTTTTCCCTTAACGCCCCATCCTTTTAATAGTCTGCGTTGTTCCTTACTCAGACTTTTCGGTGCGCGTATTGGTCAAGGTGTGTTAATTCGACCCACTGCTCGCTTCACTTATCCTTGGAAAATTACCATTGGTGACTACAGTTGGATTGGTGATGACGTAGTTCTATACAGTTTGGATGAAATTAGCATTGGTGAACATTGCGTGATTTCCCAAAAAACTTACTTGTGTACTGGTAGCCACGACATTCAAGACCCAACTTTTAGATTAAAAACAGCGCCAATTACTATTCATGATGGGGTATGGGTAACAACCGATTGCTTTGTTGGCCCCGGCGTTGAAATTGGTGCAAATGCTGTCATTGGCGCTCGGAGTACGGTGTTTGCCAATATGCCTCCTGGACAGGTTTGTTGGGGAAGCCCTTGTAAACCCAAGTATGCGAGATTGAAAAATTCAGTTAATCAGTCAGAACTTACGCAAAAAAGTTAATTTTTGATAGTGGGAATCAGGGTTTTTTGAATCAGCTAAAACACGTCTAAATTACAGAATCACGCGTAAAGGTTGTCCTTGGTCATTTGATTGAGTAATTTCTAATTTCTATAATGTGCGATCGCCTTTAATTCCCAACTGTGAAATTTTCCCAGATGACGGGGAAATTTCCCCCATATTGTTCGGTTATACTACTGTTGCTCGTACACAAATAACTATAACCTCTAAAGTAGTAGTGCAATATTACTTTTCCACTTTATTAGTCGCTCTGCAACCAAGGGGTGAAAACCTGTGTACGAATGGATCTTGCCAAGTCTGAGTGAAGTTTTAGCCGAAAGTCAATCAACTATGGCTGAATGTTCACCAGCCAAGGCAGAGCGACAGTGGCGTATGAGTTTAGCAGCAACCGAACATTTATTAATCGACACATTAGCAATCAACTCTCCTGCTGCTGCACCAGCATTAGTATTAGCTGCACCAGCACCTTTATTTAGTCAACCAGCACTAACTCAAAACTTGCAGACAGTTACTTTTACAGCCAAGCCATTTAACCCCTTGGCTTTAATGCCGTTTCAAATGCCCACAACAGCGACGGTAGTTGAAGAAAATTCTTTCCAAGAAGCAGTCCTGCCCTTGCTACCTGCTGATCCTCTAGTAGCAGAGCAATTTTGCTTGGTATTTACAGATAAGTTCAGATTAGTCCTGGTTTTAGCAGAACGGAAGAATGGCAACAAAATATTTTCATTTTCCTTTGAACCAGAGATAGTTCAGCAAGCATGGCGAGCTATAGGAGCGCGGGTAATGCTGACTAATCCTGATTTTTGTGCGGAACTCGATGCTTTAGTTCAGCAGTATTCCCCAGTAACGCCAGATTATCGGATTGCTATGCAGTTTAGCCAGTTGTTACTTCAGGAATTTCCAGAACCAGAAGTCAGTAAAGACTGGGAAACGGCAACAAATATACCTCATCCCCAACCCCCAATCCCTACTTCTCCACATCCAGTCCCCGATGTAGAATTGCTTCAAGCCTTTGCTCATGAGGTTCGCACACCTTTAACGACTATTCGCACCATGACTCGCTTACTACTCAAGCGACGGGACTTACCTGCTGGTGTGAGCGATCGCTTAAAAATTATCGATCATGAGTGTACTGAGCAAATTGACCGTATGGAGTTGCTATTCAAAGCGGCGGAACTAGAAACTTGTGCTGCAACGAAAGCTGCTAATACTCATCTCACACCAATGTCTCTCAATCAAGTTCTGCAACAGAGCATTCCTCGTTGGCAACAAGCAGCTACTCGGCGTAACCTCACCTTAGAAGTCGTAGTACCGCAACAACTTCCCACAGTTGTCAGTAATCCGACAATGTTGGATCGGGTTCTCACAGGTTTGATGGAGAATTTTACCCGCAGCTTACCTGCTGGTAGCCATATTCAAGTGCAGGTAATCCCGGCTGGAGATCAACTCAAGCTACAGTTATCGCCGCAACTTCAGTGTCAAGACACAGATGCAGCAGATACATTTGTCACACCGCCCATTCGTAAAGCTCTGGGTCAATTGTTAATGTTTCAACCAGAAACAGGAACGATTAGTTTGAATTTAAATGCAACTAAACACTTGTTCCAAGCAATTGGCGGTAAGCTAATTGTCCGCCAACGCCCTCAATATGGTGAGGTATTAACAATTTTCTTGCCTTTAGAAGTTAGCCATCAGCAAAATTTAGAACTTAGGAAAAATTAGTTCTAAATTAGTCAGGCGATCGCAGTTAGTCCAGTAGGTGGGATAATAGACCTCTTTTTTTGCTCTCGCGCACAGACGCGGTAGCGGTAAAACAGCGCGGTCTTCTCCCAAAGGGAGAGGCTAACGCCAAGGGGGTATACCGCGGGGTAGGCGCAAATAGAGACTTTTACAAACAGTTTAATATCTATACGGCAAAAATCAGGATTTGCAAGACTTTGTAGCATTGTCCAACTGACTTTAATCACAATAAACTAGCTGGTGCAAAATTTAAAATATTCAGTTAGAAAATCTCATACTTAACTCCCGCCACTACGGGGAATACGTTCGATTTCCGCATATCCACTGAAAATTAATTTTTGCCCTTCAGTTTCTAAACGGTTGAGTCGCATTTTTACTCCATCAAGGTCGAAGCGGTCTAAATCGACCATATTATCTAAAATCTCTGCTAGTACCATGCTGAGGGTTCGGGAAGTCTCTTTTTGCGCTTCTGGTACTTGCTCAAGGTCTATTTGGGGGTTCTTAAAAGAAATCCGTCGCCGCCGTTCTACAGCGATGGAGACTGTCATATTGACGGGTACGAGTTCGGATGTATCTAAATCAGCTTTTGCGAAAATCTGTAGGCGATTTTCTGGCAATAGTTTTACTTGAATTTCAGGAAAAGAAACTGGCTTACCACCAGATAATTCTACTAAGGCAGGTAGATCGAGGTTCATTAGCCGCTTTTTGACCAGTTCTGCCTTGAAGGCTTGGTTAATCCCTGCTTCGGATAATACTACTTGAGCGATCGCTTGGGTAGGTTGCTTGAGATTCAATTTGCCACTTAATACCGCACCAAAATCAATTGCAACCGCATCCGTCTCAAAAGACATCTCCTCTACCGCAAAATCTCTACGGATGACTAAGCCACGACCATTCATTTTGAAGCTATCAATGCTGCCTTGCAACAACTTGCTGGAGGGATAGCAGCGTACCAAGACTTCTACTGACTCGCTTTGGGTAAACATATGGCGAATCGTTTGGCTGGCAACTGTGTTGAGCATTCGCTCACCCCAGTCAGTGCCTTTAGGATCTTGTAAACCAGTTAGTCCGCCGAACATTTGGTTATTGGTCTCTAGAAGTTCTTTGTACTTTTGTAACAAAATGTGAAGGATACAGCAAGTCTCTACAGATTGATTGTACTGATAAGCTGACTTGGAATGACTGATGTTTAATAGACAGATGTCATATATGTTACATACAATTTCCTTATGGGAATACTTAATCAATTACAGGAACAGCCATCGCTTCACATCTTTCTCTACCTCGTCAACAACCGCCGCCGCAGCAAATCCAGCGCTGTACAAGCGCTTAAATGTCGAATAAACCAGCGTTCTCGAATTGTGCCAAAGCGATACTCAAAACTTTTCACTTCGTCATTCGGCCCGGCGACACCGATATAAACTAAACCTACAGGCTTTATCTCTGTTCCCCCACCAGGGCCAGCAATTCCAGTGATACTGAGTCCCCAAGTAGTTTCCAGGCGGCTTTTCACCCCAAGCGCCATTTGTTCAGCAACCGTAGCGCTAACAGCCCCAAATTTATCTAAATCTTTCGGGTTCACCCCTAATAGTCGAATCTTTGCTGAGTTGTCATAAGAAATTACTCCGCCCCAAAAATAATCAGAACTACCAGCAATCTCAGTGAACATTTGCCCCAATCCACCGCCAGTGCAAGATTCTGCCACTGATACTGTTTCCTCTTGCGATCGCAACAATTCACCAACTACCGAAGCTAAAGTATCATTATCAGCACCATAACAATCCAACCCAGCAATTTCTTTGAGTTGCTTCTCAACTGGTGCAATCAATTCCTCGGCGGCGGCTGCGGAATTTGCTTTGGCAGAAATTCGTAGTCTTACCTCTCCTTTACCCGCGTAAGGTGCAACTGTCGGGTTGGGTAAGTTGAAATAAGAAGAGACTTTTTCTGCTAAAGCAGATTCACCAATCCCCCAAAACCTTAAACTCCGGCTATAAATAATTTCTTTACCCCAGCCTTGGCTTTGCAGAAATGGTACTGCTGTTTCTTGCCACATCCGGTACATTTCGCTGGGAATACCGGGAAATGTAAAAATAGTAATATCAGGACGGGGTTGCCAAATAATTCCTGGTGCTGTACCTGTAGGATTAGGTAACACTTCAGCGCCTTGGGGAATTAAAGCTTGCTTGCGGTTGGTGGGACTCATGACCCGGCCGCGTTGGGCAAATTTCTGAGTAATATCTTCAATAATTTCTGAACGTTCTATTAACGGTGCGCCAAAAAAATCAGCAATAGTTTCACAAGTCAGATCATCTGGTGTGGGGCCTAGACCACCAGTAAAAATTAAAATATTTGCTCTGGAAATAGCAATTTCTATAACTTGCTTTAATCTTTCGGGATTATCTCCGACCACTGTTTGATAATAATGAGGAATCCCTAGTTTCGCTAATTGTTGGGCAAGAAATTGAGAATTACTGTTAAGGATATCTCCTAGCAGCAATTCAGTACCAACACAAATAATTTCTGCACTCATGTAATTAAAGCAAAAGGTAAAAGAAAAATACTAATACTACTGTATTTCTTTTACCTTGCTAGTTTTTACTTTTGCTGAGAGTGTTTCCAAACTCGCCAGCTAGTGTAAGTTAACAGCGAAGTTGTACCAAAAGCGTAAGCAATACCACTGGGGATACCCGCTATAGCTAACGCCAAACTGCCAACCCAGAGTGTGAGTGTATAAATAAATAAAACCGTCCAGCGATGGGACAAACCAGCTTGTAACAATCGATGGTGCAAGTGACATCTATCTGCCACCCAAGGCAATTTACCACGGCGAATCCGTGTCAAAATGACTGCTGACATATCCAAAATAGGAACTGCCAAAATTAAATAAGGCAAAATTACAGCTGTGAAAGCGGGAATTTTCACCAGTCCAATTACACCTACAGCGGCTAAGGTGAATCCCATAAAATAAGACCCGCCATCTCCCATAAAGATTTGTGCGGGGTTGAAGTTATATCGGAGAAATCCCAGTGCTGCACCAGCTAAGGCTGCGGCTATTAGGGCTGCGGCTGGTTGATTCATAAACAAAGACACCAACAGCATAACTACAGCAGCAATTCCCGACACACCAGCCGCTAAACCATCTAAACCATCAATCCAGTTGATAGCATTGACCATACCCACCAGCCAAATCACTGTAATCGGCAAACTGAACCAGTTCAGGTCAACTATGCCAATTGTGGGAATCGTAATGAAGTCTATACTTACACCGACTTTCCAAGCACCAGCGGCAACGATAATTTGTAATAGCAGCCGTCCCAAGGGAGAAAGATTTAATAAATCATCTGCTAAACCAATGAGAAAAAAGCCCAGACCCCCGATGGCGACACCCCAAATTTGCCATTCTTTGTCAGGGGGCAAATTGCCAAATCCACCTAACCACCAGACAATTAGCAAAGAAGCGAAAGTACCTGCGAAGATAGACACTCCTCCCAGACGTACCATTGGGCGTTCATGGACTTTTCGACCACCAGGTTTATCTACAGTTCCACTTTTTATACCAATATTTTTAACATCAGGTGTAGTCCAGAGAACGACTACGGCGGCCACAAGAAAGGCGATCAGATGATAAATCTGAGCAGGCATCTGTATTTTAAATTAAGTAGTGGTTAAGACAAAACTCTGCCGAGGGAGGGTTCTACCTAATATCTACTACATTTTCGGCTTTTATCAGCAGAAGATTTTTAAGTCAAAAGGTAAAAGGCAAAAGTAAAAACCAATCATTCTTTTGCCTTTTAACTTTTCTTTTGACTTTATGCTAGTGCTGGTACAGGAATTTGCAAATGTGAGTATAAGGGGAAGCGATCGCACAGTGCAGCTACTCGGCGTTTACAATCAGCTGCGACTGTTTCTGATTCGGGATTTGTGAGGCGATCGGCAATAATATTACCAATTTCGGTAAACTCCGCAACTCCTAACCCTCTAGTTGTCATTGCTGGAGAACCTAATCTCAAACCACTTGTAACAAATGGCGATTGGGGATCAAAAGGTACAGTATTTTTGTTAGCCGTAATATTGACACCGCTAACCAGTTGATCTGCTTGTTTACCTGTCAAACCAATTGAACGTAAATCTACAAGCATCAAATGGTTATCAGTACCATCTGAGACTAACTTTAAGCCTCGGTTTTGCAGTTGAGTTGCTAAAGCACGGGCATTTTCAATTACCTGTGCAGAATATGTTTTAAACTCCGGCTTTAAAACTTCACCAAAAGCCACGGCTTTAGCTGCAATTACGTGTTCTAAAGGCCCACCTTGGGTTCCTGGAAAAACTGATTTATCCAGCTTTTTACCCAGTTCTGCATCTTTAGTTAAAATTAATCCACCTCTAGGGCCGCGAAGAGTTTTGTGAGTGGTTGTAGTTACAACGTCACAGTAAGGAATGGGGTCGGGATGTAAGCCAGAAGCCACTAAACCAGCGATGTGAGCAATATCAGCTAGTAAGTAAGCACCAACTTCATCAGCAATGCTGCGGAATTTGGCAAAGTCAATGATGCGAGGATAAGCAGAGTAACCACAAATCAAAAGCTTGGGACGCTCCCTTAACGCCAGCTCTCGAATTTGGTCGTAGTCGAGTTGTTCTGTTTCTTTACTTACACCGTAGTGACTAACTTGGAACCATTTACCTGAAACGTTGACAGGCGAACCGTGAGTCAGGTGTCCACCATGAGACAAATCCATCCCCATGATTTTGTCCCCTGGTTCTAGTAGAGTCAGGAAAACTGCAAAGTTAGCTTGCGCGCCGGAATGGGGTTGGACGTTAGCATGAGCCGCACCAAACATTTGTTTAGCTCGGTCAATGGCGATTTGCTCGACTTTATCGACAAATTCACAACCGCCATAGTAACGTTTACCAGGCAAACCTTCGGCGTATTTATTAGTTAAAACTGAACCTTGAGCTGCGAGTACAGCCGCAGATGTAAAGTTTTCACTCGCAATTAACTCTAAGTGGTCGCGTTGACGCTGGAGTTCTTCGTTAATTAATCCAGCGATCGCGGGATCAGCAGCAGCAAGAAAATCTGAATTAGTCCTAGTCACTTTCACTATCCTTAGTGGAAATTTGCACAATGGTGTTTTTTTGGAACCTAGTTTCAAAGTAATAATTTGCAGTCAAATGTTTACATTGCCAGATTTTTTGACTGCTGACTATTCAATATTGGTAGTAACTCAAATGTATTACTTTAGATCCCAGCCCGATTAAGTCCCATTAATGTGTTAATTATTATAAAGCTCTTTCGGGAACCTGAACTTAATACTTGTCAAGAGAACGCCAACCCGAATCAATCTAGTAAGCCACAGTGTAAAGAGAGTGACAATCCAAAATCGCCAAAAAGCTGATGAAACTGTTTTTTTCATTTCATACTTGAGACTTTACACTTCAGACTTTTTCGACTAGGTGTAAAAATTTATGTATGAGTTATTACTCCATAACTCTATCTCCAAGAGACTCAACATACAATAAATTTAAAGTTCACTGGGAAATTTTTGCTTACTAGTGCCATTTTGGTCAAAAAGTACGTTAGAGCAGATGCACAAGCTCATTTCGTAGCTAATAAAGAGCAAAATTGCTGTGATGTATAGCAGATGTTAATTCTGCCACTAGCTGCTCTTAGATACCAAAAATGAATTTCTCCCCTGAACACATCCGAATTGTTTTGAGGATTTACAGGAGGTCTTTGGATGTTAGTCATTTTAATGGATGATCAAATCCTTGCTCCTGAGCAGGTTTGCCAGTCTTGTTTACTTGCTGACAGGAGTGGTCAACCTCGTTGGCGTGGCGGTCAACTGCATTGTGGTCAAGCTATTCGCAAACTTACCGAACAACAGCCAGAGCAGTATGAGTGTATTATGGGCTTTCGGATTGCTGATATCCGATAATTGCTGCTTCTGGGAAACTAAACAACTGCGTTATCCTAGGCTCAAGTAACTCTGAAAATTCTGCCACAGGAGAACGGAAAATGGCTTGGCGTGGTTCTACAAACGTTTCTGATCGCATTTTTGCTTGTTTACCTTATTTGCTACCTCTGATTGAGGTTTTTATATTTAGTAAATTTTTGCTAACACAATTTCCTGTGTTGCAACTACTGTTTTTACCTTTGATGCCGTTAATCAGTCTTTATTACAGTATTAGTTTTGCCGGACTGATTATTTTCTTTGCTTTATGGTTACTAGTCGTCAGAAACGAAAAAATTTCCCATTTTATTCGTTTTAACACCATGCAAGCAATTCTTTTAGACATTGTTATCTTTTTGTGTAGTATCTTGACTGGGATTTTGGGGCAAATTCCTAGTAGTGGCTTTGCGATCGAAACTCTGTATAGCACTATTTTTATCGGTATCGTAGCAGCAGTAGCATATTCAGTCGTCCAGTCTCTTTTGGGACGTTATGCAGAAATTCCCGCAATTTCCGATGCTGTTTATATGCAGGTTCGGTAACTGGACGCATGAACTAGGGGACAGAGGCTAGAGACTAGTTTTGTGACTCAGCACTCAGCACTGCTTAACGGCCTACTATGCTATTTTCTAGACGACCAATGCCTTCAATTTCCACCCGAATGCGATCGCCTATGTGCAAGGGGCCAATCCCCAAGGGTGTACCCGTGAGTACCACATCTCCTGGGATCAGAGTCATAACTTTACTGATGTAAGATACCAAAACATCAGGAGAAAAGACCATTTGATCAATCCCAGCAGATTGTACAGGATTTGCCTCATCATTGATAAAAGTCTGCAATCTTGCACCTGGATTCAATTCCCGGACGATCCAAGGGCCTAAGGGGCAGAAGGTATCAAACCCCTTAGCTCTAGTCCATTGACCATCTTTTTGTTGTAAGTCTCGCGCTGTGACATCATTAGCAATTGTATAACCCCAAATTTTGGTTTGGGCTTCTTCTGGAGTACAGTCACAAGCGCGATCGCCAATCACTAGAGCTAATTCACCTTCATAATCAACTCTATGAGACTGATGTGGATACTTGATTTCGGTCTCAGTGGCAATAATTGATGTTGGCGGCTTGAGAAAAATTAATGGCTCACTTGGTACGGGTGTTCCCATCTCCGCTGCGTGGTCTGCATAATTCTTACCTACTGCCACAATTTTTGAGGGAGCGCAAGGGGAAAGAATTTGGTAACTATCTGGTGCTAAAACTAAATCTGTCGGTTGTCCTTGTAACCAAGGTGGCGCATCCAGCACCTGCACATTTAGAGATAGCTGTAGCAAACCATAATAAACTTTGCCTTCTGGATTTTGAACTCGCACATAGCGCTGTGCCATAACCTTGATAATATCCTTATTGTCTGCAATTAAGAGCCGTGAGTGCGGAGAATCTTCAGCAATGAGAATCAGGAGTTTATCAACTCCCTTTGGGAAGCATACCTGTTGGTTCAGCCAATAGTTCAATTAATTTGCTGTTGTTTACCAAAGGCTGAATTCCCGATCGCACAATATTTACCTATAAAGTAACTTTTAGTTAAAGTCCGCATTTTGGCAGATTTTGCTGATGATTCATATAAAAAACTGGTAAGATTATAGTTCCTTGTTGCTTCAGATGTTTAAATGTACGGATCTTCTCTAGGAATCTTTGTATAATTTCACTCTGGCAGCCACCTTGTCCAAAAGGAGATTTTCAACTCATGTCCACAGTTTACGAAACAATGTATATCCTGCGTCCTGACCTTACTGACGAACAGGTAGATCAAGCGGTAGCTAAATACCAAACCTTGATTCAAGACCAAGGTGCCGAGAATATTGAAATTCAAAATCGGGGTAAGCGTCGTCTTGCTTATGAAATTAAAAAGCAACGGGATGGAATCTACATCCAAATGAACTACACTGGGCCGGGAAATATTATTGCTCCCTTAGAACGTGCTATGCGATTAAGTGAAGAGGTGATTCGCTACTTAACCATTAAGCAAGAAGTTTCAGGAGCAGAAGCAGCAGAAGAGAAAGTTGCCGTAACTGCCTAGGGACATTGTTGATTACATAGTACTGAGTGATGAGTAATTGTACTTCAAAACTCAGTACTAACTACAGCAAAACAAAAATTTTTTTTTACCTTTGACTTTTTTCTGCTTCGGTTGGGAATGCTAAATTAACAAGTACTTGCCAAAGGCAGTACGATCGCCGTTATACCTAAGATGAGAAAAGATTCGTCAATGGGAGCTGCAAGCCACTGTGAGCCAAACTGACATACCCAACATCCAAGCTCTCTCTACAGAAGCCGCGCAATTACGCCAAGAGTTGCAACTGCGAGATCAATTAGTACAACAGTTATCTCAAGAACTCTTTCGGCTGGTTAAGGGCAATGCTAATTTTATGCCCCAACGTTCTGAAACTGAACGCGACTTCAGTCAGTTGCAGGCGTTACGAGAACAATTACAAGCTGTTGAGCAACAGGTAACATTTTATCAAGAGCAAATTGCTACTCGTGATGCAGAAATTTATCAACTGCGTCAGTCTGTGCAAGAGTTAACTGATCGCAGTCGGATGTTGGAGCAGGTAGTACAAGAATTACCGCAAATTTATCGTCGTAAATTTGAGGAACGGATGGCTCCAATTAGAGAGAAAGTAGCAATCTTGCAACGAGAAAATCGCAAACTGCAAGCTGAACTACAAAGCGTAAGTTACCGTTTAGCCCTCAAAACTCGCACCTCCAGTCACAGCGGTATTGACTTACCTAACTTTCCTCGCCCCGTCACTGGACAAGGCAATGTTTCTGCTGTGCAGAATGCTTAAAAAAATAAAGCCTGCAATTACAGGCTCTCAATGTTTTAGCTTTTTCTCAGTCAGATTTGTAATGTACCAAAGTTGCAAAAGTACTGAGTCTTAGCATCACGAAAATCAATTATTAATGGTAAAAAAGATAATTGCTTTTGGCCAACACTAACAATTTTTAGTAATATAATTAGAGATTAGTTTGCTAGTGTCAAAGGTTGTGTGCTGACAATATTGGTTATGTCTTCGTAAGTGTTAAAAATTTCAAAAACTGAATCCAACTGAGTCAGTTCTAAAATTAACCTTACAGGAGCTTTGACATTACAAATAACTAAACGGCAACCACTTTGACGGGCAGTTGTCAGTGCTTTGACTAACGGAACCAAACCAGAACTATCCATGAAATCTACTTCTGCCAGGTCAATGACCCAAAGTTGATCAGGTTGGGGTACTACTTCTGCCATAGTTTGGCTGAGAGCAATACCGCCCTCCAAGTCTATGCTACCTTGGGGTTTGAATAAAACCACTTGCAATTCTTGTGCGATAGTCATGTATTTATCTGGGTAGGTGAACTACTGAAAAAGATGAAAATTGACATCAATACTGCACGGTTTCAACGGTTAAAAACTGCTGATTCACAGATATTGTGAACTCACAGTTGTGAGTCGATACTATACGTTTACGTATTCATGCCGTATAATTTATGTTAACTTTCCTAAATATAGGCACAAAGGCTTAGTAAATTCAGTATCAATAATAGCTTTTACGAGATTTTCATAATTTAACGAGATTTTTATGAATTTTTTATAAAAAATTTATTGATTTGTTTTAGCTACTATGCACCTGTGTTAATACCGCCTAAACGCATAATAGTCAATACTGAATAATTTATAGATTTTATCAATTGTTAGCGATTAACTGGGATAGAAATTACGTATAAAGGTTTGGCTAAGAGTTTTGCTCATATACATCCAGACACTCCCATAACCCTACACCCTTTGATTTTTTCCATCACTGAGTCCGTCTTTGAGAATGAATTAAGTTTGGCAAAACATTACTTTGATTGACACTCCAGCCACAAACGCGCCAAGATAGAGTAAAGGTAAAAAATTGTAAAGGCGGCGGTGCGGGATGTCTCTTGAATTTATTTCACTAGAAAACATCCAGGAATTTGCCCACCAGTATGGTTACTGGGCAATTTTTTTGGGCATTTTACTAGAAAACTTGGGCATTCCTCTTCCCGGTGAAACCATAACTCTTGTAGGTGGGTTTCTAGCTGGTAGTGATGAACTGAGTTACTGGTTAGTTCTAGGTGATGCTGTTGCAGGTGCTGTACTTGGTAGTGCTTGCGGCTATTGGGTTGGGAAACTCGGTGGCTGGCCTTTCCTGCTGCAAATAGGTAAAATATTTAGGATTTCTGAAGAAAAATTACTGAATATTAAAGATCAGTTTAGTCAAAATGCTGCCAAAGCCATATTTTTTGGACGGTTCTTCGCGCTTTTGCGAATTTTTGCAGCCCCACTAGCGGGAATAGCAGAAATACCGTTCCTAAAATTCTTCTTATATAACCTAGCAGGAGCGACCACCTGGGCTGCTGTGATGGTGACATTAGCTTTTTTTGCTGGCAGAGTAATTTCTTTAGAACAATTGGTTACTTGGGTAAGTCAATTTGCGATCGCAGCCCTACTCATTTTAGTAGCTGTAATTGCCATTCCCTTGTGGTTGGAGTCCCGCCAAGTTAAGCGTGCAGCAGGCGAATAAATATAAGTAAAAAATAAAAAGGCAAAAGTCAAAAGAAATAATTTTGGCTTTTGCCTTTTTTTACTTTAATGAAAATTTCAAACTTCTCACTATTTTCTGTAAACTAAATAACTACTGCTAATGCCTTCAAAGCTTCCTAACCCGGTAGGAGCCTTGATGAAAGTAGGCAAACTTCATTCAAGACAAAGATATGGCGCTTATAGTTCAGAAATTCGGTGGTACATCTGTCGGTTCAGTCGAACGTATCCAAGCTGTTGCACAGCGTGTCTGTAAAACGGTGCAAGCAGGAAACTCTTTGGTTGTAGTAGTTTCGGCAATGGGAAAAACCACAGATGGACTTGTCAAACTAGCCAGCCAAATTTCTCAAAATCCTAACCGCCGGGAAATGGATATGCTGCTTTCTACTGGGGAGCAGGTAACGATCGCTCTCCTGAGTATGGCATTGCAAGAACTTGGCCAGCCAGCTATCTCTATGACTGGCGCACAAGTAGGAATTGTTACTGAAGCAGAACACACTCGCGCCAGGATTCTGCATATAGAAACTGACCGATTGCTGCGTCATATTAATCAAGGCAAAGTAGTTGTGGTAGCTGGTTTTCAGGGAATATCCAGCACCGGAGAATTAGAAATTACTACCTTGGGGCGTGGTGGTTCGGATACTTCTGCGGTCGCTTTAGCAGCAGCTATTCAAGCAGATTTTTGTGAAATTTATACAGATGTGCCGGGAATTTTAACTACAGATCCGCGCTTAGTTCCTGAAGCCCAGTTAATGGATGCAATTACCTGTAATGAAATGCTAGAACTGGCCAGCTTGGGAGCAAAAGTATTGCATCCCCGTTCAGTGGAAATTGCCCGCAACTATGGTGTCCCTTTGGTAGTACGTTCTAGCTGGACAGAAGACCCAGGGACTTGGGTAACGTCGCGCAAACCCCAAGAGCGATCGCTAGTAAATTTAGAAATTGCTCGTCCTGTGGATGCGGTAGAATTTGACACCAATCAAGCAAAAGTAGCTTTATTGCGTGTACCCGATAAGCCAGGGGTAGCGGCTAAATTATTTGGGGAAATTGCCCGTCAAAATGTTGATGTAGACTTAATTATTCAATCAATTCATGAAGGTAATAGCAACGATATTGCCTTTACCGTCACCACACCGATATTAAAACGGGCAGAAGCAGTAGCATCAGCGATCGCACCTGCACTCCGAAACCCATCTAACCCCAAATCAGACGAAGCCGAAGTAATGATCGAACAAGACATTGCTAAAGTCAGTATTTCTGGTGCAGGGATGATTGGTCGTCCGGGAGTGGCGGCGAAAATGTTTGCCACCCTCGCCGCAGCAGGGGTGAACATTCAAATGATTTCTACTAGTGAAGTCAAAGTTAGCTGCGTAGTTGATGCCGCAGACTGCGATCGCGCCGTGACTGCACTGAGTAAGGCTTTTGAAGTTGCCGCAGGGGAGCAGGGGAGCAGAGGCGCAGAGGCGCAGAGGAGCAGAGGCGCAGAACAAATATTTAATACTCAGCACTCAGCACTCAGCACTCCCCACTCCCGCCCGGTTTGCGGTGTCGCCTTAGATATGAACCAAGCACGTCTGGCGATTCGTCAGGTTCCAGATAAAGCGGGGATGGCGGCGAAGTTATTTGGCATATTGGCACAGCACAACATCAGTGTTGATATGATTATTCAATCTCAACGCTGCCGATTAATTAATGGTGTTCCTAAACGGGATATTGCTTTTACAGTTCCACGTATGGATGGGGAAACTGCCCAAAAACTACTTACCCAAGTTGCAGCCGAATTAGGCTGGGGTGAAGTTGTATTAGATAGTGCGATCGCAAAAGTTAGTATTGTCGGTGCAGGGATGGTAGGACAACCAGGTATTGCATCCAAAATGTTTGAAGCGTTGGCACAACACCAAATCAATATTCAAATGATTGCCACCTCAGAAATTAAAATTAGTTGTGTCGTCGCTCAAGAACAAGGCGTGAAAGCTTTACAAGTGATTCATGCTGCCTTTGATCTCGCTGGGAGCGAAAAATTTGTAGTGCCAGCATAAACTAAATCAACACCAAGGTTGACGCAATTTCATCTAGGGGTTTTTTACTCCCTCGATAATTCTTCTAGGCTGGCGACTATTTCTGCCAGCCGATATTCACCACACCAAACTGTATCTAGCTTTTTGAGTTGTTCTAGGCTGTTACAATCCTCTGTTTCACTCATTTCAGGTTCTGCCATTGCGGCTAATAAATCCTGAAAGATAATTACTTCATCAAATTGAGGATCTGTTTCTGGATCATTTAATATTGCTGTGACTCGCTGTTGAGGTAAGCCTTGCAGCGTATTCACAATAAACTTTGTTGGAAAGTCCACATCTTGGAGGGCTGGATGCCTTTTGACTAAACCAGCTAATAATACGCCTAAATAAGCGGCAGCTTGCGGATTATTCAGTTCCTGCACTTGAAAAGCCGCTATTTCCGTTAAATTTGTATAAAATGGGCAACCCAACTGCTTTTCAATTGCCACAATAGGATCTGCAACTTGAGAAACTTGCAATTGAGCTTCAAAAAATCTTCGTTGCTCTTGGGGCAGATGATTAAGTAAAATTTGCTTGGCGCGATCGCTCACAATCATCTCACCATCTAGTCCTAAACTAAAGTCTTTTCCTGGTTCTAAACCTGCATTCACTAATATATGAAAGACATTATTTTGGGCTGCTTGCTGCATCTGTTGATATCTAAATTGCCCTACAAAACTGGCAAAAAACCAGCTGTAGCTTTCAGCATCGCATTCACATAATACTTCGTTGACTATCTCAGTTAATTTTTCTTCGCCGATAATATTTTGCGATCGCATCGTCAAGTTGTGAATAGCCGCAGTATCACGCCGACGCAGCGCCTCGATCAGTTGACGCTTGGTCGCCGTTACTTGATTTTTGTTGCGTTTAAATAAGTTGATTTTCAAGCTATTTAGCGTTTATAGCAATTCGATTACAACTCTTTTACCGTACCGAGCAATAACATGTCATGAGTGATCCCACGGCAATAATTGGATTAGTCAATTATTGAGTAATTACTCAGTAATACTCCGCCTCAAAATCAAGAGATGGAAATTAAGCACTTGTTGTATAAGAAGTAAACTATGGCAGAGTCACATCAGTAAAAACAGCATTTTCTTACAGAATTGTTTCCTGTTTTGTTTCTGATTCTTTGTACCATTTATAAAAATTAATCAGATGAATTACAATTTCTTTAGTCTTTGTATATTTTTTGTAACTAAGGTTGATCCCCACAAAAATTATACTCGTAAGAATACTAATATATAATCAGGTAACTTCGTATAAAAGCTTATCTATATGGATGATCAAATTTTGGTTACACGTTACCGCATCATAGAATTATTATATACGGAGGAGTCCGTAAAAACTTATCTAGTCGAAGATATTACAATTCCTGAGCAGCAATTTATAATTAAGCAACTACGGACAGAAACTAACAATCCTCAAAATTTAGCTTGGGTGCGACAGAGCTTTTTTAAAGAAGCTAAGGTTTTGCAACAACTTGGACGAGAAAACGATAGAATTCAGAAAATAGTTGCTTATTTTGAAGCAGATGAAGAATTTTATCTGGTTCAAGAATTAATTGATGGTCATGAATTAGCTGAAGAGATTTTAGTAGGATTCCCTTTACGAGAAGACCAAGTAATTAACTTATTATTAGAAATATTAGATATTTTATTATTTATACATTATCGTAATGTCATTCACCAAGATATTCAACCAGCAAGTGTGATTCGCAGATATTCAGATAATCGACTGGTATTAGTTGATTTTGGTTCCGTACAAGAAATGGTAACAACTATAGTCGGTAATTTAGAATATATACCTCTAGAACAATTGCAAGGGCAGCCCCAATACAATAGTGATATTTATGCGTTAGGAATAATTGCGATCGCAGCAATTATGGGGTTATCTCAAAATGAAATATCAAGATTACAAAGTCAAAAAAATTTACTTACCGGTGAAATTATCTGGCGTGATAGAACAATTAAAGTTAGCCGAGAATTAACCAAAATTATTAATAAAATGGTACGATTTGACTACCATAAACGTTACCAGTCTGTCACTGAAGTTATCAATGACCTCCAGCAATTAAAAAATTACCAATACCAACCACAAAAACTCCAGTTTCCAAGATTTAGACTGATATTTATAGGAATTACTAGTTTACTTGTCGCTCTGATTATAGGATGTTTTAGTCAATGGTTAAAACCTATAAATAATGAGCAAATACTTTATCAAGAAGGTATCAGTGAATATGATCAAGGAAACTATCAAGAATCTGTAAATAATTTTACGCAACCTATTAAAATAAATCCGCAGAATTCTGTGGCTTATAACCATCAAGATAATACTTTTTATCGTTTAGGAAACTACGAAAAAGTACAAGCAAATTCTAGTAGAGCAATTGCATTGAATCCTCAAAATGCTAATGCTTACTATGATAGGGGATTTGCTTGGTTTGGATTGGGTAAATACAAAGAAGCGATCGCCGACTACACACAAGCGATTAAACTTAACTCTCAAAACCATTATGCTTACTATGGCAGGGGTTTAGCGCGTGTGAAAGTTAAAGATGATCAAGGGGCGATGAAGGATTTTAGCCAAGCGATCGCATTTAATTCTAACTATGCTTTAGCCTATTATCATCGGGGCTTAATCTACGCCCAACTAAGTAAGAAAAAAGCAGCACTGAGAGATTTTAAAAAAGCTGAAAAATTATTTCAAGAACAAGGTGACAAATCAGGTTATCACAAGATAAGCCAAGAAATCAAAGCCTTGCAGAAATAGTTATTTTTGCTTGACAGAATATACTCATTAAAAATGCTAGAAACTAAAATTATTAACTATCTCTCCCATTTAGAAGACTCAGACTATATGGCTGCGGTGGTAATAACTCCTGGCGCGGCTGAGACTCTTATAAAAATCCTTCAATATGATGATGATGAGATTATGAGTTATGCGTGTCTTTTTATTAGAGATTTTGTCTTAAGTTGCTCTCGTAATGAGACTTGTAAAATATCTTGGAAAACACAATTAAAACCTGTGATTATTCCTGAGTTAGAACGTCTGATATTTACAGATAATCACTTCATCCGCAAACAAGTAATTTATACACTAGGAAAAATATGCAGCTATGATAGTGTCCCTATTTTACTGCAAGCGTTCTATGAATATCGTGAAAGTGACCCAATTTTATTACCAAGACTTATAGGAGAATTATTCTGGCTGGGGGTAGAAAATTCGTGGGATTTACTTGAAAGCATGGTAAACAGCCAATATTACACAACTCGCTGGGCTGTTATAAATTTACTAGGAGAATTTATCTACCACTCACCAAGTGAACAGGATGCAACTTTTTCTATGAAATACAATTTTTCTGAAAAATTGCGGAATGATTCACATCCACTTATAAAAGTAGAGGCGGAGTATGAATATCAATTATTAGCATTAAATCATCGGAAACTGCAAGAAAATATGTCTAAATCAGATTATAAAAAACAGAGAAAAGATTTGAAAAAGTTAGAACCATGTTTGACATTTTTCAGAGTATCGCTACAATTCTCTCGTTATATGGTTACTAATAATCTTTATACATATACTATGCAAGAGTTAGAAACATTTATCGATAACAAAACTAAACAATTATAATTCCGACAATAATACTATTTTTCCGAAAGTTCGTTAAAATTACTTTTGATATTTTAGTCATGCTTCCCCTCCTCTGCGTTCTCTGCGCCTTGGCGGTTCGATAACTTATTCATACAACCTATTGCTAAATTTTCATTAATTGATACACTTGTTCTTCATTAGCCATTAGCCCAGTGAACCAGCGCCTACTATGGTGTACGTCAAGCGCGTGGAACTTACCAATTTCAAATCCTTCGGCGGTACTACCTCAGTCCCTTTGCTGCCGGGGTTTACTGTCATATCTGGGCCGAATGGTTCCGGTAAGTCGAATATTTTGGATGCGCTGTTGTTTTGTTTGGGACTCGCCAGTTCTAAGGGAATGCGGGCCGATCGCCTGCCGGATTTGGTAAATAATACTCAAACGGCTAAAGGACGCGCATCTGTGGAGGCTAGTGTCACGGTAACGTTTGATTTGTCAGGGGAAGAAATTGTCTCACGCAAAGACGCAAAGGCGCAAAGTGAGGAAGGCGCTGAAGAAGTAGATAGAGAAAATGAGAATACAGACTCAGCACTCAGCACTCAGCACTCAGCACTCAGCACTGAATGGAGTGTCACAAGAAGATTGCGGGTAACTCATCAGGGAACGTACACGTCAAATTACTATATCAATGGTGTTGCCTGTACGCTGACGGAGTTGCATGAGGAGTTGGAGAGTCTGCGGATTTATCCTGAAGGCTATAACGTCGTATTGCAGGGGGACGTTACTAGCATTATCTCGATGAATGCTAGGGAAAGACGGGAAATTATTGATGAGTTGGCAGGGGTGGCGGCATTTGATCGCAAAATTAACCAAGCCAAGGGTACGTTAGATGAGGTGAAAGAGAAGGAAGATAGCTGTCGGATTATTGAAACTGAGTTAACTGCACAGCGCGATCGCCTTTCTCAAGATAGGGCGAAAGCGGAGAAATATCAAAAGTTGCGGACGGAGTATCTGCACAAGCAATCTTGGGAAGCGGTGTTATCGTGGCGTTCTCTGCAAGCACAGCAAGAAAAGTTAGCGACGGAAATTCAAAATGGCGATCGCTCTCATCATGATTTAACACTACAATTAGAAACGCTGAATGTCGGCATTACTCAGAAAACTGCTGAATTAGAACAACTCAATGCTCATGTCAAAGCTTTGGGTGAAGATGAATTATTAGCGGTACAATCTAGCCTTGCTACTCAAGAAGCAGAACGCAAGCAACTCCAGCGTCAGCAAACAGAATTAGAAACAACTTCCCAAGAAACAACCAAGCGGTTAGCACAAACTCAGCAAGACATTCAACAGCAGCAGCAAGCTTTGGCAGAAATCGCCCAAACTCAAGATGTCGAACGTCAATCGATTGTCTACTGTCAACAGCAACGGGATGAGACACAACAAGCAGTGCAAAAATCCCGCGAAGCCGCTGCGGAAATCGCCTCTGCGTCGGAAGCTTGGGTACAGCAACAAACTGCACTGAACCGCCAAATTGAAACTGTACTGCAAACTCTGGAACCCCAACGCACAGAGCAAGCACAGCTAAAAGAACGCAATAGTCAGTTACAAGAATTAATTCACGAACAAACTCAGTTAATTGCCACTTTAGAACCGCAATTGGCAGAAAAACAAGCTGAGTGTGTGCGAGTTGAGACGGAATTTAACGCCTCCAGCGAACCCATCCAAAACTTAGCGCAAAATCTGGCGGCGACAGAACAAGAATTACAAATTCAGCAAGATACACAAAAACGGCTTTCTAATGAACAACGGGAAAAACAACGCCAGTTAGATAAAATTGAGGCCCAAACCCAAGCACAACAGGAAGTCCAAGGAACTCAAGCTAGTAAGGTAATTATCCAATCGGGAATGCCTGGGGTTTGTGGTTTGGTGGTACATTTGGGACGGGTAGAACCTCGTTATCAGTTGGCGTTGGAAATTGCTGCGGGTGCTAGGTTGGGACATATTGTGGTAGATGATGACGGTATCGCCTCCGCCGGAATTGAATTACTCAAACAAAAACGCGCCGGGAGAGCAACATTTTTACCTTTAAATAAAATTCAAGCTCCCAGAATTACCCAGGATGCAACTTTGCGGTTAGCAAACGGCTTTGTCAGTTATGCTGTGAACTTAGTTGAATGCGATCGCCGTTATAAAGATGTGTTTAACTATGTTTTTGGTAACACTGTCGTCTTCGCCAGCTTAGAACAGGCGCGGAAAAACCTCGGTTTATATCGCATCGTCACCCTAGATGGGGAATTGCTCGAAACCAGTGGCGCAATGACTGGGGGAAGCGTCAATCAACGTTCATCGTTGCGATTTGGTACGGGGGAAGCAGCGGAATCAGATGAAGCGATTGCTTTAAAAAGTCGCTTGACAGATATAGAACGGATTTTAGATCGTTGTATCGATGCGATCGCATCTTTATCCAGCAAAACTAAACAACTATCCCAAGAACTCACCGAAGCACGTCAAGCAAGGCGCGAACAGCAATTGCAATTAGAACAGTTGCAAAAAGATATTAAGGCTTTGACGACGCAATTAGAAGCAACGCGATCGCAACTTGCCCAAAATACCGAAAAATTCTCCGTCGCCCAATCGCGCCTAGAAATTTTAGACAAAGATTTACCAGGACAAGAAGCGCAATTACAACAACTGCGTCACGTTTTAGCAGAGTTAGAAGCATCCCAAACGCCTAGTGAATGGCAACAAATTCAAGCGGTAATTAAAACGCAAGAGCAACAATTACAGCAACGGGAAGCTAACTTGCGAGAAGCCGAACAACGGTTAAAAAACCTCGAAAATCAGCAGCAGCGTTTACAAGAGCGCATCCAAGAAGCTGAACAACGCATTACCCAATATCATCAAGAACAAGAAAGTTATCGCCACAAGCTGCAAACACTCAGCACTCAGCACTCAGCACTCAGCACTCAAATCGCTGAAACCCGCGCCAAACTGGGCGAAATGGAGAAAAATTTAGGCGAAGAAAAGCAAAAACGTGACGCGATAGAACAAGAAGTGCGATCGCATCTTCTACGTCAGCAACAATTAGAGTGGGAATTAGAAAAACTCCAAGAAACCCAGTTGAAGCGGCGCGAAGAACTAGAAACGTTGCAAAATCAATTACGAGAAATACTTCCAGAATTGCCCAGTCCTTTACCAGAAGTACCCGATCAAGTAGATTTAGAAGAATTGCAGAAAGAATTGCGATCGCTTGCTAAACGCTTGCAAGCAATGGAACCGGTTAATATGCTGGCGTTGGAAGAATATGAACGTACCCAAAACCGCCTGCAAGAACTCACAGATAAGTTGCAGACATTAGAAGCAGAACGCACAGAATTACTATTAAGAATTGAAAACTTTACCACATTACGCCAACACGCTTTTAAAGAAGCCTTTGATGCTGTTAACGAAAACTTCCAATCGATTTTCGCTACCCTCTCCGAAGGCGACGGCTACCTGCAACTTGATGATCCTGAAGATCCCTTTAGCAGCGGCTTAAATTTAGTTGCTCACCCCAAAGGTAAACCTGTACAAAGACTAGCTTCTATGTCTGGGGGAGAAAAATCCCTCACAGCCTTAAGCTTTATTTTTGCCCTACAACGCTACCGTCCATCACCGTTTTACGCCTTTGATGAAGTAGATATGTTCTTAGACGGAGCAAACGTAGAACGATTATCTAGAATGATCAAACAACAGGCACAACTAGCACAGTTTATAGTTGTGAGTTTGCGTCGTCCGATGATAGAGTCAGCCGAACGCACCATTGGCGTTACTCAAGCACGAGGCGCTTATACCCAAGTATTAGGCATTAAATTAAAATCATCTAGTTAGGTGAAAGGTGGCTGCCAGAGAAAGTTAGGAGGAGAATTAACCTTAATTTAATTCCCATTAGCTAATTTCGGCAAAATTTTATTTTTATATTTGTTCCTAATAAAAATCATAGCAGGATATTCAATAAATTTAGAAATTAGGGTTGCCAAAGCTATAGAACATATGATTGTTATTATGATACTTATATTAGGATTTAGTTTATAACTGTACAAATTTCTAATAATTGCGTAACCTATATATTGATGAATAAGATAGAGACTATAAGATATATTGCCAAGAAAAATCAGAGGTTTGATTCTTATACATCTAAGATATCCTTGAATTGCTAAATAGAAGATTCCAACAAAAGCAGCCACAAAAATTGTTGTATTCCATGAATTTTCCCAAGGATACGCCACTCTTTGAGTTAATATACAAACCAGTAACATCATACATCGCCCAAAAGACAATCCCTTTTGTTTTATTAAAAATAAAGTAATTCCTAAAATAAATAAATGAGCATAACCGAGAATAAAGATATCACGCCAGATATCCTTTATTGTATTTATATTAACTCCAAACTGTGAAAGATTTCCTACTAAATTTATAACCATTAATTGATGTTTAGGAAATAATGTGCTGAGATTATGGCTTTCATCAATCAAAGAGTTTATATTAACATTTAACCCTGCAAAAGAAAACCAACGAGCTATATATATTTTAATAGCATAGAGGCTTGTGAGTGATAGCCAGCCAAAAGTAATTAAACTTATATTCTTTAATTGACCTAATTTGTAAATTATAAACATCAATAGATAAAAGCAAAGTTCAACTTTTAATGTCCAATAAACACCATCTACATTCGGGATATTGAAAAAGCCCTGTAGCATTGTTAAATTAAACAAAGCTTCAAAAAAACTAACATCTTTGACTGGAAGTTTACTAACTTGAATAACTGAAAAAGTAATAATAATAGCAACCCAGTAAGCAGGATAAAGACGAGATAAACGTCCAACAATAAAATCACGGCCTCTTTTAGCGTTTTCTAACGTCATCAAAATTACGAAACCACTAATAATAAAAAATAATTCCACTCCATGTCGACCGTATCCAAAATGAAAGTGTAAATCAGGTGAATGCTTAAAGAGGGTAGAATATTGACTAGTGTAGTGAAATAAAACGACGCTAAAAGCTGCAATACCCCGTAGAACATCAAGTTCTAAAAATCGATCTTTAATCTTTTCGCTCATTGTCAAAAAAATAAATAGGAATAGTTATGAAAAAAAGCCCTATAATATACTTAAACTTTCATAACTAAAGAAAGTAATTCATTGTAAACGAACATCTGTTTTATGGGAAGTCAAACCTATAAAATTATGTAAAAACACTTAGTTTGCAACTTAATAACCTGAACGCTTTTTTTAAAAGTAGTTGAAAACTAGTAGTAAATCACAAAAGAAAACCTTTACAAGGTCTTGCTTCTATCAGCTTTATTTTCGCTCTGAAATGCTACAGTCCGTCATATTTGTATACCTTTGACGAAGTAGATATGTTTTTGGATGGGGCAAACGTAGAACGATTAGCTAAAATGATCAAACAACAGGCACAACTAGCACAGTTTATAGTTGTGAGTTTGCGTCGTCCGATGATAGAATCAGCCGAACGCACCATTGGCGTTACTCAAGCACGAGGCGCTTATACCCAAGTTTTGGGAATTAAGTTATCATCCTCGAATACATCTGCTTGAATCTTTGTTAATAATAGTGTATAGATAAACCGGATTCGAGATCAGGACTCGGTATAGAATGACCTCTGAACAGATAATTAGGCGTTCCGACTTATTAAATACTCAGGTGATTACCCGCGACAACGCCAAGCGGCTAGGGATTGTGAATCAAATCTGGGTTGATATTGATCAAAGGGAGGTTGTGGCTCTTGGTTTACGAGACAGCCTGATCTCTATCTCTGGACTCCCACGCTATATGTACCTCAGCAGTATCAACCAAATTGGTGATGCAATTTTGGTTGATAACGAAGATGTCATAGAAGATATTGAAATTGAAGCTTTCAGTAATCTGATTAACTGGGAAGTAATTACAGAAACAGGTGAAGTCTTAGGCAGAGTCCGAGGCTTTAAGTTTGATGGTATATCAGGTAAGCTGCACTCTATAATTATTGCTTCTTTGGGAGTGCCGCAAATTCCCGACCAATTTCTTAGTACTTACGAGATTTCAATAGAGGAAATTGTTAGCACTGGCCCCAGCAGATTAATTGTATTTGAAGGAGCCGAAGAACGTACAACGCAATTAACAGTAGGCGTTTTAGAACGTTTAGGTATCGGGAAACCACCGTGGGAACGAGATGCAGAAGAAGAATACGGTTATTCTGCACCGCGCACAGTTTCACCAGCAAATCAGCTACCTAGCGGTGTCCCATTACAGCCACCCAAGCCAAAAGTTCGCGCCCCAGAACCCATAGCGCGAGAAGAAGAATGGAATGAAGATTACGTAGAAGAAGAAAGACCACGGCGCGAAGTTATGAGAGCGCAACAGTATGAATCTATTCGCTACGAGGAAGAGGACGAAGAAGATAACTGGAGTGAAGCCACAGGGCGAGATAGATATCAACAACCACCCAAGTATGAGACTAAAGCCTACACTGACGATTACGACGATTACGACGATGATGTAGAAAGTGATGCTTGGGAAGATGCACCAAAACCAGTGAACATTCCTAAGAAAGTTAAAGAGAGACAGCCGGAATACGAAGAAGAAGGCGGATATTAATCTTAAGTTTTAACCCCTCCTCAGTTACGAGGAGGGGTTAATTTTATGGGATGTGTTGTCGTACAGTACAACACACCATGAGACATTTGGAGAATGTGAATATTAGCAACAGTATTTTATTTCTGTCTCATACTTTATCTACCCAATAAAGATAATATCGTTCACTATCTACCCAAGCCCTCTGAAAATTTTTGATAGGAATAATCTTTAAATCATTTCTATTGGAATCCAGTTGTTTATTTAAAACCAATAAAATTTTGTTTTTAGCTTCTTGACTCTGCAACAAAGAACTAGCTTGTCTTAATATCTCAGGTTGGTCAACATCTTGACGACCTTGTTTAAATAAGGTAAAGCTTCCCATTCTTTGGAGTTCAGGATAGTATAACTTCCGATTTAGATAACCTGCTAATGCAGCCATATTAGCATCACGGCTGGCTACAATAAATTCATTCTCTAAGCGATTTTGCTGAATGTAATGCGCTGTTTCCCGGCTGGCGGAAAAGGGGATAATTAAATCTCTACTAAAGCCATAAATACCTCCAAATAACTGAGCGTAGAGAATTAATGTAAAAGCAATATAATGCCATTGCTGAGATAATTTCAGTAATTTTGGCGACAGAGAAAATTTGTTGAATAAAAATTTAGAGTCTTGATAGTGGCTCTCTAGCCATAATGCTGCTATAAAAACTAAATAAAAATGCCCAAAATGGCGAGGGTTTCCAGCAAATCTTAAATATGTAAATGCGAGTATTACACCATTACCTATAATGTAGAAAAAGAGAGGTATTGGTTTTTTAGAAAGTTTAATTAAAGTCAAACAAAATATAAATAAAGTGATGAAAGCACAAAAAATTGAATCCAGCCATCTTTTTTGCGGGATGATTAAAAAGTAACTAGCAAATAATCTATTTATACTTTTGAATAATTGGCGGATATCAAGTTGAATCGACCAGCCATTATTTAAACCTCCATGAAGATAGCTATCTCCAGGAGGAGTAATAATATAAGCTGACAATATTAAAAAGAATATAATAATTGCAATACTTAAAAATAAATCATATTTTTTGCTTTGATTAAAATACTGCTGTCTATGTTCCTTATCAAAACAAAATTCAACTAGCAAAGTCAATGATAACGAAAATGATACTAGTAAAGCATAAGCGCTACTATTGGCTAGTAAACCTAATAAAATAGCCAAATATAAATAAGTTTTTTTTCTAGATGGAAATACTGCACAAAAAGCAAATATAAACAGCAGACTAAAGGCATAATTCCGAGAAATTAAAAAATATTCATATAAGGGAAAATAGCCAAATATAAACAGTAATTTTTGTTGAGATTTAAAAGGACTATATAAATAAAAAATTGCGATCGCAGTAATGGTAATAGATAAATGAAAAATTTGCATGATTAAGGGATTGTCAGCAATTTTTCTCAAACATGCTAGAGAAAAATACCACAAAACCGGATGCCCTTCATATTTAATATTTGCAATTAAATCGGTAAAAGATTGGCTATCTCTTACAATCAACCAAGGATTGAGTTCATCTCGCCACATTGAATGGTTAAGAATACCTATCAAACCGAGAATTGAAAAGATAATTACAATCAACCAAGGATAATGGGAAAATAAGGTTGAAATCCGATTAATTGCTTTTTTCGCTAACATTTATATTGCAAGGTATTTGTTAAATTATAATCAAATCCTTGTATAAAAATTTAATTTATAGCAATAGATAAAAACATCAAAACCTGGTCAACGATGACCAGGTTCTTGGGAATTCACAGGTTTCAAATTTTTTAAACTTAGCTAAATAATTGAAGGAGTAAACAACTAAGGTGGACTTAATAACTAGCAACTTCAGCAATCTTTGTTTTTCCGCTTTGGGATTTGGCTTCGCCTTTTATTTATATTATTAGGCTTTGACCACTTTTAATTAGAGTTATGCTGAACATTTGCTTGGGCTACTGACGGGAGACATCATAGTCGTTTGCCCTTTGGGTTTGGTTTTTCTTAGTTTGATGTCTTGCTATTTAATTTAACACTGAGTTAGGAATCAGTAAGCGCTAGTTTACTAAAGTTGACATTTTGTTTATTATTGCAATATTTGTTGTTAGTTACAGCACTTTGTCTAACGGTTTGGTAC
>NZ_DF978444.1:0-16240 GCF_002897135.1 Nostoc cycadae WK-1 | reverse complement strand
ACGGAAAGTGACAGAAGAGGGGTAAGTAGGTAAGTATAAATAAACCTAATTATGTAACATAATATAAATGTCTCAAAAGCCTTGCGATTGCTTCACTCCGATTCTCTCCGTTCGCAATGACGTAGTTATAAATTTTCGCCCCCACCTACTTATTAGCTAAATCTCAGAACCCCTACTTCTCAAGAAAGTCTGGGTTCTGGTGTGATGAAGAAATATCAGCTTACCAATTCCACATGACTGGGTTGTTATCAAGGTTATCAGTGACAATCCGCCCGATCGCATCGATTTCGGCAATTTCTTCAACGGAGAGTTTGACATCAGCGGCTTTGGCGTTATCTTTTGCTTGTTCAGGATAACGCGCACCGGCGATCGCATTGGCTTGGGGTTGGGCAATTAACCAAGCTAGTGCTAACTGTGCCAAGGTACAATGATGGCGTTCCGCTATGGGGCGCAGTTTATCTAAAGCTTGTTGAGCGTGTTCAAAGTTTTCGCCTTGAAATAGTTTATTACTAGAGCGATTATCTTCTGGGGCAAATTTTTGACCGCGAGGAAATTTACCAGTTAACAATCCTTGGGCTAAAGGTGAATAAGCCAGGATAGAAATTTGATTTTCGCTACAATAGGGCATAGCATCTTGTTCAACTTGCCGCCAAAATAGTGAATATGGCGGTTGCAAGCTATCGATGCGTCCATATTGTGATGCTTGGGCTAATTGCGCGCGAGAAAAGTTAGAAACACCAATCGCCCTAATTTTTCCTTGCTGTTTGAGATGATTTAAAGCATTCATCGTTTCTTCTATCGGTACGATTTCGCTATTAAACGAACCAGCAGGCCAATGAATTTGATAAAGGTCGATATAATCGGTTTTGAGGTTTTTTAAGGAGCGATCGCAAGCCTCAATCACTTGATCATATTTAAGATGGTTGGAAAAAACTTTTGTGGCATACTGTACTTGGTCGCGCACATCTGATAAAGCTTCGGCTACAATGCGCTCAGAGTGACCTTCACCATAAACTTCGGCCGTGTCTACAGTGGTAATTCCAGCTTCAAAGGCGGCGCGGATAGCTTTAATGGAGTCAGCATCTTCAATTCCTACCCACATCCTTTTACCAGCTTGCCAAGTTCCCACAATGATGGGTGTAATTTCTACGGCAGATGTACCTAATTTTCGCTTTTCCATGATGCTTCTTTAATTCATTTCCCCGGATAGTTTCATACTTTAACGGTCTTAGCGTGAAATTAAATCAGAGTTATAGTAGATGCCGATGAATTTGATTACGACTTTATATGCTCTCAAAGAATGGTCTGTGGCGATAAATGCTTTAGAAAGTGGCAAAACCATTATGTTGCTACGTAAAGGTGGTATTCATGAGCAAAATGGCCGTTTCCAAGTTGCCCATGAGCAGGTTTTACTTTACCCAACTTTTGAACATCAACAGTCATTCCTGCTAAAATCAGAATATGCTGACCTTGTTTGTCCAGTAACTCCTGGTTGGCATCCAGAAACGGTTCGCATTGGCAGTTGGGCGGAAATTACAGATATTTTGCCGATTAGTGAGGAGTCGACTGTTAACGCTTTACTCCCCTTTCATATCTGGAATGAGCATTTTATTTGCGATCGCTTGAAATGGAAACCGCGTCAGCCTTTGTATATAATCCTGTTACGGACTTATAAAATACCCAAGGTTCAAGAAATACCCTATCTTCCTCAATATGGTGGTTGCAAGTCATGGATTGATTTAGCGCAACTAATTAACATCGAAGGTGCAACATCTGTTTTGTCAGATTCGCATTACTCCGCAATAGTCAAGGAAATTCGCACAATTGTTGGTGATTAGAGGTGAGAGGTGAGAGACAATAGCGCCTGTTGTGCTGTCTTGACTCAGCACCCAGCACTCAACACTGATAAATAAATCTTACTGGTGTAACTAGCAAAACAAATAAATTATTATTCAGCCATACGCCCAAAAAGTAACTCTTGCTACATACATTCGCAAAAACCGCAGATACGATCAGAAAATTCTTACCCTCATAACCAGCGAAGTATTGCTGAAAAGGGTTATATTTTTGCGCCTGTAAGCAATGCCGAATCATTATCCGTCATGGAGCTAAAGATATTGACTCATCAACAACTTTTTCATACAAAATCCGCAGCTATTGTCACTTTATGCAAGTTTCAGTGGTTGGGGATGGAGTGATTTTTTCGTGTTGCATCCTCAAATATGGTCTAGAAAAATCTATCTGTTGGCTTACGTAATTTTACTAAACCAATTTGTAGATAAATGGACACATACTAGGGGAATCAAAAATTATCCCAGAAGAGCGATGCAAGGCTTGACAAAAGTCTGCGATTATGCAATTTTAGCTAAACACTAAGGAGTTTGCCATGAATCGACAAATGTGCTGGTTATCTAAGTCTGGCAACGACGGTGAGAAAATTTTATATTTGCAAGTTGAGGCGAATAAAGGTTGGCGACCATACACAGCTTATCCGCAATTTGCAGTACCAGATTATCAAATTCCCGGTGGATCTAAAGGTTGGGCAACTTATCAAAAACTGCTAAAGGCTGGCTGGACATTAGTACCCAGCGCTAGAGCTAATGAGTTTGGTACTCAAGTAGAATACTCAGAATCGATGGTGCAGAATCAATAGTTGCAATTAAAGCATTTTAACAATCCCGAACAACGGCAGTGTTGCGTCAGTAAGTGACAACTGTTTACCAGCCTCTAGGCGAACCTTCACCGCGAGGATCGGCTGCTGCTTCTAAGCTGCCATCTGCTTTGACAGCGATCGCGTTAGCATTACCCCAAGGTGTCTTTTCTTCCTTGATGTTGTGTCCACGGCGGCGTAAGTCTTGCAGAGTTAAAGCATCCAAACCCCAAGGTTCGACGCGCAACTCATCAGGAAGCCACTGATCATGTATGCGTGGTACGGAGACAGCTGCACCAACGTCCATATTGTATTCCAGCACATTGAGAATCACTTGCAATACCTGAGTGATGATTGTGCTGCCACCAGGGGCCCCCACTGCCATGCGGAGGTGATTATTTTCTGTAATGATTGTCGGAGTCATGCTCGACAGCGGAGTTTTGCGAGGTGCGATCGCGTTCGCTTCATTGCCAACTAAACCAAAGGCGTTAGGTACACCTGGCGCAATGGCAAAGTCATCCATCTCATTATTGAGTAAAATTCCTGTTCCTGGTGTCACCACACCAGCACCAAAACCAAGATTAATTGTAAAAGTCAGGCTAACAGCGTTGTGTTGTTCATCCACAACGCAAATATGGCTGGTTTCTGGAGATTCGTAGCGAGTAGCTTGCAACCTTAATAATTTGTTGGGTAAAGGCACAATTTGATTGCTAACTTGTCCAAAACTTTTGAGCGTTTCTGGTGCTACTGGCTTGATTTCTGACGCAGGTTTCGCTACATCCACATTGATTTCTTGACGGCGCTGTTTAGCATAAGCTGGACTAATGAGGGCTTGTACGGGTACTTTGACAAAGTCAGGATCACCTAAATATTGTGAGCGATCGGCATAGGCTATCTTCATCGCTTCCGCCATTAAATGTAAACTATTAGGGTGATGCCATCCCCATGCTTGCAAATCACTGGCACCGATAATGTTTAAAATCTGCAATAGATGAACGCCGCCTGATGATGGTGGTGGCATTGAACAGACTTTAGCTTTGTGAAAACTACCGCAAAGAGGATTTCGCCAGATGGGTTTGTATGCCTTCAGGTCGTCTAAAGTAATTAGACCATGATTTTGCGCCATGTCTGATGCGATCGCACGGGCAATTTTGCCAGTATAAAAACTTTGAGGATTCTCGGCAATGCTTTCTAAGGTGCGTGCTAAGTCCCGTTGTACTAATCTTTCTCCAGGCTGATAAAATTCGCCATTGCGGGTAAATATGCCTCTAGCGGCGGAATTCTGGAGAATTACGGGTTTGCGGTTTTCGTAAACTTGAATTGATCGCCAAGTTAATTGTTTACTTAATATAAAGCCATTTTTAGCCAGTGCGATCGCCGGTTTGACAACTTCCTTCCACGGCAACTTACCATAACGGCGATGCACCTCATACATTCCCGCCACCGTTCCTGGTGTCGCCACCGCCAAATAACCATTCACACTTGCATTCGGACGCACCTTTCCTTGAGCATCCAAATACATATTTCTTGTAGCTTTAACAGGTGCGCGTTCCCGAAAATCCAGCGCTTTCATCTCACCAGTTTTCTCAGAATGCAGCAGCAAAAATCCCCCGCCACCAATTCCCGCCGAAAAAGGCTCAACTACAGATATCGCAAAAGTTGTGGCGACTGCTGCATCAACAGCATTACCACCCTGGCGTAACATCAAAAGTCCCGCCTCACTCGCCAGAGGATGTGCAGATACTACCATCCCCTTTTTACTGCGTAGGGGTAAAGTGGTAGTCGCTGATGCAACTTGGGTGTA
Organism: Nostoc cycadae WK-1; assembly: GCF_002897135.1. Lineage (NCBI taxonomy): Bacteria > Bacillati > Cyanobacteriota > Cyanophyceae > Nostocales > Nostocaceae > Nostoc > Nostoc cycadae. The sequence goes on along the minus strand of NZ_DF978444.1, from coordinate 11,786 downwards.
ACAGAGAACCCCAAGAGAAAAGACAGTAAATACAACCTGTTTAGTTTTAGCAAAGATTTGCATTTTTACACCGTTGTATATTGATATGTCTTAGCCTATCGCTTGATAGCGCAATTATTTATTGAAATTTGCATATATATATAGGACTTATGCAAATCTTTTTCCTCTTTCTTTGCGTACTTTGCGGTTCATTACTTAAATTCCTTGAAATTAAGAAGTTAATTTACTCACTAAAACAAAGCCGCGTGTTTTACCTGAAACTGTATCCTTAGTATTAATCGCCTTCCATAAATCTGCCGCTTTCACCCACACTGGCGGATATTTATAACGAGAAACATCCATAATTAAAAATCTATCTGTCTGCTCATTGTAAGCAGCAATTGGTGAAATATGCCCACCTTTTTCTTGACCAATTTCTTTACGTAAATAGTTAACTATTACAAAATTATTAGGTTGCTTTAAATTTTCAGCTACTAGCTTACGAAACTGTTCTAAATTAGTATCAGTCGCGTGATAAACCTTGACTTGAACATCATAACTAGCAAGTAATCCGCCTAATTGATCTAAAGTCATTCCTCCACGAGCAACAACTTCAGGTGCCAGCAATTTTTTGGTTTTTTCATTGCTAAAAAAGTTTTCTTGCGTAAACACTCTGTAGGGAGAATACTGTGGTGATTCTGGTGCAGTAATACCCAAACTATTTAACACCATGACACTACTAGCAACGCCACAGAATGCTTGATTATTTTGAGTTATAAACTGCATACTCAAAGGAAAGAAATCTTCTCTAGCTCGACTTTGAATTAATAACTTTTCTCCCTCATTGGAATTAAAAGCAATTAAATTATTTGAGAGAGGTAATGTTTGAGAAATAGCAGTACCACTAGAAACACAAAACCAGATAATTGCAGCTTTAAAAGTTATGTTTAACTTAAAACTCATAATCTCTCCAGATAATCACTTTGCGCCTTTGCGTCTTTGCGTGAGATTAAACCTTTAGATTTACGAAACTCACGCACAACTTCTTTAATATCTCGTAATTCACCTTCAACCAAATAATTTAACTGCCGCATTTCATCTGCGGAAATTTTACCAGAAAGTTGAGCGATCGCACCTCTCAACTCCGGGTATTTATTCAACACTGCTTGTCTGACAATTGGTGTAGCTTCGTAAGGTGGAAAATATTGTTTATCATCCTTTAACACAGCTAAACCCAAACGAGCAATTTGTCCATCAGTAGAATTTCCCGCCACCATATCTACCTGTTTTTGTATTAAGGCGCGATATATTAAACCCAAGTCCATAATTTGCGGTGATTTAGAAAAACGCAAATCGTAAGTTTTAGCTAACCCCGGAAAACCATCTTCTCGTTCTAAAAATTCGTAGCCGAAACCGCCGCGCCATTGTGGTGTATATTGTGCAGCCTGCGATAAGGTTTGCAGATTATATTTCTTCGCATCTTCACCACGAATTACGATTGCAAAGGTATTTTCAAAACCTAAACTAGGCATTACTTCCAGCTTAAATTGCTGCAAGTATGCTTGTTTTAATTTCTCGTAAACAACTTTTGGGTCATTTACAGCTTTTTGTTTTAAAATACCAGTAAAAGCTGTACCTGTATACTCGATATACGCATCAATTTTGCCAGCAAGAATAGCATTATGACAAACAAAAGAACCACCTAAACGAGGACGACGAGCAACTTTAAGTTTGGTTGTTTCTTCAATTTGTTGGGCTAATAATTCACCTAAAATATCTTGTTCTGTAAAATCTTTAGAAGCAATAACAATATCACCAGTGGTATTATTCGAGTTGGGGTTACAAGCTGCGATCGCTACAACTAAAGCAAAAGTTAAAATGAAAAATATCAAAAATCTTTTCATTACTTTTATTTAATTTTTAATCGTTTTTCAAACAACCCAATTAACAAATCCGCGAGTAATGCAATTACGGCGGCTGGCACTGCACCCGCTAAAATTAAATCATTATTCACCACTGCAATTCCGCGAAAAATAAACACGCCTAAACCACCAGCACCAATAGCAGCGGCAATAGTGGTAATGCCAATAGCTATAACTGTGGCAACTCTTACCCCAGCTAAAATTACACCCATCGCTAAGGGAATTTCGACTTGTAATAGTAATTCTTTATCAGTCATTCCCATGCCTCTACCAGCTTCAATAATTGCTGGATCTACACTTGTAATACCTGTATATGTGTTGCGAATTATCGGCAGAAAAGAGTATACAGTCAAAGCCACAATTGCCGGAACAACACCAATACCACCAATTACAGGTACAGGAATCAATAACCCAAATAGCGCCAAACTCGGAATAGTTTGTAACACATTAGCTAGTCCCAGAATTGGTTGACGCAGGCGAGGTTGACGAGTAATTAAAATGCCTAAAGGAATGCCGATAAATGTTGCGATTCCAATAGCAATGCCTACCAAAAACAAATGTTCTAGTGTATGCTGAAAAATTTCTGAGGCATACTTAATCAGGAAAAAATCTTTCATAAATTGTCTTGCAGAGAACGCAGACATTCAAGAAATGCTAGGCTTTCTGGATGTTGCGATCGCAGAAATTCCTCCTTTGTACCCAATACTAGCAGTTCTCCGTCATACATCAAACCGATTCTAGACGCTAAAACAAAAGCTTCTTGAATATCGTGAGTGACAAAAACTACTGTCTTACCAAGTTCTTGCTGTAACCGCCGAAATTCCTGCTGCAATTCTAAACGCGTAATTGGATCAAGTGCGCCAAAGGGTTCATCCATTAACAAAACTGGGGGATCTGCTGCTAACGCCCTCGCTACACCTACCCTTTGCCTTTGTCCCCCGGAAAGTTCGTGAGGATAACGCCCAGCAAACTGCACAGGATCTAAACCCACTAATTGCAACAATTCATACACTCGCGTTTTGATTTGTTTCGGTTTCCAACTTTCTAAACTGGGAACTAAACCCACATTCCGTTCTACAGTGAAATGGGGAAATAAACCAGTTTCTTGAATTACATAACCAATCTTCCGCCGTAGTTTAATTTCATCCCATTGATTTGTCGGGATGCTATCAAAAATTACCTCGCCTTTTGTAGGTGTAAAAAGACGATTAATTAACTTCATTGTCGTAGTTTTGCCGCTACCGCTACGTCCAAGTAAGATTAAAGCTTCTCCTTGATAGATAGAAAAGTTGAGATGAGATACTAAATTGCGACGGTTGCGGCTAAAGCTGACATCGCGGAATTCAACAGCAATTTGGCGATTTTGCGACATGGTTGACTGTTGCTAGAGGCTGACTTTACGTTATTATTGCTGATTTTGCTCATAAGTCAAATTTGATTCAGCCATAGAGACTATGTATGTGTTGTCGCGTTAGCCGACGAAGATACACTCATACAAAGTGCCGAACACGCCACATTGCTAATTTTTATTTATGAAAAATCATCTCGAAAATATACATAGAAGACATCATACTGAACTGCCACAAGCTTCGCAACACCCACTGATGGCAAGCATAACTATATTGATGTATCAAATGTTTTTTACCCCACCCTAGCCATCCTCTTATACCTTAGCCACAACAACTGGGCTAACATCAATTTTTCTATCAAAAATAAAGCGGGGTCTCAGCAATATTCTCAACAGTAAGAACAGAGAACTTAACTCTCCTGGGGCATTTTGACGTTTCCATTGTCCGGGACGACAAAATAACATTTCTACTAAACGACGATGTTGATCAAGACTAATTGATTCAAAGTAAACGCGGATAATGGGAAATTCATTAGCAAATCCAGTACTTACAATTTCTGCATTTAGATGTAAATTTTCTTCAGCAATTTTGATTGTTAATGGTTGACTGACAAATAAATTTATGGGTAGTTGCTGAGTTAGTGCTATTTCTGCACCAATTTCCGACATCATTGTGGTAACACCCCAAAAACTTTCCTTACCAATTTTTAACTCGACAACTCGCCGTAGATCAAACCATTCAAATTTATCTGTTTTGGGTGCATCGAGGAAAACTAAAATTGCTGAACCAATCATGAGTAAATTATAGATACTCCATACCCAACCTACCCCCATACCTACAGTTTGTTCAGCCATTGCTGGTACTTCTGTAGCCATATATTGTTTGAATATGCACATACAGATGGTTTGCCACAAACTAATAGCTGTAGCGATAAATAATATAATTAAAGGTGAGGCTAATTTCCAGTTAAAAGTATAGCGATCGCTACTTATTCCTTTGGGTGTGACTTTAAATCCTGTCGAGAAGGGACGCAACAGAGAGTTAATTACTGTCCACGCCACAGGAAAACATAATACTAAAAAATAAATATCTGATAAAAATGCCGAACGAGAATACTTATTCAACCAGGCAAATACTGTGAGATTAACTAAGTAAACAGGCAACCAAAAATAAATTAATTCTGGTAATTTTGCCCGAATCGGAGTAACATTCAAAAATGAATAAGCCAAGGGCATCAACAGAAAAGAAATTCGGGAAATAGTGGCAAACCAACTCAAAAATCCTCCCAAATGGGCTAATCTTTGTGTCAAACTAAATCCCGGAACGATTAGCGGATTAGACTGAATAAACAGCCCTTGAAGTGTACCTTGCGCCCAACGCAGGCGTTGCGTTGCATAAGCAGCTATATTTTCGGCGGCTAAACCTGCACTGAGTAATTCATTTAAATAAATAATCCGATAACCATAAGCAGCTAAATTAACTCCTGTAAAGTAATCTTCTGATAAAGATTCGGTGACAAAACCACCAGTTTTTTCTAATGCAGTGCGGCGCACAACAAAAGAAGTACCTGCACAAATGGCACTTTCTGCACCATCTCGCATCGACTGAATATGTCGATGGAATATTTCTTCATCGGGAGTAAGAATATTTTCTAAGCCTAGATTTCGGGCTATGGGGTCAACATTATAAAAGCTTTGTGGGGTTTGGACTATCGCTATAGTTTCATCCTGAAAAAAGCCCACAGTACGAGTCAAAAAGTTTTTGGTAGGAACAAAATCTGCATCAAAAACAGCAATTAGTTCACTATTAGTTTGGGTGAGAGCGTTATTTAAGTTTCCGGCTTTGGCATGTTGATTATTTGCTCGGCTAATGTATTGACAGCCAAGTTCTGCTGCTAGTTCTCGTATTTCTGTGCGCCGATTATCGTCCAAAAGATAGATGTTTTTTTGAGAATATTCTATAGCTTGACAACCAATAATCGTACGCCGCACAATAAATTCTGGTTCATTGTATGTAGGAATAAAAATATCTACAGATGGCATAAAATCTCCATTGCTCACCGCAATGGATTTTTCATCTGCTTCCCGGTGACGCTCTTTAATATTTAACATTAAAAATAGTTCAATTAAGCTGCTAGAAATCATTACAATCTCTAAAGCAAATAGCCCCAAACTAATTGCACCATTTAATGGATCTGCAAGGTTAAGGGTAGAGAGCGATCGCCATAATAAATACCGCAAAGTTAAGATAATTAATATGCCGACTACTAACCGCTGCGACCAAACTCGCGGCTGAGGTGAAAGTTTCATCACGACAAACATTGTGATGAGCAATGCCAATGTTAGTGAAAGTAAATATTTATTATTTACCATTGGCGCTTCTAACCACATTGGCGGATTCATTTGCCAAATATAAATTTGAGCAAAAAATCCATCAATTGTCATCTCACCAGCAAACCAACCTGCTACGAGCAAACCAGATAAGATCACAATGCTCAACAGCATTAGCGCCACTAGGCGAAAGATAAAAACTCTTTGATTAATAAGATGATCAGAATACCTCTGTTTCTGATTCAAAAGATTAAGTCTGGCAATTTCACGTTTTTGCACTTGATTAATCTCCTAAATAACTAAATATTTTAACTTATTTAGATGAAAATATTATATAGTCTATTGACGATGCTCACCCTCAAATATTAGATAAAAAAATCAATTTTATAGCTAATTTCTGGATAAATAAGTTTAAAATTAATGAGATTAAATTCTGATAAAAATGGCTGAACTAAATTTTTAACTAATTCTCAGCTTAATTTAATATTCATCATCACAGACAGCTATAAATTTTCCTCATATACATATATTTGAGGATGTAAACACTATGAAATTTAATAGTTTCGCTATCCTTAGTATGGTTGTAACTGTTAGCCTAGGCTCTATTAAAGAAGTCACTGCATATCAGACACCCCCTTCAATACCTGTTGCTCAAACTGCAATTACTCAAGTGGCTGCTGCTGTAGGTCAGTCTGCTTTCTTTCGCCGTGGAGAACACGCAACGAAAGGAAAAGTCAGTATTGTCACAAGAAATAACACCAGATATTTGCAGTTTGATCGCAATTTTAGTACCAGTAGCGGCCCTGATGTATATGTGATTTTACATCGCTCTGCTGCACCCCAAATCTATGGTTTAAAAAGAAAAGATTATGTTTTAATTGGTCGGTTGAGACGATTTAATGGTAGTCAAAGCTACGTTATACCAAGAAATCTACAATTGTCTGGATATAGATCAGTAGCAGTTTGGTGTCGCAAATTTAATGCTACTTTTGGTTATGCCAGTTTAGGTGGTTAATTGAAAAATCAGTCAGAATTCAGAAATGAGAATCAAGATGCTCATGGAGTCGCCAAGTCCAAATTATCTGGTATTCAACCCATTTATTCACTACTTCCAAGAAAATTCTGAATTCTGGCTACTGATGGATATATTCTGTTTTGATAGTTATAATACAAAAAAATTATGGAAATAGCAGATTTTCTTGGGCTTTTACATCCGGCGATCGCAGTAATTTTTGTCTTTCCTTTGATTGGCAATGTTGTGAATTTTGCTTGGCAAACACGTCAACGTCGTTTGCAAAATTTAACTGAAAATAAAAGCAAAATTCCACCTGTAGTTGGTAAAGAACATAAACAGTTAGGTGATTGGTTAACCAGTGCCGTTGTTGGGCTAACATTAGTCGGGTTAGCCTATCCTATTGGTAAAAATATTATCAAAAAGCAATTATGGAATACTGCTAATTTTCAAGTAATTTTTATCATATTAATGTTTGTGGCGACTATTGCTTCTTTAGTGTTACTTTATCAAGCAAAACAAAAGTTATGGCGAGGGATTTTTGCTACTTTAACGGGTGTTGGTTTAGTAGTTCTAGGCTGTCAAGATGGTGTTTATCGCCTGACTAATGAGTGGTACTGGTCACACTACTATATTGGTATTACCGCATCACTACTGATGGTTTTTTCTTTGGCAATTGTGCAAGATATTTATAAGTCTCATCGCTGGCGCTTAATTCATACAATATTAAACTGTGTTGCTCTTTTACTGTTTATTGGACAAGGATTAACAGGTACAAGAGATTTATTACAAATTCCCTTGAGTTGGCAGGAACCTTATATTTATCAGTGTGATTATGTTAACAAAACTTGTCCAACACCAACCCCTCAAGCACCGAAGTGAATCAAATTCAGAAAATTTTTCGCACAATTGATCCTTTTTCACTACGCGTTCGACTCACAATTGGAATTGCTGCGGTTTCGGCTTTAGGATTAGGTAGCCTAGCTATCTGGACAAGCTGGAAAATGCAGCAATTTTTAATTAGTAGTTATAAAACTAATATTCAACAAATTACCCAACATTTGCCTTATTATGTAGAACTATATACTGAAGTTTTACCTGAAGAAAATGGGCTGCAAAAGGCAATTAATAATTTAAGTACAGCAAATACATATTTGTGGGTCAAAAATTCCACAAATCAAATAATAGCTCAATCAGATAACTTAAATAAATTACCCAAAAAAAAAGTATCTGAATTGATGGATTTAACTCAGACATCAATTAAACCCATAGCCCAAGAAATGGGTAAAAGCTACTTTGTAATGTGTGGTAGTACTTTGAGATTACAAGGTCAGAGTGTGGGAACATTATTTGTCGTCCAGGATGTCACTCAAGAACAAAGTATGTTTTTAGTGATTGTGCAGAGTTTGGGGATTGGCAGTGTTGTCACTATTACAATTATTTCTGTGGCGATCGCATTTTACATCAAACGTTCCCTGCAACCCTTACGTCAGTTAAGTCAAATGACAGAAGTCATTTCTATTGCAGACTTAGGACAAGCGCAACTTTATTTAGATAAAGCACCCAGCGAAGTTAGAGAATTAACTCAAACTTACAACATGATGTTATCGCGTCTGTTCCAATCTTGGGAGCAAGAGCGACAATTTGTCAGTAATGTATCTCATGAATTACGTACACCCCTAACCATCGTACATGGCTATTTGCAAAGCGTTTTGCGACGGCAAAACAACTTAACTGAAGTTCAACAAGAAGCTTTAGCCACAGCCGCAGCTGAAGCTGAACGTACCATTCGGCTGTTACAAGATTTGCTCGATTTAGCCAGGGCGGATAGTGGTAATTTGCTATTTCGCCTAGAACGTTGTTTGTTAAATGATTTAATCTCAGAAATTGTGGTCATGGCGAAAACTTATAGCGATCGCCAAATTACAATAGAATCAACTAACCAGCCCATTGAGGCCAAAGCTGACTACAATCGCCTCAAACAAGTTTTACTCAATTTAATCGATAATGCCTTTAAGTATTCTGATCCAACAACTTCTGTAACTATTAAGTTTTATCAACAAGTAGACCAAGCTATCATTCAAGTTTGCGATCGAGGTTATGGTATTCCTTTACAACATCAATCCCGAATTTTTGAGCGATTTTATCGCATAGATGAAGCCCGTACTAGTTCCACTGGTGGCTGTGGTTTAGGACTATCCATTGTGAAAACTTTAGTTGAGGGGATGAATGGAAATGTAACGGTGCGATCGCGTTTAGGTGAAGGGAGTATATTTACAATTACCTTATCTGCTTATTTATCAAGCTCTAGCTAATAACTATTAATATTTTTTGATTTATAAATTATTTTACACTGACAAATAATAACCTTAATTACTTTACTTTATTTGTAGCCAATTATTTACTTTCAGCATGATAATTTAACGGCAGTCTTACTATTACCGTAGTTCCCATATTCTGCTTACTTTCTATACTAATTTCACCACCATGTAAATCTACACACTTTTTCACCATAGCCAGCCCTAAGCCTGTTCCTTGAATTCGCCGCGCATTACTAGCTCTGTAAAAAGTTTGAAATAGATTTATTTGGTCTTTTTCAGGGATACCAATACCCTCATCCCGCACCTGAAAAACTACCATATCTTCTCCACAATCTAAATTAAACCAGACATTACTTTGTGGCGGAGAATATTTAACAGCATTAGAAATTAAATTAGTTAAAATACAATACAGTAATTCCTCATCCATATAGCTAATGTTGCATTTTCCTACATAGTTAAAGATAATATTCTGCTGACCAACCGCCTTCATTTGCAGAACATCTGTGATTTCTTCACAAAAACTAATTAAATCTAAAAGTGCAGGTTTATATTCTAATTTAGCAGCCTCACTTCTGCTCAAAAACAACACTTCATCGAGTAGCTGAAGCATGTGATTAATTGCATCTTGCACACGTTCAAAATAGAAATTTTTTCGCTCCTCATTCAAGTTATTTTGATGTTGCAGTATATCCATAGCAGTCCTAATTGTAGTCATTGGGTTACGAAACTCATGAGAAACCATTGCCACAAAATTAGACTTTAGCTCATTGAGTTGTTGTTCTTTAGCTAATGCTTGACGGCTAATTTCTTCACTCTCTCTTAACTTATTCAGAATTTCTTCTCGTTCAATTGCATAGCGAATAGCACGTACTAATCGCTGGATAGTAATTTGGTCTTTCACTAAATAATCTTGAGCGCCTTCTGCTAATGCTTGCATAGCTAATTCTTCATCATCAATCCCAGTTAAAACCACTACAGGAATATCTGGTACTACGGCTCGATATTCTTTTAAAGTATCTATTCCCACCGAATCAGGTAATCCTAAATCTAACAAGACAACATCAAATTTATCTTGTTTGAGAGTTGCACTTTCCCAACCATCTTTTAAGTGTTTCTGATTCACTAAACTTAACTCTATTGCTTCAGACAATCTTTCAACATGCAATATTTTTAATTCCTGTTGATAGGCCTGTAAAAATATTTGATGCAGTAGCTTGGCATCACTAAGACTATCTTCTACCAAGAGAACTTGAATCATTATTTTTTGCATAAAATATATTTATGTAAACTTGCCCAATAATCATTTGATTTTTTCATTGTGAAAACAATGCTCAATCATAATTCATATTGGACAAATAGAAAAAGACATTATTAAATTGATGAATCTGGTGGAAGCGTGACCGCTGCTAACCAAAAATCTTTAATTAACTGCACAGCTTCAATAAACTGGTAGATATCAATGGGTTTTGTGACATAGCAATTAGCACGGAGATTATAGGAACGTAGTATGTCTTGTTCATCTGTTGAGGTAGTCAGCACAACAACAGGAATACGTTTTAGGCTGGGGTCAGATTTAACTTCCGTCAGGACTTCCCGTCCATCCATCCCTGGTAAATTCAAGTCGAGTAAAACCAAATCTGGACGAGGCGCATCAGCGAACTCTCCTTGCTGGCGGAGATAATTCATTGCTGTTTCACCATCTTCTACCCAGTGCAAGTTGTTGGCAATTTTGGCATTGACAAAGCCTTTCATAGTGAGGTTAGCGTCACTAGGAGAGTCTTCAACTAGCAAAATTTCCACACACCGACATACCTGACCATTTTCGATACTGTTATTAACCATATATTACATGTCTTTATCCAAAATTTTTCAGGTAACTGATTCATGAAGAGTAAAGTAAAAAGTTGTACCTACCCTTAGCTGAGATTCAGCCCAGATGCGACCATTATGGCGTTCAACAATTTTTTTACAAATAGCCAAACCAATACCTGTACCCGGAAATTCTCGACGGGTATGTAGGCGACGGAAAATTTCAAAAATCCGCTCAAGATATTGGGATTTAATGCCAATACCGTTATCTTGGACTGAGAACAACCAAACATAGTGCTGAGTAAAATCTTCTTCCCCTACTCCCATACTCTTCTCCTGCCTCACTGCACTAATATGAATTTGTGGTGGCACATCTTTGCGGCGAAACTTGATAGCGTTACCAATCAAATTTTGAAATAATTGTACTAGCTGAGTTTTATCTGCGAGTACGTTAGGTAATGGGTCATGAGTGATGATAGCTTGACTTTCGGCGATCGCCATCTGTAAATTACTCAGAACTTCACTAAGTACAACATTGCAGTCAGTCGATGTAAATGCTCGACCCCGTGTCCCTACACGAGAATAGGCCAGCAAGTCTTGAATCAACTGCTGCATTCGTTTCGCACCATCAATGATGTAATCTAAATATTCTTGGGCAGACTCATCTAGCCGTTCTTGATATTCTTCCACTAATAGTTGGCTATAGCCTGTGACAGCCCGTAATGGTTCTTGCAAATCATGGGAAGCCACATAAGCAAACTGTTCTAATTCTTGATTCGAGTTCCTCAATTCTTCGTTCAGCTTTTGTAATTCCGCTGTACGTTCCTGCACTTTAATTTCTAATTCGGCTTTCGCCTGTTGTAGTGCGTCCTCTGCTAGTTTGCGCTCTGTAATATCAGTGTGAGTCCCTATCCACTCTTGAATCTCGTTATCACCAGGAGCGGTCATGCGTGCGCGCGCGGCTGTTGAGTCCGCCTTGTAGCGAGCCGAGCACCGCAGGGGAATCAGGGGCGAAGAGGCGCCGCTGTTTGAGCGCAGCGGGTTCGGCGCCGTCCCCTGATTCC
>NZ_DF978443.1:0-98582 GCF_002897135.1 Nostoc cycadae WK-1 | reverse complement strand
TCATCCCTCTATTATGCAACGCCTAATAGTGTTTCTTATATAAATGGTTCTATCAACACTAATAGCGGTGTTAATCTTTTCTTACTCAACCCGGCGGGGATTATATTTGGGGACAAAGCTCGCTTAAATGTGGGTGGTTCTTTTGTGGGAACAACTGCTCATAGCATCAAATTTGCTGATGGCAAAGAGTTTAGCACCAACATAACTCAATCCCCATTGTTAAGTATGAGTGTACCTGTAGGGTTACAACTTGGGGGCAATCCGGGAACTATTTCCGTGCAAGGAATGGGAAATAATAGTAAGTTAAACCCTACATCTCCTGTTACTGGATTAACTAGTACAAATGGCTTACAGGTTAAACCTGGAAAAACACTAGCTTTAATAGGTGGTGATCTCGTTCTCGATAGTAGCTTTCTTTCTGCACCGGGTGGACGAATAGAACTTGGAAGCATTATTCAAGGCAGTGCAAATATCCATCTCACACCACAAACATTAACATTTAGCTATCCAAGTAATAGTTCTAGCTTTGGTAATATCCAAATGAGTCAACGTACTGTTGCATCTGTACGCGGAACCAGCCCAGGTTCGATTCAACTTCAGGGTAAACAGATCAATCTTCGGGATGGTTCTTTGCTGGTAGTTCAAAATTTAGGCAGCAGTAAAGCAGGTGATATTACTGTTAATGCCACAGAATCGCTACAAGTGGTTGGGAGATCAGCAGATTTTCGCAGTTCCAGTGGCATAGTCAATGAAGCTCTAATATCAGGAACCGCAGGAAATATTGTGATTACAACTCCAACATTGACCATTGATCGCGGGGGAATTGTCATGAATCGTAGCTATAACTCGGCCCGTGGTGGTAACGTTACAATCAATGCCAATGCTGTGTCTGTGGGTGGAGTTGATCCGAAAGATACATCTACTGTTCCCATCTTTGGTGTGCTTGTTGCTGCTGCTTTTGGAACTAAACAAGGTGGAGATTTATCGATTTCTACTGATAGCCTTTCAATTTTGGGCGGTGCTAATGTTGGGACTAGGAGCTTTTCTAGCGGTCAGGGTGGCAATGTTAAAGTTACTGCTGATACTGTAAATGTCTCAAGTTTAGGTTCTCCTCCAGGATCGCTGTTTATCAGCTTGCTATCAGCGAATACTTTTGGCCCAGGAGATGCAGGAGACTTACATTTAGATACTCGGAATTTGTCAATACAAGATGGGGGTTTAGTCTCAGTTTCGAGTGTAAGTAGAGGGAATGCTGGCAATCTTACCATTAATGCCACTGAGTCAATAGATGTGAGTGGGATGAAAGACGCAGCAAATCCTAGTTATATTGGAGCGATCGCCCGTTTATTTGTAGTGAGAACTCCTACAACAATTAGTGACAATAGTACCTCTAAAGCAAATGCAGGTAGTGTCACCATTAATACTCCTCAATTAACCATTCGTGATGGGGCAAGAGTGTTTGTTGAAAATGAAGTTCAAGGTGACGCAGGTACCTTAAACGTTAAGGCTAATACGTTATATCTCAACAATGGTAGTAGTCTTTCTGCATCCACAAAAGTTGGTCAAGGGGGCAATATCAATCTCCAACTCCGCGATTATTTGCTTATGCGTAATGGTAGCTTCATTAATGCTGAAGCTGGTGCTACTGGCAATGGTGGTAACATTACCATTAATTCACCTATCATTCTCGGCTTAGAAAACAGCGATATCATTGCCAATGCTTTCCAAGGTAAAGGCGGAAATATTGACATTACAACTCAGGGGATTTTTGGTTTAGAATATCGTCCGCAACTAACCCCAGAAAATGATATTACTGCTAGTTCCCAATTTGGGGTGAATGGTACAGTTGAAGTGAATAATGTTGGTGTTGACCCCAATTCTGGTTTAGTGGAATTGCCTGCAAATGTCAGTGATCCATCTCAACAAATTGCTAGTGGATGTGCAAATACCAACGGTAGTAGTTTTGTCGCCACAGGAAGAGGTGGCATACCGCAAAATCCGACACAGGAAATTGGGAGCGATCGCACTTGGTCAGACATACGTGATATCTCTGCATTCCACACCACAAAGCAATTGCCAGCCCAAACACTTTCTTCCTCAAAAATTCTTGTCCAAGCAACATCCTGGAGACGCAACGCCCAAGGCAAAATCGAATTAATTGCTCCTCAAGTAGCCAATGTTCAAACATCTCTCACTTGTGCTGCACAAATAAAATAATAGCTACTCTACAAAGATGCTTCGCGTTAACAAAAGCAGTGTTTTGTGCTGACTATCTAGTGCAAGCAATACTCTCAATATATCAGGATAAAGTATTTTAAGTAATGTTAGGGATGTATTTTGTAGTTAAAAGACCCTATAACGGGTAATAATCCCAACTATTTAGATAGGAAATCTTGATTAATATATTATTTCATAGGTTTGAAACCAAACTATCTATTCACTTTGGTATTAATAATTATTGCTAACATAATCCACACAAAATATCAATGAAATTATCTTTACTTAGTTTATTGCCGAGTATTAGCCTAATTTGTTGTTTGACTGCAACATCTCATGTCAAAGCCAACACTGTCACTAACCAGCAATCTCAACAAATAGCTGGTCAAGAACTAGCTTTTAAGAAACAAGTTTTATCTAATTTAGGCTCAGTTGGTCGCGTACAACAAGCATATTTTTTAGAAAATGAAGTTTTCGCCACTCAAATTCAACAGTTAGGATTAGATGCAAATTTTGAAAATAGTATTCCCGGTTATGGATGGCAGATATTTACTGATAAAAAAGCTAATAAAGTTGTCATGACTGTATTAGCACCGCAGCAAAATAGCTCTCGAACTTATATTAATTTTGTTGCTTTAACCACAACGGATACAAATGACAAAATCACAATATCTACTCTGTGCGAAAGTGAGCAAAATAAGTTAGTTATTCCTAAACTACCAACTAAAATTTTAAAGAATCAAGGTATTGAATGTCCATCCGGCTTTAGAAACTTGGAATTGAGTGAGAATGAAAATAAAATCTCCGAGCAGTTAGAAAATGAAAAACAGCAGAGAGTATTGGTTAGTATTATAAACTCTCTACAACAGAAATATTATGAGCGCAATCAAGTGTTTACAGATGATATAGAGAAGCTTTTTGGATTTCCTCTAAGTAAAGTCGAATCATTTTCTGAGTTAAAATTAAAATTATTACCAATCAAAAATATCCAAAATGGAATTATTGTTATAGCTCCGTTTCCTAGTCAAAAACAAAAAAGTTATATTGGAATAGTTAAACCTAATAAATCTAGCACTATACAGCGCAAGTCAATCGTTTGTGAAATTTCCGAACAGGAAACTATAGATTTAGAAAATTTAAATAATCTAAATAACAATGATTTACTCATTTGTCCTCAAGATTCTCTCCAGATAAGTCTTATTCCAGAGGAAACTACATTTATAAATCAAGAAATTGAAAACCTGACAAAGTATCAGGCTGAAATTCTAGAAATTGATCAACCTCAAAAGACACAGGTTTTACAAGTTGCAGATAAACTAGCGAAAGAAGGTAAATATTTGCAATCCCTACAAAAGTATTATTTAGCATTAGGAGTTTTAGGAATTACTGAATATGATATTTTCGCAGTACTTAGTGCAGAACGTGGGTTTAATCCAATTGTAGATACATTTTTTCAGAAAATTAATCCTGTGCTAGAAGCCGCAAAACCTTCGTTATTAGAACAAAGACAGGAAATCAATTCGGAAATGTATAGTTTCTTTGACAAGTTTTCCGCCGTCAAGAACAGCACAGCACAAAAAATTCAGGAATTAGCAGCTTTACAGTTAGGCTTCAATGTTTTAACTATGCCTAACCAAGATTTAAAAATACCTGACAATAAAAATGAGGCATTCTCGGAAGTTGCGGAATTATTACAAGAGCAGTTCAATGATAAATCACCGCAATTTAATAATAAATTACCCAACAATTTACGCAGTTATGTGAATAAAAATAAAACTGCGATCGCCAGCATTCGTAACTTACTATTGAGTGAGGAAATACCTCGCTGGGGATTAGATTATAAATCGATTAAGGAGGGAGATTTTAATGCTCCTAGTCCGAGCTATTTAAGTATTGTCAATTTACATCGTTTGTTGGTAATTGACATTTTAGATAAGCAGCAGCAAGGGAAGACTCAAGAGATGCTGGAATCGTTAGAGGCATCTTGGAGACTCAGTACATCATTCCAGGATGAACCATCTTTAATTGGTCAACTTGTGAATATAATTATCAGGCGATCGCAAATCCGGGTGATGGAGAAAATCGATAATTTACCTGTAGTCTGGCAAAAGCGATTACTGGAAAAAGACTATACAAAAGCTATGATCCAGGCATTGAATACTGAAGCTTTTTTTCAACTACAAGGCTTAGATAAAATTATGCCATTAGATAACGATACACCGTTATCTCAGCTATATCGTAATTGGTATGGAGTGAATACATATAAGCTGAATCAAGAATTTTATGCTGAAATAGAACGAAAAAAAGATAATCTTTGTTCAGTGGACTTACAAGCTTTAGAAAAACGGTATTTTTTAGCTAATAGCTCCGTGAAACCAAGTTATGTCAATGAGCTTTTAAAAGCTCATCATCTGATGTTGGAGTCAGAAATGTTGCAAAAAGTCTTACAGATAAAAGCAGCTATTCACCACGATAAAGCCTTACCAAATTCCCTCTCTCAAATGTCATCAAATGTTTGTTTGGGTAATCAATGGGTCTATAAATCTTCATCTAATGGTAAATGGTTGATTTATCTTAATCAACAACCCATTTGGCAATCTCAAATTCAGCGATCGCCACTAACTTACACAGGAAAACTTTAAAACCCCTTACCCTCCCAGTTAACTCCCAAATCATTTCCTAGTCAGTTGAGTTAGAAACCAAAGCATTTTGGGAATACTAAAATATGGGTATAAAAGGCGACTAATTTATGAGTTTAATTGAATTGCCAGCCAATGTTACTGATTCATCGCAGCCGATAGCTAGTGGTTGTTCTAATACAAATGGTAGTAGTTTTGTCGCCACAGGACGCGGTGGTATACCGCAAAATCTCAGCCAAGATATGAGGAGTTACGCGATCACACTTGGTCTAATGCCCGTGACAGGACATCTCTGCATTTTTGCAAATCAGCAATGTGAATGCTCAAGCACCCCCATCTCCCTGTAATGCTGATTTGTCGATTTAATGTACTCCAGAAATTTCTAAGGCTGCAAATTTTCCTCTACCAACTTTGAACCCATTAGTCACTAACGTATGAATCTCCAAATTAAAAAACGTCGTTGGCTATATATCAGTCTGAGTCTTTTGAGTTTGTATTTGGCAGTTACTATTACACCTGCTCAAGCATCTATACAAGCACCAACAAATTCTCCTCCTAGCCTCAATGTCAATATATCCGCTACGGAATCTACAAATTGGCTAGAACAAGGACGACAGCTTTACCATTCAGGCAACTTTACAGAAGCGGTGAACGCGTGGCAGAAGGCAGTACAAAATTACCATAGCCAAGGCGATCGCCGGAACGAAGCTTTAAGTTTAAGTTACCTATCGTTGGCACAACAAGAACTCAACCAATGGGAAGTCGCCCAACAATCTATCGAACAAAGTGTAAAAATTTTGCAAACTTCTCAACCCTCTATAGATGCGATTATCTGGGCGCAAATACTGAATACTCAAGCAAATTTACAACTACGTACTGGCAAAGCGGAAACTGCCCTAGATATTTGGCGACAAGCTCAAAAATATTATGAGCAAGCAGGGGATAAAATGGGCAGCTTAGGCAGTCAAATCAATCAAGCACAAGCCTTACAAAGTTTGGGATTTTACCGTCGTTCAAAACAGCAATTGGAGGCGTTAGGGCAGAAGTTAGCCGCAATGCCAGATTCCGAAATCAAAGTTAGTGGGTTGCGATCTCTGGGTTTAGCTTTACACGCCATTGGCGATCGCAACAGTCAGCCAGTATTAGAACAAAGTTTAGCCACAGCCCAGCAAATTGCCGCTAAAACTCAATTAAGTTCTATTCTTGCCAGTCTGGGGAAAGTTGCTTCTGATTCGCAAGACCCAGAAGCCGCCCTAAATTACTTTGAAGATGCCGAAACCACAGCTACAAATCCTAATGAAGCTTTACAAGCGCGTTTAGCTCGATTCAAATTATTAGTAGATTACGGCAAACTGGAATATGCAATTCCCCTGGCACCACAATTACGACAACAGTTGTCAGAACTGCCGCCCAGTCATAGTTCCCTGGGTGCAGCAATTAATTTTGTTGCCACATTGAATCGCTTAAAAAACCCAGAGCAAGTTTTACCTAGTCAAGATTTGGCACAACTGATGGCGAACACTGTTCAGTCTGCCCAAAAAATTCAGGATAGTAGCGCCCAATCCTATGCGCTGTATGAGTGGGCGCAACTCTACAGTCGCCAAAAACAGTGGTCTCAGGCACAGGAACTAGCCGAGAAATCTCTGAATATTGCCCGTGAAATTCAAGCGGATGATTTGATTGCTCAATCAGCCTGGCAGGTTGGCAAGTTATATAAACAACAAGGCAACCACCCCCAAGCAATTACAGCTTATACCGAAGCAGTGAAGTCATTAAAGGCATTGCGTGGGGATATGGCTGCTGTCAACCCCGATGTCCAATTTTCCTTCCGGGAAAGTGTTGAGCCTGTCTATCGGGAACTAGTGAGTTTACTGCTAGATGACCAACCTAGCCAGACAGCATTAACTCAAGCACGCGAATTGATTGAATCACTACAAGTTGCTGAACTGGATAACTTTTTCCGGGAAGCTTGTTTGGATAAAGCCCAGCAAATTGACAAAGTTGACCCGACGGCAACAGTCGTTTATCCGATTATTTTAAGCGATCGCCTAGGCGTAATTTTCTCTCAAGCCGGAAAACCACTACGTTACTACGCCACTGCCAAATCTCAAGCAGAAATTGATCAAACTCTAGAGAAGTTCCTGGTTGCTCTCAACCCAGTTTCCGACTCAACCGTTCGGGAGCAATTATCCCGACAAATTTATGATTGGTTGATTCGTCCAGCAGAAGCAGATCAAGCCTTCAAAGACACTAAAACATTGGTATTTGTCTTAGATGGGCGATTGCGGAACATTCCTATGGCAGCCTTATACGACGGTAAGCAATATCTGATTGAAAAGTATGCTGTGGCGCTCTCACCAGGATTGCAACTGATGGCGGCTCGGTCATTCCAACAAAACCACATTGATGCGATTGTCGGTGGGATTAGTGAATCTCGTGCTGGTTTTAGTGCTTTACCAGCAGTGGAATCAGAAGTGAAGCAAATCGCCCAAAAAGTGCCATCTTCAGCCTTACTCAACCAGCAATTCACCAGTCAAGCCCTCGCCGATCAGATCAAATCTAATAAGGCTAATGTTGTCCATCTAGCAACCCACGGACAATTTAGTTCTCGTCTCGAAGATACTTTCTTACTTACGTGGGATGGACAAGTGAATGTGAAAGAATTGTCCGAACTCCTGAAAAATCGTAGTGGAAACTCATCAAAGGCGATCGAATTATTAGTACTAAGTGCCTGTGATACTGCTAGTGGAGATGATCGTGCTGCTCTGGGATTAGCAGGTTTAGCGGTGAAATCCGGCGCTCGTTCCACTATTGCCACACTTTGGCCAGTTAAAGATAAAGCCGCCCAAATGCTCATGACTCGTTTCTATGACCAACTACGGCAGCCCAAAATCACAAAAGCTGAAGCACTACGACAGGCACAAATTAACCTAATTCGCCAAACTGATTTCCGCGATCCGTTTTTTTGGTCTGCCTTTGTTTTGGTAGGGAACTGGTCTTGATTACGTAATATTACTGTGAAATTTCGGATGAAACAAAACACTTATTTTATGGATTTTTCATCCAAATTCGGATATAAATGCTAGTAACCTTCCCTAATTTAACTAGTGTTTAGAAGCTTTTCAGGAGTTATCTGTACAGTGGTTATCAATGTATTTTCTATCACTGCTTAATGAGATGAGGTCAAACATAATGAAACATCGACATCTAACTACATTGAGCATCATTGCTCTGATTGTTAGCAGTACATGTGCTAGTGCATCTGCCATAACATTTACTCCGCCGGTTAAAAATTCTGCACCCAAACAAGCAACTGGAGGTGCTTCTCGCGGCAGTATCTTTACCCCAAATAAAAGTAATAGTGCGCCTAGACAAGCAACCGGAGGCGCATCCCGTGGCAATCTCTTTACTCCCAAAAAAGATAACAGCGCGCCTCAACAGGCATCTGGGGGGGCTTCTCGTGGCAATCTTTTTACCCCTAAAAAAGATAACAGCGCGCCTCAACAGGCATCTGGAGGCGCTTCCCGTCTTGGTACTTACTACTTGAATCCTTCGACTGTAGCAGCAACTGGGCCGGCAGCGCTCATCGCCCTTCTACCAGAAAGCTTCTATGGCACAACGATTTCCGGACACCCTACAATTTTGGTCTACCTTCCTCCTTCTAATGCAGAAGAAGCCGTGTTTAGCCTCAAAAATGAAACTGGTAATACACAGTATCAAATGACCATTCCGGTTGCGGGGAAAGCTGGAGTAATAGCAGTCAAATTACCAGCGGATGCACCTGCTTTAGAGGTGGGGAAAAACTATCAATGGTTCTTGGCGCTGAAAGTGGATGGAACACTTAGCCCAAGTACACCTTACGTTGATGGTTGGATTGAGCGTATCCAGCCTACTGCTGAACTGGCAACAGCAATGCAGCAGGAAGATGCTCTGAAGCGAGCAACTGCTTTAGGTAAAAATGGTGTGTGGTATGACTGTGTAGCCACAATGGCTGGGCTGCATACTACCCAACCTAAAAATGTCACCGTGATTAAGCAATGGCAAGAACTTCTGTCCTCCGTTAGCTTAAAGGATATTGCAACAGTTCCCTTAGTAGCATCTACTAATTAGGGACTAGGGACTGGGGACTAATAACTAAGAAGACCCCAATCCCCATTACCTAATCTCAGACAAGTATTTTAGTGGAGTCATGGCTGACGAATGCGAATCAATGTTATAAGCCTCTGGCGAAATTATGTGGCGTAAATTCCAAGGTTTCATCCAACGCTCTCGCAGTGTTTTAATTATTACTCCCAGTGTCGCTCTCACAGTTATTGTTGGGCAGTCATTGGGACTTTTTAATTTGCCGGAGTGGAAACTTCGTGATGAATGGATGCGACAGCGTTCGTGCGAAGCACACGCCCTAATTGGGTGTTCGCAAAATATCATAGCTGACGAAATTGTTATTGTGACAATTGATGAACGCGATATCCAATCAGTTGGTAAATGGCCCATTCCAGATTTATCACTAGCACAATTACTAGAAAAGATCCGAGCGCAACAACCCCGCGCCATAGGCTTGGATATCTATCGAGATTTACCCGAAGGTAAAGGACATGAACAACTTGTCCACATCTTTCGTAACACTCCCAATTTAATTGGCGTAGAGAAAATTACTGGGGAGCGTGTTAATCCGCCACCTGAATTGCAAAAACTGGATCAAGTAGGATTAGCAGATTTGGTGTTAGATGGCGATCGCCATGTGCGTCGTGCCTTACTTACCTCGACTGATGCCAAACAAGAAGGAAAAGTTAAAGCGGGACTGGCAACTCTTGTCGCCCTCAAGTACCTGGAATTTGACAAAATCTCCTTAGAATCCGTTGACGAAAAGCAACAGAAGTTTCGTTTGAATAAGCAAATCTATCTACCACTCCAAAATCAAGAGGCGGGTTATTCTGATGCTGATGTTGGTGGCTATCAAATTTTGCTCAACTGGTATGGTTCAGAAGCGTCATTTCGCACAGTAGCTATGCGAGATGTGTTGGCAGGCAAAATTCCGGCAAAGATGATGCGCGATCGCATGGTATTTATTGGGTCAACGGCTGCTAGTACCAATGAATTTTTTAGCACACCTTTCAGTTCCTCTTTGATTTCTGCCCAAAAACCTACACCAGGGGTTGTTATTCATGCCAATATTGCCCATCAAATAGTCCAAGGCGCAAAAACTGGCAAAGCCAACCTGCACGGCGTTTCGGGAATTACAGCGTCATTGTGGATTATTGTGTGGTCTTTGATTGGCTCTGGAGGTAGTTGGTTTTTAGCGAGTGTGCGTACCCAGCGCCAGATTCCAGGAGGGAAAATTCTGTGGGCAACTGTAGGTATCAGTGGTGCATTGATGGGTGGTGGCTACGGGATGTTTCTGCACGGTATTCTAATTCCAGTAACTCCAGGGTTAGCAGCATTCATTAGTAGCGTCATTGCCACTACTAATGCCTATAAACAACAGAAATTAGAAGAAGCGAATCGACAACTAGAAATTGCCAACTCTCAACTCCTAGATTATTCCAAAACTCTCGAATTCAAAGTTGAAGAGCGAACTCATGAACTGCTGGAGGCCAAACAGGCTGCTGATGCTGCTAACGAGGCCAAGAGCGAGTTTCTCGCCAATATGAGTCATGAGTTACGCACTCCGTTAAATGGCATTCTGGGTTTTGCCCAAGTACTAGAACTATCGCCAAACTTGACTGAGAAAAATCGGGAAGGAGTCAGTATTATTTATCAATGCGGGTCGCACCTACTGACGCTGATCAATGACATTCTAGATCTCTCGAAAATTGAAGCTCGTAAATTAGAATTAGTCACAACTAATGTACATTTACCCACTTTTTTACATAGTGTAACTGAGATTTGCAGTATTCGAGCCGAACAAAAAGGAATTGGATTTAATATTTTAATGGACAATTCCCTAGCAGTTGTCATTCAAGTAGATGAAAAGCGGCTAAGGCAAGTTTTGATCAACTTACTGGGCAACGCTATCAAATTTACAGACACTGGTAGCGTCACATTTAAAGTAGATGTGATTGAGCAAGAGTCTTCTCAAGTGATCAATGAGACTCAAGAAATAAGTTATCAGAAGATTCGCTTCCAGATTGAAGATACAGGTATTGGGATGTCACCAGACCAATTAGAGAAAATCTTTTTGGCCTTTGAGCAAGTAGGTGAAGCTGGACGGAAATCTGAAGGTACAGGTTTGGGATTAGCCATCAGTCAAAGAATTGCCACATTAATGGGTAGCCAAATTCAAGTACAGAGTAGCTTGGGAGAAGGTAGTCTATTTTGGTTGGATTTAACACTACCAGTACCAGTGTCTCATGACTGGAATACGGGAACTATTGCCGCCAGCGATCAGAAAATCATGGGGATTCGGGGTCGTACGCCCAAAATTTTGATTGTCGATGATGATCGCAACCACCTTTCTCTGTTGAGTAGTCTGCTACAAAAAATTGGCTGTCGAACTTTAGAAGCAACCGACGGCAAACAAGGGCTACAAGTAGCAACTGAGTATCAGCCAGATATGATTGTGCTTGATTTAGCGATGCCAAACATGGATGGTTTTGAGCTAATGGTGCAATTACAAGAAAATCCCCACACTCGTTTGATTCCGATTATTGTTTCTAGTGCTAGAGTGTTCGAGGAAAATCAGCAACGAAGTTTAGAGGCTGGCGCAACAGCATTCTTACCCAAACCTTTGCAAGTTGATGAACTATTAAATGCAGTGCGATCGCTTCTCAATGTGGACTGGATCTATGCCCCATCTCAGCAGTTACCGGCCAAGAATGAGCCAATAGAGCAGAATAGTGAGTTGACTTTGCCATCTCAGGAGATTTTGCAACAACTATATCATCTAGCAATGATGGGAGATATTCCCGCGATCGAGGCAATGATCACAGAGTTAATTAAACAAGATAGTCAGTTCACTCCTTTTGCGACTACCTTGGGTAAACTTACTGCCAATTTCCAAACCACAAAAATCCGTAAGTTCCTGAAAAAATTTGTCACCACGGAGTCACATCAATGATCACTGAAGCTCTTTTGAAACCAATGCACATATTATTGGTGGACGATAATCCCAATAATTTGAAGGTGCTATCTGAAGCGATTAAGGGATGTGGTTGGAAAGCACTGATGGCGACGGATGGCGAGTCAGCGATTGAACAAACAGAATACGCTCATCCCGATTTAATTCTCCTTGATGTGATGATGCCAGGTCTTGATGGATTTGAAACTTGTCGCAGGCTGAAAGCTAATGATATCACTCAGAGTATTCCTGTCATTTTTATGACTGCCTTGTCTGATGCTACAGACAAAGTGAAAGGACTGGAAATTGGCGCAGTTGACTACATTACCAAACCTTTTCAACAAGAAGAAGTCATTGCTCGACTCAAGTTACATCTAAAAATATCCCATCTGACGCGCACATTGGAACAGCGGGTGCAAGAACGTACCGCGGAATTAACCCATTCTATACAACAGTTACAACAAACCCAATTGCAATTAATCCAGAGTGAGAAAATGTCTACTCTGGGACAGCTTGTTGCGGGTATAGGTCATGAAATTAATAACCCAATTGGTTTTATTAGTGGCAACTGCACTTATATTGAGCAATATGTAAATGATCTTTTTCGTTTGGTGAATCTGCAACAGCACAAGTTATCAGAGCCTGATCCCGAACTAGAAGAACTGATGGAAGAAATTGACTTAGAGTATCTAGTTGAGGATTTACCAAAACTTCTCTTATCAATGCACCAGGGAATTGATCGTCTCAAAGACATCAGCCTATCTTTGAGAACTTTTGCTCGTGCCGATATTTCATCTAAGATCAAGTTTCAAATTCATGAAGGACTGGATAGTACGATTATGCTATTAAAACATCGCCTTAAAGACCAAGGCGATCGCCCTAAAATCGAAGTTGTTACAAAATACAGTGAGTTACCCCCAATTACTTGCTATCCCGGACAACTGAATCAAGTGTTTATGAATATTATTGCTAATGCTATTGATGCCTTTGATGACCTGCATCAAAACGCCTCAAAACAGAAGATAGCCCCTTGTCAATACACGATCACGATTACTACATCGGTTGATGAGCAGCAACAAACAGTGACAATTTGTATCGAAGATAATGCTTTAGGTATGCCGCCGGAAGTGCAAGCTAGAATTTTTGAGCCATCTTTTACAACTAAACCTGTGGGTAAGGGAACTGGTCTAGGATTAGCGATTAGCTACCAAATCATTGTCGATAAACATAATGGACACATCCGCTGTTCGTCAATTTCTGGTCAGGGAACGAAGTTTGTGATTACTCTACCAATTTAGCTTTGCACTCTTGGCTAGGAATCAAAGCAACTATTGCTATCATATTTTTTTAGACTATTTAGTAGCCATTAAATCAACCCAAGCCACTAGCTTTTCGTGGTACTATTCAGGTCTGAATCCAGTTTTTTGAGTTGGTAATTAATCTCGACAATCTGCCTTAGTTCATCATCAAAATTGGTGTAGACAATGCGCTGTTCTTGAGGTTCAATAAATTTCCCTAAATCCCATAGTTGACGATGTGTTTGCGTGGGTCAACTCTGAATATTGATCAGGACTTACGCAGAGGTTACGGATAAATGAGAGTTTGAGAGGTGTTTTGCGTAAGTTCTATTGATGCTAAATGACTCAACTTGGATGTGTGCAATCAAGTTCAGTTGCGCTTTCATGAGATATTGAATAAGTATCAAGCTCAATGAAATGTAAATAAATTTAGGTTAAAGCCAGCAGCTGGATTTGAACCTGCGACCTTCCGATTACAAGTCGGATGCACTACCACTGTGCTATGCTGGCATTATTAAGCTCACCGATTTCTGATTATAGCATAAGCAAAATATTTGTCTAGAGGAAGCTGCGAAAAAAATTAGATTGGATCTTCGAGACTGGAAGGTTAGTCCCTAAACCTAAATAATTGCATCTTGCAACAGCAGTTTTATTTCAATTAAAGTCAGATAGGCAATTGTGAAAATGCGCTTCTTATCTGATTTTTGCGTTGCGGATATTGCCCACCCTACAGTTATTGAGAATCGAGACAAAAAAATCCTTGAGTTGCCGATAAAGTTGATAAATTAATATTCATAGCAAAAGCTAACTAAAAATCCTGGGCTGGACGCAAAAAGATTGAATACAGTGGCAAACTGTATTTTTTTTGACACGGCTAGGTAAAGAAACAGCAATGGATGAAGGAGGCAAGAGGCAGAAGGCAGGAGGCAGCAGGTTTTGTGCAGAAGGGGATTCTGAACCCTCCTGAACAATAGCTACTGAACTTTCGTTCAGTGGAGGTCTTAAACCCTGCCTCCTGCCTCCTAACTCCTGCCTTCAAAGATAATTGTTCTTTACAAATCAAAAATATGGCAGTGTTAATCGGACGAGATGTATTAAGTCTGGCGGACTTCAGTCCAACGGAACTTCAAGAAATTCTGGAATTGGCTGGTAAGCTTAAATCTCAACAGCTAAAGTTGCGGTGTAATAAGGTGTTGGGTTTGCTGTTTTCTAAAGCTTCCACTCGCACGCGTGTGAGTTTTACTGTGGCGATGTATCAACTAGGTGGACAGGTAATCGATTTGCATCCTAATGTTACCCAAGTGAGTCGCGGTGAACCAATTCAAGATACAGCACGGGTACTAGATCGATATTTAGATATTTTGGCTATTCGGACTTTTGCCCAGCAGGATTTAGAAATTTTCGCTAATTATGCCAAAATTCCCGTAATTAATGCGCTGACTGATGCGGAACATCCTTGTCAGATATTGGCTGATTTATTGACGATTCAAGAATGTTTTGGGAAGTTGGCTGGTTTAACTTTAACTTATGTGGGTGATGGAAATAATGTGGCGAATTCTTTGATGCTGGGTTGCGCTTTGACGGGGATGAATGTCAGGGTTGCTACTCCCCAAGGATTTGAACCAGATGCCAAAATTGTAGAACAAGCAAGGGCGATCGCGGGTGGTAAAACTGAAGTTATGCTGACTTATGACCCGGAATTAGCCTCTAAGGATGCTTCTGTACTTTACACTGATGTTTGGGCAAGTATGGGTCAAGAACAAGAAGCTGATGACCGAATGCCAATTTTTCAACCTTATCAAATTTCGGAACAACTGCTGAGTTTGGCTGATCAAGATGCAATTGTTTTACATTGTTTACCAGCCCATCGCGGCGAGGAAATTACTGAAGAAGTAATTGAAGGTTCACAGTCACGAGTTTGGGATCAGGCCGAAAATCGTCTCCACGCACAAAAAGCTTTGCTGGCTAGTATTTTGGGGGCGGAATGAACAGGAAAGCCTAAAAAGATCAAAGGCAAAAGAACCAAAATTTTTCTTTCTTTTGCCTTTTATTTTTTTATTTAACCTTGTTATCTGGATTTTTTTGTAGTACTAATGTTCTAGGGACATTTGTATTTACTTGCAACAATTATTATGGAAAGACTAACAGAAGCGCAACAAGAATTATATGAATGGTTGGCAGAATATATCCGAACGCACCAACATTCTCCTTCAATTCGACAAATGATGCAAGGGATGAATTTGAAGTCGCCAGCACCTATTCAAAGTCGCTTAGAACATTTAAGAAATAAAGGCTACATTGAATGGACTGAAGGTAAAGCCCGCACAATCCGGGTTTTGCATCCAGTCAAACAAGGTGTACCCATTTTAGGCAATATTGCGGCTGGTGGTTTAATTGAGCCTTACACGGAGGCTGTAGATTATTTAGATTTTGGCAACTTTGCTTTACCGCCACAAACCTATGCTTTGCGGGTGACAGGCGACAGTATGATAGAAGATTTAATTGCTGATGGCGATGTGGTATTTTTACGACCAGTCATAGAACCAGATCAGTTAAAAAATGGCACAATTGTTGCAGCAAGGGTGGATGGTTACGGTAATACATTAAAACGTTTTTACCGCAATGGCGATCGCGTCACTCTCCAACCTGCTAACCAAAAGTATAGCCCCATTGAAGTTTTAGCTATGCAGGTACAGGTTCAAGGTTCTCTTGTTGGCGTTTGGCGTGGATATAACTGAAGGTAAAAGTCAAAAGTCAAAAGGCAAAAGAAAAAATTTTTACTTTTAACTTTTGACTTTGTATTAGGGTTCATCACCAACTTTGTTTTTGATTTTTTATGTACCTAACGCAAAATTCGGTGCAGCAAATACCTGCTTTTCGGCTAAGAATACCTTTTGCTAGGGAAGATAAGGGTAAGTACCATCACCAAGCACTACCAGGATGTCCGAGGATACCGCCATCTCTGCAATTGCGCCAGTATCAGCATCAAGCTGTCACTAATTGGTTTGCTAACAACGGTAGAGGTACGCTAAAAATGGCAACTGGTAGTGGTAAAACTATCACTGCACTGGCGATCACTTGTGAATTGTACCAGCAAATTAACTTACAAGTGCTGTTGGTGGTGTGTCCCTATCGCCATCTTGTTACTCAATGGGCGCGAGAATGCGAAAAGTTTAATTTACAACCGATATTAGCCTTTGAGAATGTCCGCAGTTGGCAAAGTCAACTTTCTACTCAACTTTACAATTTGCGTTCTGGTTCTCAAGGCTTTATCACCATCATTACTACTAACTCCACATTAATTGGTGAAGGTTTCCAATCGCAACTCAAGTATTTACCGCCGAAAACGTTAATTATTGGTGATGAAGCCCATAATTTAGGCGCACCAAAATTAGAAGAAAGCTTACCTCGACGGGTTGGGTTGCGATTAGCTTTATCTGCTACGCCTGAAAGATATTTTGATGATAGCGGTACGCAATCTTTATTTGATTATTTCGGCCCGGTACTGCAACCAGAGTTTACATTGCGGGATGCGATCGCTCAAGGAGCTTTGGTACATTATTTGTATTATCCAATTTTGGTGGAATTAACGGAAACAGAAAGTATTGCCTATTTAAAGTTAACTAAAAAAATCGGACGTTCTCTACTATATCGAGAACGCAAAATAGGTAATAACCCAAACTTTGAAGACAATGAAGATTTAAAACCTTTATTAATGCAACGGGCGAGATTAATTGGTGCAGCAGCCAATAAATTATCCGCCTTACGGCAATTAATGGCAACACGCCGCGAAACCACTCATACACTGTTTTATTGTAGTGATGGTTCATTAGAAACAGGACGTTCATCTCTGCAACAACTCAAAGCCGTTGTGAAAATTCTGGGAGGAGATTTAGGGTATAAAGTTAGTACCTACACAGCCCAAACACAATTAGAAGAAAGAGAAGTTTTACGCCGTCAATTTGAAAGTGGAGAATTACAAGGGTTAGTCGCCATTCGCTGTTTAGATGAGGGCGTTGATATTCCGGCAATTAAAACAGCGGTGATTTTATCGAGTTCTGGAAATCCGCGCCAATTTATTCAGCGTCGAGGCAGAGTTTTACGCCCCCATCCTAGTAAGGAACGGGCGACTATTTACGATATGATTGTGCTGCCACCAAATTTGGATAGGGAAACCATAGAAGTTGAACGCAATCTATTAAGAAAAGAACTGCGCCGCTTTGTGGAATTTGCCGATTTAGCCGATAATGCTGGGGAAGCAAGAATGAAATTGTTAGATTTACAAAAACGCTATGGATTGTTAGATGTTTAGATACTAATCTGCGTCTGCGTAGCTTGTGGCAAGTCGCTTACGCGTCTACATCTGCGGTTAATTTTGTAAAATTTTGTTTGCTATCTGTAAATGTCTCAATTTATCATGGGATAGTTAATATTGATAATAATAGGATAAAAGCAAAATTTTTAAAGCGGCATACACTCTATTATAATCAATATTTAACCTAAAATCAGTATATCAGTATATTCCCCAAACTCAACCCCAATTTTGTCAAAAAATTTTAAAATTTCTCCGCTCATAATTCCCCCAAATTAAAGATGCGAATAAGAGTCGCATTGCGGATGTAAAATTGCAGAGACAGACAGCTAAAATAAAGCATAACTCATACGAAACAGAGATGTTGCCAGAGCAAAATATCGATGATGTGCAAGAGCCAATTACTAGCGCCTCGCCGGAAGTGCGGCAAATTATTGAGCGAATCTGGAATCTAGAAAAAAGCAGGCTGGATAAAAAAAGTAATAGCCCCATCAACGATGATATTTTGGCAATTGTCAAGGAAGCCGTACAATGAAGCTCACTTCCATTAAACTGTGTAACTTCCGATCTTTTTATGGCAGAACACCAGAGATAGTTTTGGCTGGGGGTGATATTCTCAACACCACAATTATTCATGGTAATAATGGAGCCGGAAAAACCAGTTTGCTGAATGCTTTTACCTGGGTATTATATGAGAAGTTTAGTGCTGCTTTTGCTTCAACAGAACAGTTGGTAAATAAAAGAGCGATCGCGGAAGCCAAAACTGGGCAATCGATAGAATGTTGGGTAGAAGTAAACTGGGAGCATGAGGGTAAACGCTACAATGCTAAACGTCAGTGTCGGATTTATAAAGACAAAACTGACTTCGACTTACTCAAAACAGAATTATTAATGCAAGTTGCTGGGGATGATGGTAGATGGTATTTTCCCCTCCAGAAACCAGAAGAAATCATCGGGCAGATTTTACCAGCAAGTTTACATCAATACTTCTTCTTTGATGGGGAACGCATTGAAGAAATAGTTCGTTCTGACAAAAAAGCGGAAATAGCTGAAGCTATCAAGATTTTCTTGGGGGTAGAGGTAATTAACCGTTCTATCAAACATCTCGGTGAAGCCAAAAAAAGTTTAGAGAATGAACTAAAAGCCATTGGTGACTCAGAAATTAAACAACTTTTAAAACAGCAAGAAAAGTTGGAACAAGAAGTTGCTCAGATTAACACTAGACAAACAGAGATTAAGCAAGAATTAGAACATCAACAAAGCCTTAAAAAAGAGACAGGTAATCGTTTACAGGAACTGAGCGCAGCTAAAGAACTGCAAGAAAGACGGCAAGAATTAGAAAACCAAAAAACATCTCATCAAGAAAGTCTCCGCCAAACTAGAGACACACTCAAAAAAATTATTTCAGCCCGCGGGTATACAATTCTATTATCAGAGACTACAACACAATTTCGGACAATTATCCATAACTTGAAAGCAAGCGGTGAATTAACATCTGGAATTTCGCGGGAATTTATTAACGAATTACTCCAAAGTAACCGTTGTATTTGTGGTGCTGAATTAAACGCAGGTAGTCATAACCATACAAATGTAAGTAATTGGTTAGAAAGAGCAGGTTCTTCAGTGGTGGAAGAAACTGCAATTCGCATGAGCGCACAAGTAGACGAAATCGACAAGCAAGCTGTAACATTTTGGGAAGAAGTAGACAGAGAACAAGCCAGAATTAATCAGTTGCGTCAAAATATTTCGCAAATTGAAACTGAATTAGATAGCATTCATGAACGGTTGCGTAAAGATGCGAACGAAGAAATTAGCAGTTTGCAAAAACGCCTAGATGAAATTGAAAGTAAAATTGATGAATTGAATCGAGAACAAGGTGCAAATCAACAGCGAATTTCCCATTTAAAAACTGAGATTGATGCTTTAAATAAACAAATAGCCAAGCAGAAACTGAATGAAGAAAAACAATTATTGGCACAAAGACGCATCAACGTCACTCAAGATGCAATTGAACGCTTAACTGAAGTTAAAAATCGGCAGGAAAAACAGTTTCGTTGGCAATTAGAAAAGCGATTACAAGAGATATTTACATTAATATCATTTGCACCATATTTACCTAAAATCAGCGATAAATATGAACTCACCTTAGTAGAAAATACAGCCAGAGTAGAATCACTTGTTGCTGCATCTACCGGGGAAAATCAAATTCTCAGTTTGTCTTTTATTGCCAGTATTATTGATAAAGTCCGCGAATGGAGCGAAAAGCGCAAAGTTTTAACTGTGCCGAATAGTAGCACGTTCCCAATAGTGATGGATTCTCCCTTTGGTAGTTTAGATGAAACTTATCGCCGCCGTATTGCTCAAACACTGCCTGAGTTAGCAAATCAGTTAATCATTTTAGTCACGAAAACTCAATGGCGGGGTGAAGTAGAACAAGAAATGACAAATAGAATTGGCAGAGAATATGTGCTGACTTATTATTCTTCTAAACCTGATTGTGAACAAGATTATATTGAGTTGGGTGACGAAAGATATGCTTTAGTGAAGCAAAGTCCGAATGAGTTTGAATATACTGAGGTGATGGTGGTTGAGCGTAATTGGTGATTTTTGTTAGAGCGTATTTTACAAGTCGTAAATAGGCACAAATCATGCTATTTATATTAGTTTACACAAGCCACCATACTTTTTAACCGATCTTTATTAACTGCTAAATTTTAATTTATTTATCATAAAAAATTTGAATATACAAATTTTAAAAATTCTTAATAATAAAATTACCTATCAAAATATTTAATTTCTCAAATAAAAATTTGAGTTTGTAACAATTGAATATATTTTGTACTAAATGGCCTTTTTTACTTGCAATAAAAGGTTTATTTATGTAATAACTAACTAGCAACGTATGCAAATGGATAACATATTGCATTCCGTCTCAATGATTGTATGATTTCTAAAATAATTTTTTTATTATTAATTATTGAGTAAAAATAGTAAAAAAAATCAGAAACTAACTTTTCTGAGCTAAATTTCTCATGATTTCTATTATATGTATGGAAGAAACAGTTCACGATAACTTCTTCAACAACTTTAAAGTAGTTACGGCTACTATATCCGCCGCAGATTATCTTCCTGAAGTACCAGGTATTTATGCCTTATACCATGCCTTTGATTTTTTAGAAAACAAATTATTTGAACATATAGATACTCGTATGAAAAGTACGGTATTTAAAACAAGATTTGCTGAAATAGATAATAGAAGCAAGTTTATTGTTGATATTTGTGGAGAGTCAGTTGGCTTGTCTCAAAAAATGGAATTATTTATCAAGGCTGTTTCTAAACCTCAAGAACGAAGATTATTAAAAAATCTTCTTATTTCATGTAGTCTTTTCCAGCGCCCAGATTACATTGGCACTGCAAGTAACTTAAGAGATAGATTCATTCAACATTTGGAGCGAGATGATGGGTTTTTCTCAAAGTACGCAAATTTAATATCCAATGATGAATTTTTATTTGTTTGTTTACCTTGCCCAAAAAATATTTCTAGAGAGTTGGAAAGTTTGTTGATTCAACTATGTCAGCCTAAGTTTAATACACAGAGGAGTTAGAAAATGGAATTAGATAATCAGTCTCCAGAGACTATTGAATATAAGGCAATCAGTGGTAAGTTTGGTGATGTTAGGTACTTTATAACAACTCTTGATCAAAGTGATGCAGTTGAAAACATTAGATTTGCTGATGAAATTCAAGGCAGTTGGAGCTTCTCTGAACGAGTTCAAAGAAAACTAGATGAAAATAGAGCGAATACAGAAATATTTTCTTACCTAGCACTGGGTGGAATTCGCTTTTTTAATTCAATTGTAGTTGTACTTTTGCCTAATTCAAATGACCAAAGAGAGTTTTGGGACTTCATTCCAGCTACTAGTCAAGGAAAAACTATTGAAAAATGGGTCAATTTAAAGCTATATAAGAATGTAGCTAGAATTGTAATTGATGGTCAACATAGACTTCTTTCATTAAGAAGATATTGGAATGTCCATACTGGAAAAGAGCCTTTAAGCTCTCAACAAATAAATGACAATTTTAGCTGTTTAGAAACCTTTGACATACCAGTTGTTTATTTAGTGTTTGGTAATCTTGGTAGAGTTGGTCATGCAGACCTAAGTGAGACTGTAAGGGATGAGATAATCAAAGCGACTCGCAATATTTTTACAGTTATAAACAAGACAGCAAAATCAATCGATAAACCAACTCAACTGTTGTTAGATGACAGCAAAATATCAGCATTGATTCCTAGAAAGCTTTTAGAGGAAGGAGTGCTTCAAGATAGATTCGTTAAATGGTCTGACACAACAAGAAGCTTGAATCAACAAGACCCTTATCTAACGACTCTAGATTTCTTGAGCCAATGTGCTGTTGAACTATTGAAAGATCATCAGAAGCAAGCTTTAAAGAAATCATTCAATTCACCAAATGAGCGTAATATGGCTCTGGAGACTTATTATGAGTCTCATCCTAAACTTAATGAAATAGGCACTAAAGCATTGCTGAAGTGGTTTTTTACTGAACTTCAGCCATTCAAGGATTGGGTATCACAGATTGACTACGTAGGTATAAACATTCCTCTTCAACCGGAGCAACCTCGATTAACTACAAACCAAAAAGCAAGTATAAAACAATTGCGAGGTTCCAACATTCTGTATACTCTTATAGGACAAAGAATTCTTTTTTTTGCTGTTTCAAGGTTCTTGCTTAAGATAAGAATAGAGTACCGTATTCCAGAAATTCTTGATGCCATATCGCTTAGTATAACTAAGATGTATGAAGATGGCTTTTTCAATAGAAATAAATCTCATTGGTCTAATATTTTAGTACAACCAAATGAAAAACTAGCCATGATCACTAAAAACTCTGGAGTTGAGAAATGCATAGAACTTCTCAAAATGATATTGCTTGATTCATCTGATGGCGTGAGAGAATTAATAAAACGTACTAAAGAAAATGTCAGTAATGAGGTTAATTGGAATGAAGTTTTAATTTCAAATTGGAGAAAAGAGTTTCATGTGATATTACCTGAAGTTCAATTAATTGATGAGCAGATAAAAGAATCTTCTGAATCAGATGATTCCTTTGCTGAAGTTCGAGATTTACTTGATTCTTATGAAGAGGACGAAGAAGAATCTGATGAAATTGAAGACGATGAAGATATTTTTAAAGAAACAGAGGAAGTAGAAAATCAAGCTTAAGCTGTGCAACTACCTAAAAATCTCGTTTCATATTTAGTTCTGCTAACTTTTGTCTAATCAAAATTTCAACTTCTTCAATTTCAGAATTTGATTTTGGAATGTCAAAAGTCTGTGGAGATGCTTCAGACGTAAAGCGGTCAACAAAGGCACGAAACGCTGCTTTATTGTCGGGGTTGGCAATGACGAAAGCTCTTAACTCAGTTTTAGTCATACTACTAAAGTCAGATTTCATCACAAGAACCTCCAAAGACCATTGCGATAGATTTCTATCTCTATATTATCGCCTGCCAAAATAAACACATTACCTGTTTGCTCATCGAGGCGGACAATAAAAATAGGCGTGAATGTATTAGTCAAAGATTGACATAGTATGACACACCTGATGCCTTGTTCAGCAGTTGGCATGAGACATTCTCACTTTAGAGCGTATAGATGCTAAAGTATGGCATACTTCAACATGATGGCAAGGTAAACTGGTGGAATTGACTGATGTGAACCTTGTCTTATGCCGGATTTTTTATTGGAAGTTGGTACAGAAGAACTACCTGCAAATTTTCTCAGTGATGCCATAGTACAATGGCGATCGCGCATTCCCCAAACTTTGACAGCCAATAGTCTCAACAGTGACGCTGTAGAAGTTTACGGTACTCCCCGACGCTTGGCGGTGCTTATCAAAGGTCTACCACAGCAACAGCCAGACCGAGAAGAAGAAATCAAAGGACCTCCCGCCCAAGCTGCGTTTAAAGATGGTCAAGCAACACCAGCAGCGGTAGGCTTTGCGAAAAAGCAAGGTGTGGAACTCGACGCGCTACAAATTCGCCCTACAGACAAAGGCGATTTTGTTTTTGTCAATAAAAAAACTCCTGGTCGCCCCGTAGCTGATATTTTGACCGAACTGGTTCCCCAATGGATTTTTAATTTAGAAGGTAAGCGGTTGATGCGCTGGGGTGACGGCGATGTGAAGTTTTCTCGCCCGGTGCGGTGGCTGGTGGCTTTGTTGGATGATGCAGTTTTGCCGATAGAATTAGTAAATGGTTCTGAGACAGTTAAGAGCGATCGCATTTCTCATGGTCATCGTGTATTACATCCCAAACCTATAACTATTAATCAAGCAACTGATTACGTTGATACTCTCCGTTCTGGCTATGTAGTAGTTGATGATCATGAACGCTCAACTACAATTCAAAAAGAAGTTCATGCAGCCGTTAATCATCTCAATGGTTACACAGAAATCTATCCTGACTTATTAAAAGAAGTAACTAATTTGGTAGAATGGCCTTCGCCAGTGGTTGGTAAATTCGACTCAGATTTTTTGAATTTACCCACAGAAGTAATTACGACTGTAATGGTGAGCCATCAAAGATATTTCCCTGTGTTTCAAACAGAAAATCACAAGGAATTACTACCCAATTTTATCACAGTTTCTAATGGCGACCCAGCAAAATCAGATATCATTGCTAAAGGTAATGAACGAGTCATCCGCGCCCGATTAGCAGATGGACAGTTTTTCTATAATGCCGATATAGCTAAACCTTTAGAAAGCTTTTTACCACAGTTAGAAAAGGTAACTTTCCAAGAAGATTTAGGTTCGCTGCGTGCTAAGGTAAATCGCATTGTTAATATTGCCGAGCAAATTGCTACACAACTTGGTCTCTCAGCAACAGACAGCCAAAATATTCAACGGGCAGCTTTATTATGTAAAGCAGATTTAGTCAGTCAAATGGTGTATGAATTCCCAGAATTGCAAGGCATTATGGGACAAAAATATGCTTTAGCTAGTGGCGAACCGGAAGCGGTGGCGACGGCAATTTTTGAACATTATTTACCACGGGGAGCCGATGATATTTTACCAACAACTTTAACAGGTCGAGTTGTTGGTTTGGCTGATAGATTAGATACCTTAGTTAGTATTTTTGGCTTGGGGTTAATTCCCACAGGTTCTTCTGACCCCTTTGCTTTGCGTCGGGCTGCTAATGCGATTGTAAATATTACTTGGGCTGCAAATTTAGGAATTAATTTAGATAATTTATTGCAGCAAACAGCAGCTAACTTTGCCCAAGAATATAGCAAAGAACCAGGGCAATTAGTCACAACCCTGCAAGAATTTTTCCTGCAAAGAATTAGGACATTACTGCAAGAAGAGAAAGAAATTGATTACGATTTGGTGAATGCTGTTTTGGGAGAAAACGACCCAGAATATACAGAAAGAGCATTGCAAGATTTATTAGATGTCCGCGATCGCGCCTTATATCTGCAACAAATCCGCAACGATGGTACTCTAGATAAAATCTACGAAACCGTCAATCGTTCTACCCGCCTCGCAGCCCAAGGTGATTTGGATACCAAACAGCTAGAACCAGCAGCTTTAATTCGTCCCGAACTGTTCCAAAAGTCATCAGAAAAAGCGTTTTATGATGCCATTGTGGAATTAGTTCCCCAAACTCAAACCGCCCAACAGTCACGTAATTATCAACTGTTAGTTGCAGCGTTAGAAAAAATTGCTCCTACCGTCAGCAATTTCTTTGATGGTGCGGATAGTGTGTTAGTGATGGATACAAATCCCGAAATTAAGTGCAATCGTTTAAATTTGCTGGGATTACTGCGAAATCACGCGCGGGTGTTAGCTGACTTTGGGGCGATCGTTAAAAATTTGTAGCATAGATCAACAAAAGGTGGTGTAAATGTTACCAATTAGCGCTAGTATAGGGAGTGCTTAACCAGGGGTCTCTGCTACAGTCTATGTCCAAAGCTCATGTAATTGGATTAGGTAAGTCCGGTGTTGCTGCGGCGAGATTGTTGAAACGGGAAGGCTGGGAGGTGGAGCTAGGCGAGCGAAACACCTCTGATACCTTCCTGCAACAACAACAAGAACTTGCTGCCGAACAAATTACCGTTAAACTAGGGTATTCCCTAGATTTAAACAGTCCTGATTTACCCCAATTAATTATTGTTAGTCCCGGTGTACCTTGGGATATTCCCGTGTTAGTCAAAGCACGAGAACTAGGCATTGAAACTATTGGCGAAATGGAATTGGCTTGGCGAAATTTAAAATCCCAGCCTTGGGTAGCAATCACGGGTACAAACGGCAAAACGACCACCACAGCCTTAATTGCCGCCATTTTTCAAGCAGCCGGATTTGATGCTCCTGCCTGCGGTAACATCGGCTATGCAGCTTGTGAAGTTGCCCTATCCCCCAAACTTCCCGATTGGGTAATTGGCGAAATTAGCAGCTATCAAATAGAATCTTCCTCATCTTTAGCACCCCACATCGGCGTATGGACAACATTTACACCCGACCACCTCGCCCGTCACAAAACTTTAGAAAATTACTACAACATCAAAGCCAAGCTTTTGCAGCACTCCCAATTGCAAGTATTTAACGGCGATGATGCTTATTTAAATAAACTAGGTCTGAGTTATTGGCCGGATGCTTATTGGACAAGTGTTAAAGGCAAAGATTTTTTAATTGGCGACAAAGGTTTTTACATTGAAGACGGCTGGGTGATTGAGAAATTAAACACCACCTCCACACCAACCAAAATTCTTCCAGCCTCTGCATTACGTATGGTAGGAGAACACAACCTACAAAATCTCCTCATCGCCGTAGCCGCAGCACGGTTAGCAGAAATTCAACCCGACGCAATTACCAAAGCCATTGAACACTTCCCTGGTGTTCCCCACCGCTTAGAACATATCTGCACTTGGGAAGGTATTGACTTTATCAACGACAGCAAAGCCACCAACTATGATGCAGCTGAAGTCGGGTTAGCCTCGGTGAAGAGTCCCACAATTTTGATTGCAGGGGGAGAAGCCAAACCTGGCGATGATACAGGTTGGTTAGCCAAAATCCAAGCCAAAGCCGCAGCCGTATTACTCATTGGCGCAGCCGCACCAGCCTTTGCCCAACGCTTACAAGAAATAGGGTACACCAATTACGAAATCATCGAAACAATGGCAAAAGCTGTACCTCGGTCAGCAGAATTAGCCAAACAGCACCAAGCACCTGTAGTATTGTTGTCTCCCGCTTGTGCAAGTTTCGACCAGTATCCTAACTTTGAGGTGCGTGGTGACGACTTCCGCCAGTTGTGTTTAGCTTGGGCGGGGCGTTGATAAATTATATAGTTTCTGGAAATGCTTAAAGTAAATATTAAGCAGGGGAGGCAAAAAGCGGTGTGGATGTTCCTCCCGCTTTATTGTCGTTGTGCTACGGCTTTAGCCTAACGCACCGTGTTATTACTAAAATAATATGAGTACAACCAGCAGCCTTTACGCAGAAATTTGGAGAAATAATCAATGGGAACCAATCCCTGAACCAAAGTGGTCAAAAGGCAAAAGAATACCAGTATGCTACATGAGTCTCGGTACACCTTATGAACTCTACGCTGCACTTGTCGGTTATCATCATCATTCTTTAAGTTATTATCACTGGCATACAGAGAAAATAGTTCCAGTTGCTGAACCGCGTGGTTTACCAGAAGACATGAATCCTATTTATAAGGACTATTTTGAAAATAATCGTCTCGGAATAGAACATCACTTTACTTGGTTCTTAGTTCAAGAAATTATTGACTATGATTGGGATAGAATATTTCCACCATGTAAAGGCTATGTAAATCATCAGTATGCCTATTTATTTTCTGCTTCGGCTCCTTTTCCTGATGATTTACCAGACGATGAGTCTGTTTATAAAATGAAAAAAGACAACACAACTGAAGTTTCATGGGTACAGAGTTATAGAGAATATGTCGGTTGTGTTGATTGGTTTATTCAAGAATTACTAAAGTTAGGTCATCCCGCAGAAATTAGAATTCTTTTCTGGCTCCATTAGTTATTCACAATCTTACAAATTGCCATAATATGTGATGAATATTTGTTAGTAGTATAATGAACAAGTTCTAGTCCTGCACCTTCTAGTTCTTGGATAAGTTTAGGCATTTCATATTTATGATGTCTCCAAATTGTAATTTCTTTACCCTTGGAGATTTCAATAGATTTATCTATTCCTTGAAAGCTAAAATCGATATTGTAATTATGTAGAAATTTGATATTAGCGACTACACTATCTGTTGCTAAGTCATACTTTCTAACCAATTGACAATCTTGAGATTTCAGCCCAATGCTATTTTTGATTGAGCGATATATTTCTTTTGCATGATACTTACAGCCGCCTCTGGCTATTCCATTCCATTGAGAGTTAGAACCAATTTCATTAGTAAATATAAGAAAATCATTTTCATCCATACTATTTCTAAAGTTCTTCAGCACCTGATTTCTATTGTGATGATTGCCCATTGTTACACCCAAGTGCAGAATGATTTTGGGGTTTCCTGAGAAATTTGCAGGGATACAGCTATTTTCAATATCCATTTGTTGGTTGATATAATCAATCTTGGGGAACCAAGTTGTAAAATTTTTTCTAGATACGGTCAGCAATCCTTCACTAATATCTAAGGCGATATATTTATTAATTTTATTCAATTGATTGAGTTTAGTCACAAAATCTTTAGCCGGATATGAATTTCCTGCACCCACATCAATAACATTAACTTGTTCACATTTTTGAATATTGCTATAAATATATGCAAAATTGTTCCTTAAAAGGTCAATTTCTACACTTGATTTGCGATACCATTTAGGGCTAACAAATTTTTGATAAAACTCATGCCAAATTTTCGCTCCTTGACCTTTATAAGCATATTTTAAAGGAATTTCCCATCTAGTTTCTAATGCGTGAATGATTTCTAAAACTTCTGCTTTTGAAAAAACAGAGTAGAACTCAGAACTTGGCTTTGCTACGCGAATATGAGAAGTTGAATTATTTGATAAAATTGGTGAATTGCTAAGAAACTTTTTAGCCATTTAGTCCTTGTTCTGAGATGTTTTGCAGTATGAGGTAGTAAATAATTGGTCACTACTGTGGCCAGTCTTGTATTTTCCCATACATTGCTCTCAAACAAGCTGTTAAATTTTATTCTGTGGTGGTCGTCTAAGAGGTTGTTTTAAAAGTCTGCTTGTTGGTAGCAAAACACTTTAGATCCCCCTAAATCCCCCTTAAAAAGGGGGACTTTGATATTAGTTCCCCCCTTTTTAAGGGTACTTAGGGCAGGAGTTGGAGGTTAGGTTTGAGAGAAAGTTGCACATACGTTACCTTAATTCCAAACACTCAAAGTGTGTAGACTACAAAGTCGGTATAACCAATGCCCACCTCTCACTATTCTTACATTACCCAAATCGCCCACTCACATAATCTGCGGTCTTTTTATCCACAGGATGATGAAAAATCACTTCTGTTTTGTTAAATTCAATCAATTCACCCAAATACATAAACGCCGTATAGTCAGAAACCCGCGCAGCCTGCTGCATACTGTGAGTGACAATTAATATTGTTACCGTTTCTTTTAACTTGCCAATCAACTCTTCAATACTGGCAGTGGCTATGGGGTCTAATGCAGATGTCGGCTCATCAAACAATACTATCTCTGGTTCAGTAGCTAATGCACGGGCAATACATAACCTCTGCTGTTGACCACCAGAAAGGTTATAGGCTAAATCATTTAACCGATCCTTGACTTCATCCCACAAAGCCGCGTTGCGTAAAGCTTTTTCTACTTTGTCATCAATCACACCACGTTTCGATTCACCCCGGACACGCAAACCATAAGCGACATTTTCGTAAATTGACTTAGGAAAAGGATTGGGTCTTTGAAATACCATACTAATTCGCATTCGTACTTCAATGGGGTCTACTTTATGACTAAGGAGGTTAATTCCATCTGGTTTAAGAGTGATTTCGCCTTTGTAGCGATTTCCCGGATATAAGTCGTGCATCCGGTTAAAGCATCGTAGCAAGGTAGTTTTACCACATCCAGAAGGGCCAATTAGGGCTGTTACTTGCTTGTCTGCAATGGGCAAATGAATGTCTTTGAGGGCGTGAACTTTACTACCGTAGTAAAAATTGAGGTAATCGACAGAGG
The DNA here is from genome assembly GCF_002897135.1 of Nostoc cycadae WK-1. Classification (NCBI taxonomy): domain Bacteria; kingdom Bacillati; phylum Cyanobacteriota; class Cyanophyceae; order Nostocales; family Nostocaceae; genus Nostoc; species Nostoc cycadae. The sequence goes on along the minus strand of NZ_DF978443.1, from coordinate 68,842 downwards.
CTTTGAGAGGAGTTTCTACCATTTGATTTTTTGGCGTAAACGATAGCGGATGTAAATAGCAACAGCATTCATGGCGAGGGTAATAGCAATTAGCACGATACCTGCGGCAGCGGCGTTCACCTGGAATTCGGCTTGGGGACGAGACACCCAATCAAACATTTGAATTGGTAGTACTGTGAAGGGAGCCAGTAACCAAGCAAATGAGACAAAAGGGAATTGTCCTGTGATGGGGGAGTCTGGTAAAAAAGCGATAAATGTGAGTGCGCCAATGGTAACGAGGGGTGCAGTTTCACCGATCGCTCTGGCTAAGGCGACAATAATTCCAGTTAAAATTGTGCCTGTAGAATATGGCAGGACATGATCCCAAATCATTTGCCATTTGGAAGCACCAGTGGCGTAGGCGGCTTCCCTAATACTATTGGGAATGGCGCGGAGGGCTTCGCGGGTAGTGACAATGACTACTGGTAAAATTAATAATGCCAAAGTTAACCCAGCAGTAATTACACTTTGACCCAAGTTTAAGCCATAGACAAACACACCCAAAGCCAAAAGTCCGTAAATGATGGAAGGAACTCCGGCTAGGTTGGTGACGTTAATCTCAATTAAGGCAGATATCCAATTTTTACGGGCGTATTCTTCTAAATAAATTCCCGATGCGATACCAATGGGAATTGCTGCTAATGCGGTGACTAGCATGACTAACATTGTCCCTACCCAAGCCGAGAGGATACCTGCTTGTTCGGCTTTACGACTGGGAAATGAGGTGACAAATTGCCAAGAAAGACGCGGCCATCCATCACTAAACAAGTCAAAGATTAATGCTAGTAAGGTGGCAATACCCACTAACATGGCCAACAAGCCAATGATGCTAAAAATATTTTGCGATCGCTTGTTGCGCGTGATAATTTTGCGAATGTAGGGAATAGTTTGACTAACCATCTTAATAAATTTCTCGATAGCGCTTGCTGAGGAAATAACCAATAATATTGAAGACCAAGGTCATCAGCATCAGCGTCAGTCCTACCGCAAAGATAGTTTCATACTCCAAACTGCCGTGGGGTAAGTCGCCCAGACTCACGCCTACAATATAAGCAGTCATTGTCGCCGCTGGTTCCAAGGGGTTAAAGGTGAGATTTGGTTGTCCCCCAGCCGCAATAGCCACCACCATTGTTTCACCCACAGCACGGGAAATTCCCAAAATATATGCAGCGGAAATCCCTGAAATTGCTGATGGCAAAACTACGCGTAATGCTGTCTGCAAGCGTGTCGCGCCTGTTGCATAAGACCCCTCCCGTAAATGTGTCGGAACAGCACGCATCGCATCTTCACTCAAGGAACTCACGTAGGGAATAATCATCATCCCGATGACTAAACCTGCACTCAGCATATTAAAACCGGATAAGTCTGGTAAAACAACTTGCAACAATGGCGTGACGAATAATAACGCAAAGTAACCGTAAACCACAGTTGGAATACCTGCAAGTAATTCCAAAACTGGCTTAACTACTTCCCGAACTATAGGAGGAGCAAATTCACTCAAGTAAATTGCAATAATTGTCCCCAAGGGAATAGCTACTAATAAGGCGACTGCTGTTGTCGTTAATGTCCCAGCCACTAAAGGCCAAATACCAAAATGCTTGTCATCAAATAAAGGTGTCCATTGAGTATCTGTCAAAAATTCCCATAACGATACTTGATGGAAGAATTTCACCGACTCGTAAAGCAAGATACCAACGATAGCTATTGTTGTTGCTACCGAAGACAATGCTGCGAGAAACAAGATAAATTCTATGATTCGTTCCCGCAAATTACGTAATAGCTTGGCAGAAAATCGAGTTTTTTTAGCAATAGTCATGCTCAGAATACCAGACTCAACTTTGATAGATCCCCGATTTCTTGAACAAATCGGGGATCTAATGAAAAACGATAAAATCAGGAAATAAGTTGAATTACTGAGCTTCTCGACGCAGCAGTTCGTCAATTTTTAGTCCCACAGCCTCTTTACCACCAAAAACCGTGCCAAATCTCTTTTTACCAAAATGGCTTTGGGCTGTGGTATAGGCAGAAGCTGGTAGCGCTACATATCTTGTTTCTTGGGCGAATTTTGCCCCATTGCGTAAATAGAACTGCACAAACTGTTTCACTTCTGGTTTATCCACAGACTTGGAACTGACATAGATAAACAAAGGACGAGATAAAGGAGAGTAACTACCATTTTTTACGGTAGTCGGTGATGGTAATACACCATTAACAGGTACTGCTTTTAACCTTTTTTGGTTTTCTGCATAGTAGGCGTAACCAAAATAGCCAATGGCGTTTTTATCGCGGGAAACACCTTGTACAAGCACGTTATCGTCTTCACTAGCTGTAAAGTCACCGCGACTAGATTTCGCTTTACCCACAATAGCTTCGGTAAAATAGTCAAAAGTTCCCGAATTAGCACCAGGGCCAAATAACTTTAAAGGTGCATTGGGAAAGCCCTTGCGGATTAAACTCCAACTATTAACTTTACCCTGTGCGCCTGGCTCCCACATTTTTTTGAGTTCGGCTACAGACAAATTCTTCGCCCAAGTATTTTGGGGATTAACTACTACTGTGATGGCATCATAAGCTACTGGTAGTTCCATATAGCGAATACCAGCAGCTTTACAAGCTTCAATTTCTTTTTGCAAAATCGGACGGGAAGCGCCGGAAATATCTGTCTCACCCCGACAGAATTTTTTAAAACCACCACCAGTACCAGAAACACCAACTGTCACCCGAACTCTACCGCCTTGAGATTTTTGAAATTCTTCTGCTACTGCTTCTGTGATGGGGAAAACAGTACTAGAACCATCAATTGCAATAGTTTTCACGCTTTGGGATTGAACAGCAGACATGGATAAACCCAAAGTAGTTGCTATCATCGAAATCCCGGCAGCTACTGTCCAGCTATTAAGCTTCAAGCTAATTTTACTCACAACAACGATCCTCTTTTGTTTGATACTTTGTGCTTCCAAAGGGCTAAAAAATTGATCAGGTTAATAACTGGTCAAAACTTTATCTATCACTGTAAAAAAAGTGACTTACCAAGGTAATAAAAAAATTAATTATTGGTTATAAAGTAGTTAAGCTTTGACGCATTTTTGATTATGATGATGCGGTTAAGCAGCACTAAATTCTTGAGTATTTTTCTAGAGATGTATTGTTAACCTGATCTCTGCTAAATCAATCATCAAGCAGAACTCAGGAGGAAAAATTCATAAATTAGAATAGTCTCTCTATCTAGATTTGAGACTTAATTTATGTATTTCACTTATTTAAAAGATGCTGTATTTTTCAGCAATTATGTGTTAATTTAAATTCTGGAAAATTAGTTATTAAGGTATTATTTAAATTTAGCCATAACTTAGAAGTTTATTTTTAACTACTTAAGTATTAAGCAAAAAGTAAGTATAATATTTTACGTAAACAATTAAATGATTAGAACAGAACAAAATTCACTTTGTAGATATAAAGCACATTAAAGTTGATTTTCTTTCTATCTTCTGGCGTAAGTATGTAGTATCTATATTCCAGTTTCAATTTTGTAGCGATCGCCACCAGGACACTTATAGACTAGCTTCTAAAAATAGATAATCTATTAAAAAAACAATGAAGCGCTATAACAAATTTATTCAAATTTTAAAAAACCATTTGCTTTTTAAAGAAGAATTTATAAAGTAGGTCTAAATATCGTTTTTTGCTGGCAATATCTAAAAATAAATCTCAAAAAATCAGAAATTTAGCAATAAAAAATCGGAAAGTTGTAGGATTTAGTGGTAACATATTTTACAGTAAATCTTCAGGAGAGTCAGGATTTTTTACCTGAATCTTATACAGATATCTAATATCAGTATATTTGCTGTATAACGAAATTGTAGAAATTAACTTCCAGTTTGATCACCAGTGTAGTAATACAAAGCCACGGATTTTCATGATTGCGTTTAGTCAACATCTATACACTTACGATTTTCTGGCATGAATAAGCTAATTCCAGCAATCAAAGTTAAAAATCTTAGCCTTTACTACAACACCCAAAAAATCCTGGAAGGGGTATCAATGGATATTTACCAGGACAAAGTAACAGCAATTATTGGCCCTAGTGGTTGTGGTAAGTCTACTTTTATTAAAAGCCTCAATCGGATGAACGAATTAGAAGCTGACGTTCAAGTTGAGGGGAAAGTAGAATTTTACAATCAAAATATTTATGAACGTCGAGTCAATTTAAATCGATTACGTCGCCAAGTCAGCATGGTGCTGCCTAAGCCAAATCTTTTTCCTATGAGTGTTTATGATAATGTTGCTTATGGTGTAAAAATTCTGGGATGGCGACCGAAGGTAGAATTAGATCAAATTGTCGAATCTGCTATCAAAGACGCTGATCTTTGGGATGAAGTCAAAAATAAACTGCATAAATCTGCTTTAGAGCTTTCTGGCGGACAACAACAACGACTCTGTATAGCCCGTGCTTTAGCAGTGAAACCAAAAATTATTCTCATGGATGAACCTTGTTTTGGGCTTGATCCGATAGCGGCGACAAAGGTGGAAGGTTTAATTCAGAGTTTGCGTTTGCGATCGGAATTAACAATGGTGATTATTAGCCATAATTTGCAGCAAGTCACGCGCATATCTGATTTCACAGCTTTTTTCAGTACCAATGAACATCGCATTGGTCAAATGGTAGAATTTGGACTGACAAAAAAAATTTTTACTAACGCCTTGGATGTCCGCACCCGTGAATATGTGTTAAGCCGCCTTGGTAGTAGTAAATATGAAAATCGATAAAAAGTAGGAAGTATGAAGTATGCAATCAGGCTGAGGAAAGAGTATTTTGTGTGTACTGTTTTTTCTAAAATCTAATATGAGTCCTATATTTATTATTTATCAAAATTGGTGATGTTCAGATCCCCGACTTCTCAAAGAAGTCGGGGATCTGAGAGAATTTATTTTCAGGAGTTTTACGGTTATCAAATAGTTTATTGCATAGATATAACATGGATATTTTCCTGGCTTGGATAATAACTTAATCATCTAAGCTAAATTACCTGTGGTAATTTATGAGCTATGCTAAAGCAACTGAGTTAAATGGCTCAGGTCGAATCACCGAAATTCAGTCATTTGAAGCCGAACAAACGCTTGTCTGTGCTGCTTCTGGTAGCAAAACTGAGGTAGCAGTTTTATTATTAGATGCGGAAAACTTACAAATCAACACTGAAACCGAAAAATTTTTAACCACAGTTTGTACTTGTCCAATTCAAATTAAAATAGCCTTTGCCAATTGGTGTAGCATGGGCAAACTAGATGTAGAGTTGCATGGACGTGGTTACGATTTAATTCATGTCCCCGTAGGTAAGGATAATGCTGACGGAAAAATGATCGCCTTTGGTTCATCTATTCACGAAAGATACCCAAAAGCTAGAGAAGTTTTGGTTTGTTCTTCTGATAAAGTGATGACTAATTTATGCAACCATCTACGGCAACATGGCTTAACAGTATATCAAGTAAGTCAACAAGGTGAAGATATTACAGTATTAAATAGTTATACAGGTCAGCTTGTGACACGAGGTAATAATGCTGTACCAGAAATTCCCGATATTTCTCAATTTATTCTACAAATTAAAGAGTTAGTTAAAGCAGAACAAAAACGCACTCATAGTTACTGGATTAACTTAGCTACAATCTCCCAAAATTATAAGGATAAGTATAAAGTAAATATTACTCAGGTAGCTGCTAAACACTTACCAGGGAAGAAAGCTAGGGAAATATTTGTAAATTACCCGGCAGAATTTGTACTTCATCAAATTGAGCCAAATGCTCCGGTATATATCACATTATTTGAAATTGATCCTACAAAAGATGCAGTTACAGAAAGTGCTGCTAATTCTCCATCAACAAGTATTAGTACTAAACTACAATTAGAACAGGTACTAAACAATATTGTTAGTAAATTAACTAGTAAATCTCCCGGAAGCCAAATTAACATTAACCTTGTAGGTGGTGAGTTTAAGCAGCAATATGGTAAATCTATTACCAAACAAATAAAAAGCTTGCAATTAAGTGGTAGTTTTATTAAATTTCTACAATCTTGTACTTCTTTTAAACTCAAGCAAACTCCCAAAGGATGGGAGATAGCAGTTAAATAACCTCCTATTCAAACTCTTGCTTATTCAGGTGTAATCATGTAGGATGCTTACATAATTATTGCTTAGGAAGGACTTGATAATCTAGCAAAACAGGCAGAATTTACACATAGATAAGCTCTCATGCTAGATTTTCGAGATTTATGGAAATTGCTCACGTTCACTTCTATGTAGAAAATGCTCCGGCTTGGCGGGATTGGTGCGTAGATTATCTGGGATTTACCGCAGTTAATAGTGGAATAAGTTCCAATCACACTTGTACGGAAATGGTACAAAGTGGCGCTATTTGTTTTTTGCTATCTTCACCATTATTGCCCACAAGTCCGGTTGCGGTATTTTTGCGTCAACATCCTCCTGGTGTTGCGGATATTGCTTTTGCTGTAACAGATGTAGCAGCTGCGATCGCTCAAGCAGCAGCACAAGGAGCTACAATCTTAGAACCCATCCAAGAATATCTCGGTTATAAGTGCGGGAAAATTGCGGCTTGGGGTGGAATGACTCATACGTTGATGGAAAAACCAGCGGGGGGAAAACGGGAAACACGCGATCGCCCTATGTTTACTGCCATCGATCATCTAGTATTAAATGTACCAGTTGGTGAGTTAGAGCGTGCTGTGGCTTGGTACAAAAATGTTTTAGATTTGCAACCGCAACAAGCATTTAAAATTAAAACCGATCGCTCTGGGTTATATAGTCAAGTGCTAGTTTCCCGCAATGGCAGTGTACAATTACCCATTAATGAACCAGCTTCTAGTAATTCGCAAATTCAAGAATTTTTAACTGTGAATCGCGGTGCGGGGATTCAACACATTGCTTTGCGAACATCCAACTTGATTAGTGTGATCGCGCAATTACGCAGCCGTGGTTTATCTTTACTGTCAGTTCCCCAAACTTACTACTCCCAGCTGAAAAAGCGGACAGAATTTCGCTTATCGCCCTTAGAATTAGAAGCGATCGCTCAACAAGAAATTTTAGTAGACTGGCAAGCTAATAGTCAAAACGCTTTATTACTGCAAATTTTTACTCAACCTATCTTTGCACAGCCGACATTTTTCTTTGAGTTTATTGAAAGGCGTTTCCAAGCACAAGGTTTTGGCGAAGGAAATTTTCGGGCTTTATTTGAAGCAATTGAAAGCGAACAAATAAAACGCGGAACTTTGCAATAAAGCAGCAATAATAAGTAATAGTAATTCACCAAAATCTTAATATTCAGCAACGGCGGAATCAGCTTCTTTAACTTCATAGCGAATGAAAATACTGCATCTACCCTGAACCTTTGTAGAGATATTGCATTGCAATATCTCTTTATTTTTCGTTACATTTTGCGTAATTATTTGAGAAAGTTGCTAACGGGACTTAAGCACCCAGGTTGTCTGTTGAGACTGGGTTTCAACATTTACACTCTTATACTTGATTTTTCGTTTTCATACGTAAGTGCTAATTAATTCATGCAGTATTTGTTGATGCTTGATGAACTATTTTAAGGAATGCTGCACATACTACCCAAAACTTGGATTTATTTGTTATCGTGATCCCAAAGGAATTATTAAGCATCCACAAGATTTGTCAGACGCTAATTAAGCGCCAAAATACCTGCTGGGTGCGAGATATCAAAGTTATTCACTAAAATTTAAAACTCATTAACTAGAGTATCTATTTGGGAGGTAACACTTATGGTTACAGTATCTCATCAAACATTGTCCTCACTTTCTCAAGAGCGATCGCTCATTCTTTGGTTTGATGAGGTAGGCATTAAAGATATACACCTAGTAGGTGGAAAAAATGCCTCCTTGGGAGAGATGATTCAACAATTAACCCCTAAAGGTGTGAATGTACCAATGGGTTTTGCAACTACCGCTTATGCTTATCGTTATTTCATCCAATCAGCGGGATTAGAAGCAAAGTTACGCCAACTTTTTGCTGATTTAAATGTTGAAGATGTGAACAATTTACGCGAACGGGGAGACAAAGCGCGATCGCTATTACTGCACACACCATTCCCTGAAGATTTGCGACAGGCGATTGCTAAAGCTTACGCGAGTTTATGTGAGCAATACTTAACAGAAACTGATGTTGCAGTTCGTTCTAGCGCCACCGCCGAAGACCTTCCCGATGCGAGTTTTGCTGGACAGCAAGAAACTTATTTAAATATTGTTGGTGTTGAAGAAGTAATCACAGCTTGTCATAAATGTTTTGCTTCTATATTTACTGACCGTGCTATTTCTTATCGTCATACTAAAGGATTTGATCATTTTAATGTGGCTTTATCAGTTGGTGTCCAAAAAATGGTGCGTTCTGATTTAGCAACATCTGGGGTGATGTTTTCTATTGATACCGAAACCGGGTTTAAAGATGCCGCTTTGATTACCGCCGCTTATGGTTTAGGTGAAAACGTTGTTCAAGGTGCAGTTAATCCCGATGAATATGTGGTATTTAAACCAACATTAAAAACAGGTTTTCGCCCAATTATAGATAAGAAATTGGGTAGTAAAGAAATCAAAATGATTTATGTGCCGGCAACGGAAATAGATATAATGGCTTGTGCTGCTGATAGCGCCCATACATTAACAGTGAGAGCCGATGATGATAATTGTAAGTTAACCAAAAATGTACCCGTTAGTGAAAGCGATCGCACTAAATTTGCCCTGAATGATGAAGAAATTTTACAACTAGGAAAATGGGCTTGCGTTATCGAAGACCATTACTCCCAAGTTCACGGTAATTACACCCCAATGGATATTGAGTGGGCAAAAGATGGCATTACTAATCAACTATTTATAGTCCAAGCGCGTCCTGAAACTGTGCAGTCGCAGAAAAACACCAATGTCTTGCGGAGTTATCGCTTAGTATCGGGGAAAGAAACCCCAACACCTTTAGTTACAGGACGAGCCATAGGCGAAGCCATCAGCCAAGGTAAAGTGAGTGTCATTGTTAATGTCCACGATATCGACAAATTCCAACCAGGGGATGTATTAGTAACCGAAAGAACCGACCCCGACTGGGAACCAATTATGAAACGTGCCAGTGCAATTATTACCAACGCTGGTGGACGTACCTGTCATGCAGCGATTATTGCACGAGAATTAGGTGTGCCGGCGATCGTTGGTTGCGGGAATGCAACACAAGTCCTCAAAAACAATCAAGAAGTCACAGTTTCTTGTGCTGAAGGCGAAGACGGTCAAGTTTATCCCGGCTTGTTACCTTTTGAAGTCAAAGAAGTTCCTCTAGAAAACTTACCCCGCACTCGCACGCAAATATTAATGAATGTGGGAAATCCTCAAGAGGCTTTTAGTTTATCTGCAATTCCCAACGATGGCGTAGGTTTAGCGCGGACAGAATTTATCATTGCAAATCAAATTCAAATTCATCCAATGGCGTTAATTCACTACGACCAATTGCAAGATGCAAAAGTCAAAGCCCAAATAACAGAAATTACCTCACTTTATGATGATAAACCACAGTATTTTGTTGATAAATTAGCCCAAGGTATAGGCAGAATTGCCGCCGCCTTTTACCCCAAACCTGTGATTGTGCGGATGTCAGATTTTAAGAGTAATGAATATGCCAATTTATTAGGTGGTAAACAATTTGAACCGCATGAAGAAAACCCCATGCTAGGTTGGCGTGGTGCAGCACGTTATTATGATGAAGGCTATAAAGCCGCTTTTGCCTTAGAATGTCAAGCAATCAAACGAGTTCGGGATGAAATGGGTTTAACAAATGTCATCCCGATGATTCCATTTTGCCGCACTCCCGAAGAAGGAAAGTTAGTATTAGCAGAGATGGCAAAAAATGGCTTGCAACAAGGTGTGAATAACTTGCAAGTTTATGTGATGTGCGAGTTACCCAGTAACGTAATTTTGGCAGAAGAATTTGCCAATGTTTTTGATGGTTTTTCCATCGGTTCCAATGATTTAACTCAGCTAACACTGGGATTAGATAGAGATTCGGCTTTAGTCGCCAGATTATTTGATGAACGCAGTCCCGCAGTTAAGCAAATGGTCAAAATGGCCATCGAAGCCGCCAAAAAACGCCACCGCAAAATCGGTATTTGTGGACAAGCACCCAGCGATTATCCAGAATTTGCCCAGTTTTTAGTAGAACAGGGCATTGATTCTATCAGTTTAAATCCTGATTCTGTATTAAAAACAATGCTGGAAATCGCAAAAGTGGAAAATCCTGAGTCTTAAGTAAAGCGATAAATTTCAAATTCTAGAGACTCAGAACCCCGACTTCTTAAAGAAGTCGGGGTTCTTCTTGTTCACGAGGATGTTTTTACCGATATTCTTGAAAAAGAGCCACTTAATCCTGGCGTACCGAAAAATCAGATTGTGTTGGGGTTCCGGTCTGAAGAACTGCGGCAAGATTGAGAATTTGCGATCGCCTAAAATTCACTATCATTAGGGTGGGCAATGCTCACCCTAAAAAATTTTTCCAAAGAAAGCAGAACAAAGGGGAAAATAACAAAAGACTATTGACCATTGACTAATGACTAAAAATTGGTTCCGCATTGGGTTAGTGAGTATCTTTTTACTCTCACTCGCTTTGAGATTTTGGGGACTAGATAGGTTTAACACCTTAGTCTTTGATGAAATTTACTACGCTAAATTTGGGAATAACTATCTCACCCATGTTTCTTTTTTCGATGGTCATCCACCGTTAGGAAAACTGATAATTGCCCTAGGTATCTGGCTAGGTAGTCATGTACCATTTTGGCATGAAAGCGTGAATGGACTCACAGGTTCGCTGCGATCGCCTTGGGATTATCGTTGGATTAATGCTTTTTTAGGCTCGTTTATCCCTTTACTAATTGCTGGGATTGCTTATCAATTAAGTTCTCGGCGCAGTTTTGCCTTAATTGCTGGCTTATTCACCGCTGTTGATGGCATATTTATCGTTGAATCTCGCTATGCGCTAATCAATATATATATAGTTTTATTTGGTTTGTTGGGGCATTGGTTATTTCTTTTAGCCTTAAATAACCAGAGACAAAAACGGAAATTATGTTTAATAATTGCGGGTATCGCCTTTGGTTGTTCTATTGCGACTAAATGGAATGGTTTATTTTTTCTAGCTGGTGTTTATGTTTTGTGGATATTTGCTTGGATATGGCAAATATTCGTCACAAAAATCAATCATAATGATGCAGAAATTAATCAAGAATCTTCATCCCCGCTGCAAAAGTTAACACAATTATATGTTTGGCAAGTTGTCTTATTTTTAGGAGTTCTCCCACTTACCGTTTATAGCCTGATTTGGATTCCCCATTTACAACTAGATACCAAATATGGATTTATCGCCGTCCACAAGCAAATCTTAGCTTTTCATGAACGGCTGGGTGGGAATAATGCTGAAGTACATCCCTACTGTGCTGCTTGGTATAAATGGCCGTTGTTAACTCGACCAATGGCATATTATTACCAAACAGCCCAAAAAGCGACTGATCCATTACCTGGTTTGGGGCCTGAATTACCTGCTGGTGCCGGGAAAATTATTTATGATGTTCATGCAATGGGTAACCCTTTTTTGTGGTGGTTTGGTGTGACTGCCATAATATTTTTAATAGGGATGCTCATTGCTTCAATGGTAATGTTTTGGCAGCAGCAAAAAAGGTTTACCTTACCAAAAAATCTCACTGTTGATACATGGATTGCCTTATATTTAGTGGTAAATTATGCCACTAACTTAGTCCCGTGGATGGGTGTATCGAGGTGCGCTTTTATTTACCACTACATGACTGCTGTGGTATTTGCATTTTTAGCGATCGCTTGGTTTGTCGATCAATGTCTGCGTAGCTATTATCGGCCATTACAGGCGATCGGTGTCACCATTTCTTTGATGATTTTGGTGGCTTTTGTGTATTGGTTGCCCATTTATTTAGGTTTACCTATCACATCCGCAGATTATAAACTACGGATGTGGTTTAACTCTTGGATTTAAAGCAATTTAGCCTTAAAATGACTGTCATAATCTAAGCTTTTTATCCTTAATATTGCTACATATATACAGTGTAAACAATCATATATTTTTTACATTTCTTATCTGTATTTATAGAGTCTGCCTGCTAGACTGAAAACGCAAGCAGGATAGATAAAAGATATACAACGCAACTGAGGTATTAAAAGTTAAGCATCGCCAAAAACAGAATTGATGAAGAAATTTCTCATAATCCATCATTCTGCGTTTTTAACAGTGAAAATTGATTAACTAGTTAATTTCTAGAATAAAAATTATACAAGCTTACATCTAGAAAGTGTCATAAAGCTATAAAGTCAATAGGTGTAGAACCTCTATAGACTCTATTTTTGATGCTCTCTAGGTATAGAGGAGAATCCTAATGGAATTAAACTTACAACTTCCGAGCATCAATGTTACTAGCTTAAAAGAAGCTCCGATTCATACATCTCGGCAAATTCAGCCGCACGGAGTATTGCTAGTTTTGTCAGAACCAGAATTAGAAATATTACAAATTAGTAATAATACTTGGACTGTTTTCGGGATAGAACCCGAACAGATGTTGCAAAAAAAACTAGAAGATTTACTCGACTCGTTTCAACTCGAAAGAATTAAAGCAGGGTTAGCAGAAGATAATCTGGAATTTATCAACCCAACAAAACTTTGGTTCAGAAAAAAAGGTGATGAATACGTTGTTTTCGACGCAGTTTTTCACCGCAATTCAGAAGGGAATTTAATCTTAGAACTAGAACCGACATTTTCTCAAGAAAATATCCCATTTTTAAGCTTTTACCATCTAGCAAAAGCTTCTATTAACCAGTTAGAAAAAACCTCAACACTGCGGGACTTTTGTCAGATAATTGTCCAAGAAGTACGGAAGGTAACTGGTTTTGATCGGGTAATGCTATACAAATTTGATCATGATGGACATGGTTCAGTTATTGCCGAAGAAAAGCTAGAAATCTTAGAACCATATTTAGGCTTACATTATCCTGAGTCAGATATTCCCAAACCCGCCAGAAAATTATTTGCCTCTAATTCTATTAGAATTATCCCAGATGCTCAGGCAGCACCAGTTCAACTGATTCCGGCAATCAATCCAGTTAGTCAGCGTTCATCAGATTTAACTAACTCAATTCTCCGCAGTCCGGCTGCTTGTCATCTTGAGTACTTGCACAATATGGGTGTGGGCGCTTCTTTAACTATCTCTTTAATTAAAGACAACAAACTTTGGGGATTGATTGCTTGTCATCACCAAACACCTAAATTTGTTTCTTACGAATTGCGGAAAGCCTGCGAATTTTTAGGCAGAGTGATATTTGCAGAAATTTCCGCCAGAGAAGAAACAGAAGATTACGACTATCGCATGAATTTGACACATATTCAATCATTGTTGGTTGAATATATGTCCCAAGAAGAAAACTTTATTGATGGTTTAGTCAAACATCAGCCGAATCTTTTAGATTTAACGAGCGCCCAAGGTGCGGCTGTTTGTTTTGGCGATCGCTGTACATTAATAGGTGAGACTCCCGCAGAAGAAGACCTGAATTTTTTGGTGCAGTGGTTAAAGAATAACGTCGATGAAGAAGTTTTCTATACAAATTCTTTGCCACAGGTTTATCCAGATGCGGAAAGATTTAAAAATGTTGCTAGTGGTTTGTTAGCGATTCCAATTTCTAAGCGCAATTATGTTTTGTGGTTCCGACCAGAAGTAATTCAAACTGTAAATTGGGGTGGTGATCCTAATAGAGCGTTTGAAGTTAGCCAGACAGATGGAGATGTGCGTCTGTGTCCGCGCAAATCTTTTGAACTATGGAAAGAAACAGTCCGCCTGACATCTTTACCTTGGCAATACGTCGAAATTAAAGCTGCGCTGGAATTGCGAAAAGCGATTGTCAATATTGTATTGCGCCAAGCCGATGAATTGGCTCAATTAGCGCAGGATTTAGAACGTTCTAACGCTGAATTGAAAAAGTTTGCCTACGTCGCTTCTCATGACTTGCAAGAACCACTCAATCAAGTGGCGAATTATGTGCAGTTATTGGAGATGCGTTACAACGAAGAACTAGACGAAGATGCCAAAGAGTTTATTAACTTTGCCGTTCAGGGAGTCAGCTTGATGCAGACATTAATAGATGATGTCCTAGCATACTCCAAAGTAGATACACAGGCGATCGCATTTCAACTAACTGAAGTCGAAACAGCCTTAGAACGCGCACTCGGTAACTTACGACAGCGCATTGCCGAAACCAGCACTATAATTACCCATGACCCCTTACCCACAGTCATGGCTGGTAGTACCCAGCTAATGCAGCTATTTCAGAACTTGATAGCTAACGCCATCAAATTCCGCAGTGACGAACCACCGCAAATTCATGTAGGAGCCGAGAGATTAGAAGATGAATGGTTGTTCTGGGTGCGCGATAATGGTATCGGCATTGACCCCAGATTTAGCGATCGCATTTTTGTCATCTTTCAACGCCTACATACACGAGACGAGTATGCTGGTACAGGCATGGGTCTAGCTATCTGTAAAAAGATTGCCGAATGCCATCGTGGTCGGATCTGGGTAGAATCACAACTTGGAGAGGGAGCCACCTTCTACTTTACAATTCCAGTTGGAGGGCGCGAGCGTGAGCGTAGAAATGGAAGAAAAGCTCAAAACAATCTTTTTGGTTGAAGATAATAAAGCCGATGTGCGCTTAATCCAAGAAGCATTGAAAAATAGCTCAGTGCCGCACCAAGTAGTGACGGTGAGAGATGGCGTAGATGCTATGGCATTCCTACGCCAAGAAGGAGAGTATGCCGATGCTCCCCGTCCTGACCTGATTCTGCTAGATTTGAACTTACCTAGAAAAGATGGTCGGGAAGTATTGGCAGAAATCAAAAACGACCCCCTACTCAAACGTATCCCCGTAGTTGTGCTGACAACCTCAAAAAATGAGGATGATATCTTTCACAGCTACGACCTCCATGTAAACTGCTACATCACCAAATCTCGTAACCTCAGCCAACTATTCCAAATCGTCAAAGGCATCGAAGACTTTTGGCTATCTACCGTTACCTTACCGTCAGAGTAAGTTAAAAGGCAAAAGTAAAAAGTAAAAAGTAAAAAAGAAAAAATCAGAACTAAAGCCAAGATTTCTTTTGCCTTTTGCCTTTTACCTTTTACCTTTTGCCTTTTACCTTTTGCCTTTTCACTTCCCAGGATCGAAACCAGAAAACTATGGCTGGAAGCTTAGTAAAAATCTTGTTAATTGAAGACAATCTGGCAGAAGCTAGGTTATTGCAAGAGTTTTTGCAGCAAGCCGATGCGAAAGAATTTGTGCTAGTTCATGTCAAGCGATTGCAAGAAGGACTCAATCAACTCAGAACCAACAATTACGACATCATTTTATTAGACCTCACTCTACCCGACAGTCAAGGATTATCATCTCTGCCAGTGCTGATTAGTTGTGCGCCGAGCTTGCCAATTGTCGTACTCACCAATACTAACGACGAAGAACTGGCAGTGGAAGCAGTTAGAGAAGGAGCGCAAGATTATTTAGTCAAGCGTCAAGTCAATGCTAATGGCTTGGTTCGCTCTATATGTTATGCGATCGAGCGTAAACAGCTATTAGAAACATTACGTCAAGTTAATCAGACATTACAAGTGCGGGTTGACGAGCGCACCGCCGAACTAGTGAAAGCTAACGAAATCAACCAGTTCCGATCAGAATTTGTTTCGATGCTTTCTCATGATATTCGTCAACCGCTAAATACCATTCTCTTAGCCGCTGGATTACTCCAAAATAACGAAGATAAATTAACTCAAGAGAAAAAGCGAAATCATTTACAGATGATTCGTACAGCTATCAAGAATATGGCACAAATGTTAGATGAAGTGTCGTTAATTGGCAGGGCTGATTCCGGTAAATTTCAATGTGACCTTGAGCCATTAGATTTAGAAATATTTTGCCGTCAACTAGTAGAAGAAGCACAATTATCTCTTAAAGATAAGAATTTAACTCTAGTTTTTGCAAGTTATGGAGGAGTTGGTGAAGCCGTCTTGGATGAAACATTACTGCGCCACATTTTAGGTAATTTACTAGGCAATGCGATTAAATATTCATTACCTAATGGCAAAATTCAATTTGAATTAATTGGCCAAGAAAATTCCGTGATGTTTCGCTTTCAAGATTGGGGGATTGGCATTCCTAAACAAGACCAAAAGCGGATGTTTCAGCCTTTTCAACGTGCAGAAAATGTCGGCAGAATTCCTGGTACTGGCTTAGGCTTGGCAATTGTCAAAAAGTGTGTAGATGCACATGGTGGCGAGATTATGGTGAATAGCGAAGTTGGCGTTGGTACTACATTTATCGTTACGTTACCTTTAATCAAGCTTTAAACTCTGAAAGGCTGTTTGCAATCGCATTACTCACTGACTTGTTGAATACTTGTTAGGCAGAGCTTGGCTAAGGAACTTAAATACAGTGGCTTTGGTAAACCAACATTATCAAGACTTGGTTGGGTTGCGCTACTGCTCTACCAACCTAAATTTCTGCTTTCTTTCAGCAGAAATTTCTAGTTAAATATTGATGAGAAAAAAGAGACATAATTAATTCTATTCTGCGACATCTGGTGTCAGATACTTTATTGCAATTCAAGTCAGATGGGCGATGTGCAGATTTTATCTAACCCCTATTTTTACGGTGTGGACATTGCTCAACTTACAATAATTGAGAATGCTACAAGACACATCCAATTTAAAAAATACCTCATCATTTCAATTTAAACCCACAGAAAGTGCGCTATTTTTGTCCCGATTCATACTTGCTATTCTCTTGCATTCAAAAATCAAAGAAAGCATGATGTTAATGGGAAGAGACAAATCACAGTTTGCTTCCCAAAAACAACTTGAATCTAGAGGTTTATCATCATGGCTGAAATTAAAATTACTCAACTAAACTCTGAAAAAACTGCTGATGAAATTGTTGACTTAAAGGCTAAATCTGCCAAAGATTCACCCGAATTTACAGCTTTCACAACTGTACGTGGTGGAGTTGCTTTTGCAGTTGCTAAATGGTCTTCTTTCTTAGCTTAAAATAGTTTTTTTAAAATAGTTCTGAAATACACAATATTTATTGCTGCTTTCAGAACTATTTTAAAATGGATTTCCACAGTGACATAGTTAATTATATAAACTAACGTCACTGTGATTTATCTCATATCTAGCTAATTCTCATCATCGCTTTATTTACTTAGGACTGTATTAACTGCTTAGGGATAAAAATCAGGAGATAATTTTATGGCAACTCTTAATAGTTCACCAATAGCTTGGTTAAATAGACAATATTTTGATCTTGGCCCTTTAAATGGTGGCAAACCACATCATTATGGGATTGAATTTAGTTATAATAGTTTAATAAATAACAAGACACTTCCCTATACTGTACAAGTAAATATTTCTCCTTTTTTTAGAGAATCTCTGGTAAAAGAAACTGGGATGTTTCAATACCATATTGATCATCCACTACAACTAGCAAAAGAATTACGTACCGAGCGTTGGGAAAAATTTTGTGAGTATTTAGCAAATTATCAAGAATTGCCAAATCTCACTAAACTACGCGTGATGAATTTGTTGAGAAGTTTGTGCTTTCATCGGGTAGTGAAAGAGTATATCCCAGAGATATCTAGTGCAGAAATTGCCAGTGATGTAGAACTGGCTACTCTCGCATGGTGTAGAGCGCTTTCGAGCTTGATTACTCACTTTGACGATCGCACCTTTGATTATATCCAAGAAATTGAAGCGATCGCCACTCATGCGCCATCAGGAAGTAAGGTAAAAATCAATGCTGGTTTACAAATGGTAGTTGAGTATGCCAAAACATTTGGAGATTTAGCCGCAGCTGAGTTTTGGCGTGAAGTAGTTACCAAGGACATTCAAGAATTAAAACCTTCACTCAACGATTTTGAATTTAATTTGTTGATGAGTATGTACTATCGTTCTGTTTCTTTCGTGCCATTTTTACGCAGAGATAAACAGAAGGTAGTTGAAGAAATGGATTTATGCGAATCTCACGCCAGAAGTTTAAATCCTGAAAATGAATTGCAACAAATTGTAGCGCGGGAAAATCTCAGTCTGTGCATGGAAAGCCGTTCTAAAGAGTCTATCTGGCTCAAAGATCTCGATCTTGCAGAAGAACGAGTACGCCTAATAGTTCAACTAGAGCCTTTAGAGCCTAGATATCACTTGGAGTTGGCAGAGGTGTTGAGCAAGCAAGGTAAACTGGAAGAAGCTGCCAAAGTTTATCGTTCAGCTACAAGGTTAGGCCCTCCAGGTACTCCAGTGGCTTGGTTTATGGCTGGTCAATGTCACGAAAAAATTGGTGAATTAGAATTAGCTAGTGATTGTTATCTGGCTTCTCTGCAAATCGAGCCAGAGGCTATCTCAGTTGTCAAACACCTATCTAATATAGCTCCTCGCTTGGGAAATCCCGGACTCGTAAATTGGAGTAATTTACGTTTAGCTGAACTCGAAGAACAGCAACAAAAATTACAGCCTAAAGCTGCACCTAAATTCCAAAGTGAATCCCTATCTGCATTAAAGCGATCAGCAGATAAAGTATTAGTTTAATATAACAATTAAGGTATAGCAATCCTAAATGATTTGTCAATAAATCTACTTTTTATTCCCTATCGAGATGAGTAGTTTATCAATCAAATAGGATTTCTATATCTCATTTTTTGTGTTCCACATCATTAATAATTACTGAAAATGACAAACCCGATTGTAATTACCAACCAAGATATTCTGCATCAACTGAAACTATCTTGTAAGCTGCCAGAAATCATTGAACAAATCACTGCCGATCATATTGTTAAAGCTGCTGCTGTGGAAAATGGGATTAAGGTAGAAACAGAAGAGTTGCAACAAGCAGCAGATAAAATCCGGTTAGCTAATAATCTTGATAGTGCGGCACAAACATGGCAATGGCTGGAAACAAACCATTTATCCCTCGATGATTTTGAACAAATTACACATAGCAGTCTCATTTTTGGCAAGTTAGCAGCACATCTCTTTGAAAATAAAGTTGAAGAATACTTTTTTGCACATCAACTAGACTACGCTGGTGTAATCATGTATGAAGTTATTTTAGAAGATGAGGATTTAGCATTAGAACTTTTTTACGCTATTAAAGAAGGTGAAATTAGCTTTTATGAAGTTGCTCACCAATACATCGAAAATATAGAATTACGTCGCGCTTGCGGATATCGTGGGTTAGTGCGTCGCCGAGATTTATTACCAGAACTATCTGCGGCTATTTTTACTGTTCAGCCACCCCAACTTCTCAAACCAATTTTTACATCAAGAGGAATTCACTTGATTTTGGTGGAGGAAATTATTCAGCCGGAGTTAGATGCTCAATTGCGTCAACAAATTGTGGCATATTTATTTGCGGAATGGCTGAAACAGCAAACTCAACAAGTTACACATCAGCTTCAGTTTGACTCAAATCAACAAATTAACTCTTTATACTCAGTTTAAAATTACTTATTATTAGTCACTATATAATCAAAAATATTAATTTTTGAACAAACTGCTTTAATTGATTATAAATAGTATATGTATGTTATAAAGCATATATATTTTGATGAAAATCTTGTGTTAAATACCATAGAGATATAAATTTGTAAATAATTAAGGGAAAAAACTGAGCTTTGCAAACTAAATATTTAAGCTGTTAAACTTGGGAATTAATTTCACAGATTTTCGGGACATAAATGTTTTAGTTTATGTCCCGAAAACTTTTTATCTAATAAGCGATCGCCTCATCGCCTAGACAACAGATATCACCTAGACTTCATCATTCAATGAGAATTGAAACGAAAAAAATATTTATTTGTTTTTACGGAAATTAATTTTTTGTATATGTATTTATAGCCCGGTGCAATTTAACCTGTACCGCTGATTGTCATTTACCTGATGTCTAATCTGTATTGGGTAAATAACAACAGACATATCAATTTATAGTGCATTTTTACCGTTATGTCGTACCAACAAGCACAACATGACATCCCAAGGGCGCAAGCACCTACAGGTAAGTATTTAACAAAGTTTCAGCGCAAACTGCTGCAAGAAAAGTTGCAAAAAGATTTATCTGATTCCTATCGTCAGCGAATTGAAATTATGTTGTTGGCGGATGAAGGAAAGTCACAAACAGAAATTTGTCAGATTTTGGGCTGTTGTGCTGCTACAGCACGCCATTGGATACACATTGCGCGAATGGGAATGGCGCATCAATGGCAAGATTTCCCAATTGGTCGCCCAAAAGCGGTGAATGAGCAATATTTAGAGCGATTGAAAGAACTTGTCAGTAATAGCCCCCGTGACTATGGCTATTCTTTTCGGCGATGGACAGCCAATTGGCTACAAAAACATTTAGCAAAAGAATTAGGTGTGGAAATTAGCGATCGCCATATTAAACGACTCCTGAAACAAATGGGGTTGTCTACATTACCAAAATCTCAAAATGCTGAAGTAAGCAATACTCAGCCAACGAATGAGTCCAAAATTTTGATTAAAGATTTGCGATCGGCAAGATTAACCGATGATAGCGATTTCTTGTCGATTAAATTTACAAAATTAGGCAGAAATGTAGATACTTATGGCGCATAATCTATCTGTTCAGTTGGTTACTCTAGAACAACTCAACGCAAGTTTGGGCTGTTCCCTCTCGCTAGAAGAATTTCAGTCCTGTCTGCAACAAGCAAAATCCCTTAATCCCAAAGTTGGTAAATTTTGGCAAGGCATAAATGTTGAACCGGGCATTTATATTGTAGTGACAGGCAAAGTCAGGTTACTAGATGAAGCCGATGAATTAATTGCCACGTTAGAAGCAGGAACTTCCTTTGGAGAATTTACCTTATTTCCAGAAGCTAACTTCAAACCATATTCAGCCAGGGCTTCAGTTAATTTACAACTATGCTTTATTCCCAGTGATGTATTACATTCATTAATGGCCAAATATCCCGAAATTCGAGGTCATCTTTGGACTAAAGCCTTATCCCGTTCGCCACAACAGACAGACTCAGATGATTTTCCCCTCACAACATCACATCATCAAATAGACATTGTTGCGCCACCTGTCGAACTTGCAGACAACAAAAAGATTAGCAAAGCTTACTTCCCCAACCCTACCCAGCGAGTCGGACATTTATGGCAAAAAGTCACTCGGCGCTATCCATTTTTTGCTCAACAAAGTGCTTCTGACTGTGGTGCAGCTTGTTTAGTCATGGTGTCTCGCTATTGGGGTAAACGCTTTAGTGTGAATCGCTTGCGAGATATTGCTAATGTAGACCGCAACGGTGCATCTTTGCGCGGTTTAGTGATGGCAGCGGAAAGCCTCGGCTTTAATACTAGACCTGTCAAAGCTAGTTTCAACCAGTTAGCCAAGCAAAAATTACCAGCGATCGCTCATTGGGAAGGCAAGCATTATATAGTTGTTTATGAAATCACCCCAAAAGATGTGATTATTGGCGACCCCGCCATTGGTCAAAAAACCCTCAGCCACAGCGAATTTAAAGGTAACTGGACTGGTTATGCTTTGCTGTTGCAACCAACAGCCGCCCTCAAAGATGCCAAAGAAACCTCTACACCTTTTTGGCAATTCTTGAGATTAATGCAACCCCACTCGTTGGTAATACTGGAGGTGTTAATTGCTTCAGTCTTTATCCAGATATTTGGACTGATTACCCCTTTATTTACCCAGTTAATTTTAGACCGAGTGGTTGTCCAGCGATCGGAACTCACATTAACAGCCGTGGGTTTAGGATTGTTGATGTTTAACTTGTTTCGCGTCGCCATGATAGGGTTACGCCAATATCTGTTAGATCACACAGCTAACAAAATCGACTTAGTTTTAATTGTGGGTTTTATTCGCCACACCTTCCGGCTACCTTTGAGTTTTTTCGAGTCGCGTTATGTGGGAGATATCATCTCGCGCATCCAAGAAAATCGCAAAATTCAAAGATTTCTATCCGGTGAAGCCTTATCTATCCTGTTAGATTTATTCACCGTCTTTATTTATGTAGGATTAATGCTGTGGTACAGCTGGCAAATGGCACTACTAGTATTAGTTATAGTCCCACCTTTTGCCTTATTAGCATTGATAGCTACACCTTTTCTCCAAAGGATTTCACGAGAAATATTTAATGCTGTTGCCAAAGAGAGCAGTTACTTAATTGAAGCCCTAACTGGTGTACGAACAGTCAAAGCTACAGCAGTTGAACAAAATGTGCGCTGGCATTGGGAAGAGTTATTAAATCAAGAAGTCAAAACCAACTTCGCCAGCCAAGTTATTAGTAACCGTCTGCAAATCATTAGTAACACAATTCAAGCTTTGGTAACTACTGCCTTGTTATGGTTTGGGGCGCATTTAGTCATCCAGAATCAGTTAACAATTGGTCAATTAGTAGCATTTAATTTGCTATTAGTCAATATTATTACCCCCTTTCAAAGATTGACAGTTTTGTGGAATCAATTACAAGAAGTAGTAATTGCTGTAGAAAGGATTAATGATGTTTTAGATGCAGAACCGGAAGAAGATTTACAATATCAGCTAAGGCAAAACTTGCCGCAAATTCAAGGTAGTATTCGCTTTGAAAATGTGACTTTTCGCTATCACCCAGACAGTGATGTAAATATTTTAGAAAATCTCAGTTTTGCAATCAAACCAGGACAAATGGTAGCTTTAGTGGGGCGTAGTGGTTCCGGGAAAACAACCATTTCTAAATTAGTTTTAGGGTTGTATCCCCCTACTGATGGCAAAATCTGGATTGATGGTCATGATATTACTAGTATTTCCTTACGTTCTCTACGTTCTTGTGTGGGAGTAGTTGACCAAGATACCTTTTTATTTGGTGGCACAATTCGAGAAAATATTAGTTTGGGTTATCCTGGAGCAACGTTAGCAGAATTGATAGAAGCTGCCAAGTTAGCTGGTGCTGATGAGTTTATTAAAAAGTTACCTTTGGGATATGAAACTCAAATAGGTGAAGGTGGCGGTTTGTTGTCTGGTGGACAGCGACAGCGAATTGCGATCGCTAGGGCTTTATTAAGTAATCCGCAGTTATTGATTTTAGATGAAGCTACTTCTCATTTAGATACTGAATCTGAAAGAATTATTCAACAAAATCTCACCAAAATTCTCAATGGAAGAACAACATTAGTCATAGCCCACCGACTTTCGACTGTGCGGAATGCAGATTTGATTTTAGTTCTAGATAGAGGGCTACTAATTGAAAGTGGAACCCATGAAGAATTAATGAATAAAAAAGGACATTATTTCTATCTTAATCAACAGCAATTCCAGCTTAATAATTAATTATCAATAGTCGTTTGATTGTCTTTACTCTTCATTTTTAGCCCCTACCTTCTGTTTTGATAAAAAATATGACAGATACATTTAATGGTAAACGACCAAATTCATCTTTAAAAGAAAAAGATACATTTGAACAAGCAATTATAAACAACTCTATACCAGCCAAAACTGATGATTGGTCTGATGTTACGCGAGAAACACTGGATAACTTACCCGAAGTGTGGACGAGAGGAATACTATATTTTTTAGTTGTGTTTGTCTCAATCATTTTACCTTGGACAATCTTTTCTCAGATTGATGAAACAGGTACAGCTAGAGGCAGAATTGAAACTCAAGATAAAACCATTAAGCTCGATGCGGCTGTGGCGGGTACGGTAGCTGAAATTCAAGTAAAAGAAGGAGATTCAGTCAAAGCTGGACAAACTTTATTAATATTAGACTCGGAATTGGTGAAATCTGAATTGCAACAAGCCCAGGATAAATTAGAAGGGCAGTTAAATCGATTGACGCAGTTAAATTCAGCGAAAAATCAACTATTTGTCTCTTCGGCAACCCAAGAGCAACAAAATCAATCGCAACAGTTAGAGAAGCAATCACAAATTGAGCAATTTCGCCAAAATCTGCAATTAATTACTAATAATTTTAATTTACATCAAGAAGAAGGAATCGCACAATTAAACCAAGCAAAACAAACTATTATACAACACGAAAAAGCGAAAAAATTAGCAGAAGTTAGCTTGGCGATCGCTCAACGAGAACTAGAGCGTTATCAAAAGGCTTTCCAAGATGGAATTGCGGCTGAAGTTAACGTTGTAGAAAAAGAAGATGCTCTACAAGAAAGAATAAAATTCCATGAACAAACAAAAGCAGATATTCAACAAGCAAAGTTACGTTTAGCAGAACAACAAAGCAGTTATGAACGGAATATTCGCCAAGCTAATGCAGATATTCAACAAGCCCAGTTACGCCTCAAAGAGCAAGAAACAAGTTATCAAACTTTAATTCGTTCTGGTAAACTAGCCATTTTAAGAATTGCTGAACAACAAAAAAATCTCGAAACTGAGATTACATCTTTGCAATCAGATATCGCTCAAACTAAAAGTCAAATAGAATCGCTCAAATTTCAATTGCAACAGCGAGAAATCAAAGCTACTACTAACGGTATTCTATTTCAACTACCAATACAAAAACCAGGAGCCGTTGTCCAATCTGGAACAATGGTGGCGGAGATAGCACCTGCAAATTCACCTTTTATTATTCGCGCCACAATGTCTACTACTGAAAGCGGTTCTTTACATACAGGATTACCAGTCAAGCTAAAGTTTGATGCCTATCCATTTCAAGATTATGGTGTGATATCAGGAGAGTTAATTAAGATTTCTCCGAATACTACAGAAATAGACACCCCTAATGGCAAAGTTGCGGCTTATAACTTAGATATTGCGCTCAAACAAAACTGTTTACCCTCTGCTGATAAATGTATACCCTTGCGCCCAGGTGATACAGCTACCGCCGAAGTCATCATCCGCCAACGGCGAATTATTGATTTTCTACTTGATCCATTTAAGCAGTTACAGCAAGGAGGGGTGAAGTTGTAAGATTACCCTTGTTTCACAAACAAAGCGCGATAAATTGGTTCGCCTTTGTTTTGAGTAAATATTTCTCGTTCTGTGGGGACTGCTAATGGATTGTCTGTTAACCATTCATCTGTACCAACTCGCGCAAAGGCTGAGTTTTCGGCAAAGCGATCGCACATTTCCACAGCAACAAATTTCATATCTGATTGCAGAAATACCACCCCACCCACTGCTAAATATTGGGCTAATTCTGCCACTAATTTTGGTTGCACGACACGGCGTTTAGCATGACGAGTTTTAAACCAGGGATCGGGAAATTGAATCGTCACCCGTTGTAACATGCCTGGAGTTAAGCCAGATAAAAGAGATTGTAAGGAGTTATTCGCATTACCATACAAATAATACAGGTTAGTTAAACCCAAGTCAGAACGCAACTGATTTGCCTCCACTACCAATGGTTCCCGAATTTCCAAACCTAGAAAATTCCAGTTAGGTTCTACCTGCGCCATTTGCAACACAAACCGCCCTTTAGCACAACCAATATCTAAATGCAGTGGTTGGTTTGGTTGTGCATAAATTTTTTCCCACTCAAGGGGATTGACTGGTGTGCGATATTTTTGGGCAAGTGGGTTAACGTGTTGGCGGACTCTAACTGCTGCCAAAGTGGAAACTCCTTGTAGTAACGACAGTAAACAGTGATTTGTAGAGAAAAAATTAGGTATATTATTATATAATAAATTTAATTTGACAGCTAAATAATTAATAAACTATTCAATTTTTAAAATATTAAACATTCTCTATTAATCAAAAAAAGATTAAAAAACATCAAATAATCAGTCAACTTTGAGCTATTTTTACGTTTAAATTAGATTTTATTTTTCTGGTAGCTAACAAAAATATAAAAATGTTCAATTATGCGTGAATAACTCAGATCCTCGACTTTTTTAAGAAGTCGGGGATCTTAGCTTCATATACAAATGTTAAGTAATGATTTCCCAGCAGAGTTGCCAAAGCAAAGGTTATACTTTGTGGAAAAGGCTTTTTTGAACCAGTATTTATAAAATTGTCTGCAAATCAATGGCTCTCAATTTTCGCTTTGCTGTAGTCAGCGACTTACACATTGCACTTCCCCATACAATCTGGGATCATCCCAGTCGGTTTCATTTGGTGGAAGTTAGTATTCCGGCTTTTGAAAGTGTCATCGAACATTTAACACAACTTGATTTAGATTTTCTGTTGCTTCCAGGGGACTTAACTCAACACGGTGAACCAGAGAACCATCTTTGGTTACAAAAACGCTTATCTGAGTTGCCGTTTCCGGTGTATGTTGTTCCGGGTAATCATGATGTTCCGGTCTTAATGGCAGATCAGCAATCCATTGGTTTTGCTGATTTCCCTCATTATTACGGCAAGTTTGGTTATGACAATCCTGAGCAAATTTACTACACTCATCAAGTGTTACCTGGAGTGCGGTTGATTGGTCTTAATTCCAACTTTTTTAATGAAGAAGGTCAGCAATTAGGTCGTTTGGATAATCAACAACTAATTTGGTTAGAAAATGTTCTAGCAACAGCGACTGAAGAATTAGTCTTGGTGATGGTGCATCACAATGTAGTTGAGCATATACCCCAGCAGTCGCGCCATCCAATGGGCAATCGCTATATGCTGCAAAATGCGCCGCAACTGCTAGAATTGCTCCGTCAGTATCAAGTCAAGTTAGTATTTACAGGTCATCTGCACGTTCAAGATATTGCCTGCTCTGATGGTGTTTACGATATCACTACTGGTTCTTTAGTCAGTTATCCTCATCCTTATCGAGTTTTTGAGTTTCGCCAAGATAACTACGGCAGAGAATGGTTGCAAATTTTATCTCATCGTGTAGAATCTGTACCTGATTTTCCTGACTTGCAACATTTATCAAAACAATGGATGGGCGATCGCTCTTTGCCTTTTTTAATGAAATTTCTCACTCACCCACCTTTAAACTTACCACCAGAACAAGCTCAAGAAATTGCTCCTAGTTTGCGTTACTTTTGGGCAAATATCGCTGATGGAGATGCTCTGTTTGACTACCCGCAATTTCCCCAAAAAGTGCGTCATTACATTCAAGCCTACAGTGCGATCGCTCGTTGTGGTACTCCTCACCTCATTGATAACAACAGCACCCTACTGTTGGAAAAGATGAGGGATTAGGGGTGTGAGAGAGCAAGGGTGTAGGGGAAGAATTTCTTACTCAGCACTTATCACTCATGCTGACGACAAATGCCAAACACAGAAGTGTAACCATGTAAAAAAGTATTACCGCCTACAGGGCCGATTTCGCCACCACAGAAAAAACCACCAATCGGTATATTTTGGAAGTAGCGCCTAAATAGTGAGGAATCAAAATTAGGTTTACCATAAAGTCCTTCACCTCGACCGATGCAAGAAAACATTAAAGCGGCGATCGCCGAGGATGAAGAAGCTTCTTGATTGTGATATTTCTCCAGCAGAAATTCCAAATCTTCTGCGGAAGCTTCAGCATCACGTAAATGAAATTGTAGACGTTGACCAGGGCGAACGCGATCGCCAATTGCGATCGCACCTCCGGCGGGATCTACCCCTAAAATACTGCGAATTAAAAAGTCGCCTTGTTGCAAAGACAGCTTAAATTCATCCATCGCTACGCCCACAAATAAAGAATGCTGGGCTAAAGTTCGTTCTTGATCGCTCAAACTATTAATTAAATCTCGCAGCACCACCAATGGCACTTGCTCATCTAGTTCTAAAATAATATTGCGTTCAGCCTTGGTAACTTGCATCGGCTGACCAATGGGGCGACAGCCCTGAGCCACAATCGTTTCTAGTACAATATTGCCAGTCAAAGCCAAGGCGACAGTTCCTTCACGATAGAGGCGATCGTTACAAAATAGAGCCTGTCGTCCACCCATACCACCACTGGCTTGTCCCCCCACAATCACAGAACCAGGATAAGCAAAATCTAAACCTTGCAAAAGTTCGTTGATTCCTGAAGAAAAAGAACTAGACAGCAAAATAAACTGCGGTGTGGCAGATGGTTGTACACCAATTAAATTCACCCAAGCATCTGGCGAACTATCTAAATCAGGTAACTCTTCCGCCAAAATATGAGAAACTTGGAGACTTACCCCAGGCAGATGTGCCAATGTCAAGCTTAACGCCGCTTCTGCTTCTATTTCTTGGGTTTGCCCATCAGTTGTAGTACCAATTACACCACCACCGCTACAACCGATCATGACGGGTACGGAAATTTTTTCTGCCAGCAAAGGTAAAAGCCGGGAATATTCACTAGCAAAAGCAGATGAAATAAATACCAGCCCTAAATCCGCCTGTGCTGTTAACAAAGACGTAGTTTTTTGCACCACCTCCGTAACAGCGGCTTCTAGAGAAGGACGGGTGGATAGGGCATTAGCCCACTGCATTTGATCTGCCATGAAATTTCATCTCTTCCTTTTTCGTAGTGCTTTTAGCCCAAGGTTTTGACGAGGCAAAGCTGTCTCACAGACTGCCTCACCGCACTGCTTCACCTCCTACATAGCTGCCTTCACAGACAGATATTCATCAATTCCCATTACATGCAATAAATATAGTTGATAGATGCACTTTCGCAGTACGGACTCTAGAAAATCTTAAAAGATAGACAAAGATACGATCTGGATATCCCAATTTGCCGTGATTATCAATCATCCAACTGCCACATCCACTAAGTAGATCAACTTATTAGGTAGAATGATGAGTGGTAGTACAGAAAATAGCAATTTTTGAATTTTTCTATACTAGTATTAACAACACACAACAAAACGACAGCTATGAGCGAAACCAAAGCAAAAGTTGACATTCAAGAACAAATTCAAGAAGAAGTAGAACAAGCTCGTGCAGTTTGTGATATTTCAGGTAGCAATTCTGCTGAGTGTGCTGCGGCTTGGGATGCAGTGGAAGAACTACAAGCTGAAGCTTCTCACCAGCGCCAAAGTAAGCCTAAAAATTCTTTAGAACAGTACTGCGATGACAACCCAGATGCTGCTGAGTGCAGAGTTTACGATGAATAGACATTGAGTGGGTAAACTTCTATTCATCCAACAGACAAGCAACCAACATCTGTTTACTGCGACCTTGTACTTTATCTGTTTGGGGTAAGTTTTGTAACTGAGCCTCAATATAAGTTGTCAGTTAGTACAAGCTACAAATGTAAAAGATATGCAAGTTGCTTGTTTTTTTACCTGTAAAGAGATGAATTTCGCCCCAAAGAAATATTCACACGCCAATAATTAAATTAATATTAATTTAGATATTTAGAAATTTGACTATCAGTCCAATATCAGGCTAACCATAACTACAGCCTCTGTCTTATGCCTCATTTTGTTGCTCAACGGAGTAATTTATTTTGCATGACTATTTAAAGTATTTGCAGAAGTATCCGTTATATTAAATATCTGTTCTTCATGCAAACTTTTTATTTATCGTCTGGCAACAACAATGGAAGACGTTTGGTTTCGCCCATATATTTGGGCTGATTATCGACTAGCAGTATTATTTACGTTGATTATTCCCCTGATTCTGCTAATTTGGGCATTTGTACAAAAGGCCGAAGGTATACAACGCCTGTTAATGATTTACTGGCGAGTTGCTAGTCTTTTGGCAATTACAATTTACTTGATGATAGCTGAGTATCCAGTCAGCTTTATTTCCGGGTTGATAGCACGGATTTTGATCCCCATTTCTCTGTGGTTTTGGGTGGATCTCAATGATGAAATTGAGTATCAACCAAGTGGCCCGTTGAAGCTGATTTTTACCTCTTGGCGTTGGGCTGTGACAGTTTATAGCCTGCTGGGTGCGATCGCTTTTCTCCCGTTTATCGGTTGTGCTTTTTCCGAAACAGCCATAAAAACGCCCTATTGTCGAGTCTGGTTTGAAGCCCCCTTACTCTTTAAAGACTATTTCCATCACAACAGCAAGCCTGGATTTCTCGGTTTTCTGGGCATCATCTTTTTAGTCATTTATGTGCTTTACTTAAGCTACTTTGTTCTCATTAAGCTGGGTAAACAAGGACGTTCAGCTACACCTCAGTAATTAAATTAAAGCCAAAGTTCCAATTTGATGAATAATTCCATTGGCAAGCGCCTAGAACAGTACACCACCAAACGCCCCCAAGAAGTTTTATTGATCACGGTGGAAATAGCCGATGAACAAGACAAAATTGCGGTTTTTAAAGGTTTTTCAAGTTCTTTGATGCGCCCCACAGCGTTTGATCCTGATGTCCCAGTGCTATTAGATGCAGCCACAATTCTAAGTATTGATCGCATCGCTAGTCCCTATAATCCTGAAGCACCCCGCTACATCGACAAAGGCATCTCTTGGGAAGCAATGCAAGCTTTATTAGTAGAAGTG
Source organism: Nostoc cycadae WK-1 (assembly GCF_002897135.1). NCBI lineage: Bacteria > Bacillati > Cyanobacteriota > Cyanophyceae > Nostocales > Nostocaceae > Nostoc > Nostoc cycadae. Next base: position 38,380 of record NZ_DF978443.1, on the reverse strand, counting down.
GGAGTATAGAAGCAGGGGGGCAGAGGTGCAGGGGTGCAGGGGAGAGAAATAATAAATGACTCGTTCTGGATATACTTTACCTGTCTTTGCTTGTGCTGGGGCGATGGCGGCGTTACATTGGTTACGCCAAGGTCAGCCTTTGCCAAATGTGGCGGTTGATTTAATTACACCGCCGCAAATCGCTGAAATACCAATTGAACAAGTAGCTGGGCTATCAGAAAATATAGCGCTGGCAATTACACGGAGTGACCCTGGTGATAATCTTGACCTCACGCGCGATACACCAATTTGGGCAATGGTGGAATGGGGTGGAGAAACGGAGTCAGCAGTCACAATTAAAGGTGGGGAAGGAATTGGCAAAATTCTCAATGCAGATGAACAGTCGGCGATTTATAGTTATGCCCAAAGGTTATTGCAAGAGAACTTGCAGCGGATGCTCACACCGAGCGAGAAAATTACAGTCACAATTATTTTACCGTTCGGGCGATCGCTCGCTGTGCGGACTTCTAATGCTGCCTTTGGTGTAGTGGAAGGACTTTCGCTGTTAGGGACAACCGGGATTTCTCAACCTTTAAGTTCACCAGATCAGTTAGCGGCTTTTCGGACAGAATTACAACAAAAAGCCAGCCTTTTTAATAGTTTGGTATTTTGTATTGGTGAGAACGGCTTAGATTTAGCGCAAAAACTTGGGATTAATCCCGAACAATTGGTGAAAACGGCTAACTGGTTAGGGCCAATGTTAGTTGAAGCGGATGCTTTGGGCGTTAAAGAAATCTTATTGTTTGGTTATCACGGCAAGTTGCTAAAACTCGCGGGAGGGATTTTTCACACCCATCATCATTTAGCTGATGGACGGCGGGAAATTTTAGCAGCCCACTGTGCTTTGGCGGGGATACAGTCATCAGATATACAAGTAGTATTTAATAGTGCCACGGCGGAAGCAGCACTGAAATATTTAAGAGAATTAGATGTTTCTAGTGGTAGTGATTGGGTGAATTTAGTTTATGGTGCGATCGCCCAAGCCATAGATACGCGTTCTCAAGAATACATGGAAAGCCATAATAACCGAGGTACAGCCGTAGCAACTTGTGGCTCAATTCTCTTTGACCGCGATCGCAAAATTATTGTAAAGAGTAAAACTGCTTGTTTCTTAACCGGAAAATTATGTTAACTTATTATGAATAATCATTAATAATCTACATAAATAGCTTTTTCAGTAACCACTCTAGGGTAAGTTATTCCTTCTAATACTATGTCAGACTGATTAGCCAAGCAAACGTTTTCTAACCTGCGTTTGTAGGGGACTCCTTTACCATTTACCAGCCGCAGAAAGCAAATAGAGCAAAGTGCTGAGTATATAACCAGTTACTAGCTTTGTGCAATCAAGATTGTTCTCATCTATTTGACCAAGGCTATAGATGGTATTTTTGTCAGATTACTGTGCAACTATCTACTACTTCATTCAAACTCCCCCATCATGAATACAGCGGTGACTCTACTAACCGAACAAGCGCCTCAACCAGTAGAAGAGTTGAGGCGGCTTGATCGTCAAATGATTGTTATTCTCGATTTTGGCTCTCAGTATTCCGAACTAATTGCCCGACGCATCCGCGAAACTCAAGTATATTCTGAAGTTCTCTCTTATCGCACTACAGCGGAACAATTACAGCAACTCAACCCCAAAGGTATCATTCTCTCTGGTGGGCCGAGTTCAGTTTATAACGAAAAAGCTCCCCATTGTGACCCAGCAATTTGGCATCTAGGCATTCCCATTCTGGGCGTATGTTATGGGATGCAATTAATGGTCAACCAACTTGGTGGGGAAGTTGCCAAAGCTGATCGCGGTGAATACGGCAAAGCCTCATTATATATAGATGATCCCACCGATCTATTAACCAATGTGGAAGATGGCACAACCATGTGGATGAGTCACGGCGACTCCGTGGTCAAAATGCCACCGGGTTTTGAAGTCTTGGCACATACAGAAAATACCCCTTGTGCAGCCGTCGCCGACCACGAAAAGAAACTGTATGGTGTGCAGTTCCACCCCGAAGTTGTACATTCCATTGGTGGTTTAGCTCTAATTCGCAACTTTGTTTATCATATCTGCGAATGCGAACCTACCTGGACAACCGCCGCCTTTGTCGAAGAAGCAATCCGGGAAATTCGCGGTAAAGTTGGCGATAAACGCGTACTTTTGGCATTATCTGGGGGAGTTGATTCTTCTACCCTAGCCTTTTTATTGCATAAAGCGATCGGTGATCAGCTGACTTGTGTATTTATTGACCAAGGCTTCATGCGGAAATATGAGCCAGAACGGTTAGTGAAATTATTCCAAGAACAGTTTCATATCCCTGTAGAATATGTCAATGCCCGCGATCGCTTCTTAGATACCATCGCTGGTGTCACCGACCCCGAAGAAAAACGCCGCCGCATCGGTCACGAATTCATTAGCACATTTGAAGAAGCATCCAAGCACTTCGGCCCCTTTGATTATTTAGCCCAAGGCACACTTTATCCAGATGTCATCGAATCTGCCGATACCAACGTTGACCCCCAAACAGGTGAACGGGTAGCAGTCAAAATTAAAAGCCATCACAACGTCGGCGGTTTACCCAAAGATTTGCGATTTAAATTAGTTGAACCCCTGCGGAAACTCTTTAAAGATGAAGTCCGCAAAGTTGGTCGTTCTATTGGTTTACCAGAAGAAATCGTCCAACGCCAACCCTTCCCCGGCCCTGGTTTAGCAATTCGCATCATCGGTGAAGTCACCGCCGAAAGGTTGAATATTCTCCGCGATGCCGATTTAATTGTCCGCCAAGAAATCAATCAACGCGGACTATACAACGAAGTTTGGCAAGCCTTTGCTGTATTATTGCCAATTCGCAGCGTCGGCGTGATGGGTGACAAACGTACCTATGCTCATCCTGTAGTTTTGCGGATTATTACCAGTGAAGACGGTATGACCGCAGATTGGGCGCGTCTTCCTTATGAAATTTTGGAAGTAATTTCTAACCGAATTGTCAATGAAGTTAAAGGTGTGAATCGCGTAGTTTACGACATCACATCTAAGCCACCTGGAACCATCGAATGGGAGTAATTAGGTGGACGTGTTGATGAGTACAATTAATTTTAAATGAAAAATTGAGGTGGGAAATACCCACCTCAATTTTTCAAAATTATCGATAATTTAGAATATTCAAACCTCTATGACGATTCAGCGTGCCATTACTTAAAAGACAATTTCACGATACTCATATTGTTGTCTCAAGTGAAAGAAATTCCTGAATAATTGGTACTAATAATGCTTCAAACCGAAGAAAATCATTCCGTTCTTGCCGTTCTTGACATACCCATTCGCAGAACTGCGGCTTGAGAAAATTGCTAATAGTTTGTTCTTCACCATATTCTGTAGTTTTTATTCGTTTTGGATAAAATTCCTCTTTAAACAACTCAATTGGTAATAGATTTTCAATACCTTTTGTTACTTTGGTATTTTGAGTGTTCTGAGGTATACGACGAATTGAGAGAGAGCCAACATCTTCCGGCTCTTTCTTTGTATCACAGTCATAAAGAAACAATACTCGTCGAGGGAATCGGGTTTGATTATTTTCTAGAAATTTTCGTGCAGCATCTAAGTTAGTATGCCCACCACCTTTTACGCCTTCTTTTCCTGATTTTCCCACTTCATCAATTTCTAATTGCTCTAAAAGTTCTGTGTATCCTAACAATTCAAGGGCAGTTTGGATGTAGAGAACATCCGTTTGTCCTTCAGTCAATATTAGAGGCTTAGATGTCTTTAACACTTGTTGCTCAAGTGCATCCTCAAAGCTCCGGGTCTGGCAGTAATACTCAAATGATTTTAAAAACTCCTCAAACCTTTCAGTGCTAATTTTTCTACCTGTAGGCATTTCTAAAATCTGTATCCCATCAGTGCCAAACTCACGCTCCATACCGAGTAGAAAGAGTGGTGCGTGCGAGGTGATAATAAACTGTACCTTTGGAAAAAGCTTAACTAGCTTAGGAAGTACTTCGTACTGTAAATCTGTGTGTAGGTGAGCATCAATTTCATCAATTAGAACAATCCCATTAATTTCATGCAGATGAATACTTTTTTGAATATCTCCTCGATCTGCATAACGAATAATCGTGGCAAAGAGATTGAAGAGCAAAGCTTGCCCTGCTGAAAGGTGCATTAGAGATGGAACTAAAACGCCATTTCCAAGACGAATAGCCACCCGTCCATGTAGTGCATTCCGATAGTTGAGTACCATTTCAGCACTTTCATCTTCAAGAACTGAACGAAGTAGTAATTCAACGTTCTTTCTTCCAAATTTGAGCAACCACTTGTCTGAAAGGTTTGAGAGTGCTTGCCATTGCAATTGGGTATTACCTTCAGGAGTAATCTTTTCTGCAACAAAATGTCCATCTACAAGCGAGTCAAGTAGAACATCCATCAACCACTGACGATTATCCTCAGCAGCCCGTTCAATGATCAATGGTTTACCAAGTACCCCTGACATCCGCTGATTTTTGCCAAATAGAGGTTGATCGTCTATTGCTCTAAGATTTAACCAGTGAGGACGCTCGTGACGTGACGATGGAAAAAAGCAGACTGCTCCGCTCTGAAAAAAAGTTTCTATTTTCTTCTCGTCTCCTGTAACGACCTTATGAAACTGTTCATTCTCTGGCCATGATTGTACTGACTGAAAACGACCTTGCAACTTTGTGACGTAAATTTGTGGATCTATTTGACCAACTTTTTCTACATAACAGAACTGACTATTTGCATCAGAAAATTCTAGAAGACTGAGACTGCTTCCAGATAGGGATCGAGTATCTCCACCACTTGTTACCTTAAAAAACGGACTATGCCCAATTTGCTGCCCTACAACTACGTCCCTAAACGTTTTCTTTGCTAACTCTGCTAGTGCATCCAGAATATAGGCTAGGAAAATTGTCTTCCCTGTTCCATTCTTACCCACCAAAATTATAGGTTTTGGATTTCCTATAGTGTTCAAACTTAACGACACATCAAGCGAATTAATCGGGCCAACATTCTCAATAAAGCATTCACGGAGATACATTGTATGCACTTAATAACTTTAAGTAATTTTGTATCTGCAACTAAATACTTTTGTACTACTACTTAAGGAAATTTTCCGATTTCTGGCAAACGTTGGCGATTTTTCTACTACTTTCAACAGCTAATATACTGTGAACTTTCGGTGATGTTGGGTTAAAAAAGAAACATGAAAATCATCAAACCTATCACCAATTGGTTAGAAAATCGCGCAAGTACGCCGACATACGGCGGTTGGGTGCTTGCGGGAATTGCTATTTGTTTTTTTGGCGCGGCTGTGAATACGATGGCGGGTTGGCTGTATGCTATTAGCGGTGTGAGTGTGGCGCTGTTAGCAGTAGCGGCAGTTTTACCACCGCGATCACTTGTTGGTTTAACTATCACTCGCAGTTCGATTCAACCTGTCTCCGCCGGGGATGACCTGACTGTAGAATTAGAAATCCACAACCCTACAGCACAATCTGTCAGTTTGCTACAAGTCGAGGATATTTTGCCCTTTGTTTTGGGTAAGCCAATCAAACAAGCGATTGAAATTATTTCTAGTAAAAATAGTTACCGTTGGGTTTACTACCACCCTACTCAGCGTCGAGGTATTTATCGCTGGCACAATGTCGAATTAGGCACTGGCGCACCTTTAGGTTTATTTTGGTGTCGTCGTCAGCGAGATTGTGAGGCGATCGCCATTGTTTACCCGACTGTATTACCTTTAACCACTTGCCCGTTAGTAGATGAAATGGGGCAAGAAGAAAGCAAAAAAGGCGATTCGATCAATCGACCTTTGCAGACTGCAACATCGGGATTAGTGCGATCGCTCCGTCCCTACCGCATCGGCGACCCCACCAGACTGATTCATTGGCGAACTAGCGCCCGTTATGGGGAATTAAGAGTCCGAGAGTTAGAAGTTGTTACAGGTGGACAAGAGATAGTTATTGCCTTAGATAGTGCTGGTAAATGGCAAGAAGATGATTTTGAACAAGCAGTAATTGCCGCAGCGAGTTTGTACTTTTACACACAACGTATGGGGATGCCTGTTAAACTCTGGACAGCATCGACAAGTTTAGTTAAAGGCAATACCACTGTTTTAGAAACCTTAGCAGCTACCACATTTTCAGAAGATGCTAACACCACAGAAGTGCCAAACTATCCTTTAATTTGGTTAACTCAAAATTCTCTGACACTATCTTCTTTACCCCAAGGTAGTCGCTGGATTTTGTGGCAAAATAATAATTCCTCAGATCAAACATCAGTGCTAGTTAATCGTGATTGCCCTGGTGTTGTGGTGCAGAGCGAACAGGCATTGCAAACTCAGCTACAAAAACCTATACAAGCATTGTAAATGAGTATTCTATGTATTCAATATTTTAATGAATACTGATATATTCAGGTTTTTGTCAGACATCATCATTGAATCTGTTCAGGTTGGGGAGATATCCCCAGTAACAGCACCTTGAGGCTGAGGTACAATGCAAAGAAATATTTAAATTATGAGCGGCCGATCCACATGATCACATCAGAAGTTAACGCAAATTCCAGCGATAAAAGCCTAGAGGCAATGCGGCATTTTTCCGAACAATACGCCAAGCGTACTGGAACTTACTTCTGTAGTGAACCTTCGGTTACAGCAGTGGTAATTGAAGGGTTAGCCAAACATAAAGACGATTTAGGTGCGCCTTTGTGTCCCTGTCGCCACTACGAAGACAAAGAAGCTGAAGTCAAGGCTACATATTGGAACTGTCCTTGCGTGCCGATGAGAGAACGTAAAGAATGTCACTGTATGCTATTTCTAACACCAGATAATGAGTTTGCTGGTGAAAGCCAAGAAATATCTCTCGAAACTATTAAAGAAGTACGAGATAGTATGGCATGAGCGAAACTATGCCCCAAGAGTTTTGGCAAGGTGTAGAACAGTTCAATTCTGGGCAGTTTTACGCCTGTCATGACACCTTAGAGGCTTTGTGGATCGAAGCCAGCGAACCCGAAAAAACTCTTTATCAGGGTATTCTCCAAATTGCTGTAGCCTTGTATCATCTAAGAAATAATAATCTGCGCGGTGCGGTTATTTTACTCGGAGAGGGCAGCAACCGCCTACGCCGTTATCCAGATACTTATGGCGGTATTAATGTAGATGAGTTATTAAGCCAAAGTGCAGCATTATTGACGATATTACAGCAAACTAGCGTAAACAATATCTCCGCAGATGAATTGCTTCAAACTCAAGTTTTACCTATACCTATAATTGTACTATCTCAAGATTAGTCAAGTTTTATCAGGTGATTAGGAATGAGAAATTGGGGAATAGATTTTTCTACTCCCCAATTTTTTGATGAATTAATCAGGCTTGAAAGGTGTTCAACTATTCTAGGACTTACGCAAAATTAACGTAAATCCGTCATTACGAGCGATAGCGACGTAATCTCCCCTGACGTTGGGATTGCTTCCCTACACTCCGTTCCGGCCGCAATGACAATATCAGCGTTGCGTAAGTCCTATATTCTTTACTTTTGTGTTTTTAGACATTGAGTATTTCTCTGGGTGGTGTTGCTTTGTAATAGTTACTAGGTGCTTCGTTACCTACTTGTAGCGGCGATTTTTGTCCAGTAATCAATCTTGCGCCACGTTTGCGGGTGACATAATTCCATACCCACTGAATCATCACTACTAGTTTGTTATCAAACTCGATTAAGAAGTAGATATGAATCACAAGCCAAAATAGCCAAGCAAAGAATCCTTTGAGTTTGATAAAGCCTAAATCCACAACGGCTAGATTTTGTCCAATCATGGCTAAACTGCCGCGATCGCTATAGTTAAAAGCAGGTAAGGTATTACCTTTGAGTTTTTGCTGAATTAATTTGGCAACATATTCTCCCTCTTGCATAGCTACTGGTGCAACACCAGGTAGCGGTTTGCCATTTTGATGAGAGAAGTTGGCTAAGTCGCCGACTACATGAATATTGGGATAGCCTTTGATGCTTAAGTCGGGTTCAACAATTACTCTTCCGGCGTGATCGCACTCTGCACCAGTAGATTCGGCTAAAACTTGACCCATCGGTGAAGCTTTGACACCCGCTGCCCATAATACCGTTTTTGCAGCGATTTCTTTAACTTCATCCCCTTGCTTGAGGGTGACAACATCGTTTTCAATGTTGGTTACTAAAGTTTTTGTTTGAACAGTGACACCCAATTGTTGTAATGATGCTTCTGCTTGTTGGGATAACTCTGGTGCAAAGGGTGGCAGAATCCGATCTAGTCCTTCTAAAAGTAAAACTCTGGCTTCTGAGGTGTCGATGTTGCGGAAATCTTCTTTGAGGGTTTGATAGGCTAATTCGGCGATCGCACCTGCTAGTTCTACCCCTGTCGGGCCACCACCTACAATCACAAAAGTTAACCAAGCCCGACGTTTTTCTGGATCAGTTTCTTTTTCGGCTGCTTCAAAAGCTGAGAAAATCCGGCGACGCATTTCTATCGCATCTTCTACGGTTTTCAAACCTGGGGCAGAATCTTCCCAGTTATCTTTACCAAAATAGGAATGCTTGGCACCTGTAGCCACTATTAATGTATCGTATGGTATCGCTTGATCACCCAACAAAACTTGCTGTGCATTGGGATCAATATCATTAACTTCACCCAGCAACACTTTTGTATTTTTGCTCTTGCTGAGTACCGAACGCAAGGGTGAGGAAATATCAGCGGGTGATAGTGTACCTGTGGCAACTTGGTACAGCAATGGTTGGAACAAATGAAAATTCCGTTTGTCAATCAGCGTAACGTTGACTTTAGCCTTAGCAAGTGCCTTTGCCGCGTACAGTCCACCAAAGCCGCCACCAATGATCACAACTTGATGGGCTGGGTTATTCTCAAGGGAGTCTACCATAAGAAGAAATATTTCCTAGTGTTACGGGTGCTGTAACTATTCTTAACAAATATGTATCAAACTTGTCATATATTTTTCTGTTCATCTTGCACAAATGAAGAAAAGATAAAGGTGAGCAAGACTACAGTGACAAGGTTATACACATTACATTCATATATTGCCCTCTTAGCTTTAGTGTTTATCGTCCTTTGTTTAGATACATTGCAAAGGACATTATTTTATAGCAGGAGATAGGTGTACAGAAAAAAGGTTGGGGGCAGGCGCACAAGAGATATTGATAGCAACACGGCAAATATATATTGCGCCGTAACCCAACACCAAATTATGATTTGAAAAAATATTGTTACAGGTAAAATAATTGCAGCGTCAACTTTACCGTTTGAATAGAAATATTTTTGTAGTTGAAAATTTTGCGGTTTTCTTCATGGTATTTGTGGGGTTCCACTTTCACCCAACCTAAGCAAGAGGTGATCATAACTAAACCAGTTTTCTCACCATGAATATACTGTTCGGGTCTTGGGCATAGTCGGCAAACGGGCCTTGATACTCGAACCCATAGCATATGTACAAAGCTCGTGCTGGGGCGAACTCACCAAAAGAACCTGTTTCCAAATACAGACAATCATAACCACGCCGTTGGGCTTCTTTAATAATGTATTCCAGAATATTTGAGGCAACACCTTTGCGACGGTGAATCTTGACAGTACGCATTGATTTGACTTCACCACTTGTTGAAGAGAGTTCTTTCAATGCACCGCATCCAAGTAATTCTTCGCCTTCCCACGCTGAAAAGAAAGTTATATCAGGCGAACGCAATGCCTCTATATCAAGAGCATGAACGCTTTCAGGTGGGGTAATCTCATACATATTGTCGAGATGTTCTTGCAAGAGGTCAGAAATTTTTTTCCCTGTTAGATCATCTTCTCGAATTTGCATTCGACTCATCTCCTTGGATTTGTGGGAAATTTACTGCTTAATTCTGAATTATGATGAAGCTACAAATGTAGGTTGGCTACAGGAACGGAACCCAACATCATCCAAACTTTGTTGGGTTTCGCCATCGCTACAAATATTTCATTGTGTGATTCATGATAGGTTTTCACCAGACACAATTATTCCTGTGCGCCAGCTTGTTGCAAAATCTTGACTATATCTTGATATCCGTTAAATTCTGCCAGCATCAAAGCTGTATAACCACCACGATTTTTTAAATTGGGGTTTGCACCAGCTTGCAGTAATATCTGCACAGTCTCAGTATGACCTCCAGAGGCAGCCCACATTAATGCTGTTGCTCCGGCTATGTCTTGAAAATTGACATTTGCACCTTTGGCTAGTAACAGTTGAATAATTTCTGTCTGATTGCGTTTGGCAGCTTTGAGTAGAGCAGTCTGGCTGTCATTACCGAGAGTATTGGGATCAGCACCGTAGTCTAATAAGATTTTGACGGTTTGGGTATATCCCAAGGATATTGCAGTTATTAAAGGAATCTCCGCGGCTCCATAAAGATTTGCCCCAGAACGCAGCAGTGCTTCGAGAATTTCGCTGTGTCCTTGCAATACAGCGACTATCATGGGTGTGTCGCCTAAATTATTTCTGATTTGGGCATTTGCACCCCGACTGAGTAAAACTTGCACTACATCTAGGTGGCCTTCAACAACAGCAATATGTAATGCTGTTTCACCGTCTTTGTCTTGCAAATTAATTTGGGCATCTTTATCTAGTAAAGCAGAGGCGATCGCACTATTACCTGATGCCGCTGCGGCCGATAACGCTGTACCACCATCACTGTTTTTTAGATTTACATCTGCGCCTGCCGCTAACAATGCTTGTACAATATCCAAATTTCCCAAATCCGCCGCAATCATCAAGAGTGTCTCACCATCTTCATCTTGAAGATTTACATCTGCACCATTTTGTGCTAATAGCTGCACAACTGCTACGTGTCCTTGTTTGATTGCTAATTTTAAAGCAGTGTCATCATCTTTATCCGCAATATTTACCTTCACACCAGCAGCGAGTAATATCCGCACTATCTCTACATAACCTTTGAGTGCAGCTGCCATCAATGCAGTGCTGCCATCCTCGTTGATAGCATTAACATCAGCACCTCTCGATACTAAAAGCTGCACAATATCTACTTGTTGATTACTAGCAGCCAACATTAACGCCGTTAACTTATAGCGTTTTCTTGGCAAGTTGATATTTGCCCCTGCATCTAAAAGCGATCGCACAATTTCGGTGTAGCCTAAATTAGCAGCATACATTAATGCCGTCGTCCCATCGCGATCGCACCCATCCACCTTGACACCAGCAGCGAGAATTTCACTCAGCCGCTTGATATCACCATTTTTCGCAGCCTTCAGCAGCAAGACATCGTTGTTTTCAGTCATGAATTAAATCCTGCCTGGGCAGTTTTATCATCTATTCCCCAAATTTAGTTTGAAATTCTTTAAGTACTTTTGCAATAGGGGTGTCTGGATAAAGCGCTGAGTGCTGAGTAAACACACTCCAGTATGACTAATTAATTACAAATTACAAATTACGAACTACGAATTACCCTTGGACTTATGCTAATTTTTATTAAGATTTAAGAATTGGGCGAGAACACGATGACTCCGGAAATATCTCCCTCGGTAAAATACTGGCTTAACTTTTTCCACCCGCTAATGATGTGGGTACTTTTAGCGTTCTCACTTTATGCTGCTTATTTGGGATTGCAAGTACAGCGTACCAGAAACGCTCAAGGGGAAGAAAAGAAAGAACTGATTAAAGGTAAATTTAACGTCAAACACTACCAAATTGGGTCTATTCTCTTAGCTTTGATGGTAGCAGGCGCAGTTGGGGGGATGGCTGTTACCTATATTAATAACGGAAAGTTATTTGTAGGGCCGCACTTGCTTGCAGGGCTAGGCATGACTAGTTTAATCGCTTTTTCGGCTGCTCTATCTCCTTTTATGCAAAAAGGAGCCAATTGGGCAAGAGTAACTCACATTTTGTTGAATTTCGTGATTTTAGGTCTATTTACTTGGCAGGCTATCACTGGCGTACAAATTGTACAAAGAATTCTGAGTAATGCTTAGTTATTAGTCAAGAGTCATTAGTCAATTGTCAAAAATCTTTGGACTAATGACTCTTGACTTTTGACCTACCGCTTCTTTTTAGAATTATCAGGAAAAGGTATGCCTATAGACTGATGAAAATCTTCTTGAACTTTGCGAGTTAAGCGGCGAGAAACTTGGCGGACAATTTGATTAAGTAAGCGATCGCCTGTAGATTGAATGAGAGACTTGGGCAATCGTTGAATAAATCTGGGAAAGTGAAGATAAACTTTTAAATCTAAATCCCATTCCACTCGCGTTACTCCAGTGGAAATCTCAGCATCATCATTGGCATACTCTTTTAGTTGCATTGATGCTCGATAATCTACGTCATAACCTGGTGCTTGATAATCAGGAATGGGGATAGTCCGAATGCGATATATGCCTTCTTCCGGTGGTAAAAGTTCTAAACCAATTTTTGGCTCCACTTCATAACCAAACGAGCCAAAACGACCAATAGTCAAAGCATAGCCATTTTCTCCCAATGGCTTCACCTTCATTGGTTCAGCGCAACGTGTAAACCACGACGAATGAGCATTGAGATATTCAGCAACTTGATGTATTGGGGCATACATCGCCATATAATCGCTGTAGCAACCACAAAACTGTGTTTGTGCCGCTAAAGTAGCATCTGTAACTACATGATCAGTTTCTACTAAGTTGGATTCTACAGGTAAAACAGTTTCTTTTATATCCAAGGATTGATATTCGCCGTTTGTTGAAAGCATCAAAGCATTCCCCTCTGAGTTGGCGTTTGGCTATATTTATAATTCCCAGCTTACTTGGGTGATTTCGCAGGCAAGATCTTATTTTGGCTGAAATTTCAAGATTCTGTCATGAACTTTATGAAATCACTAAAATACGGATAAATCACATACTAGTTTTTTAGGATAGCGTTTGTTATGAAAGCATTTGTAGCAGGGGCCACAGGTGAGACAGGCCGCCGAATTGTCCAAGAGTTGGTAGCGCGTAACATTCCCGTACGTGCTTTGGTGAGGGATGTAGAAAAAGCTAGAGCGATTTTGCCCCCCGATGTGGAATTGCTTGCAGGTGATGTCTTGCAACCTGAAAACCTCGCTACAGCTTTAGGAGACAGTACTGTATTGCTGTGTGCGACAGGGGCAAAACCAAGTTTTGATCCGACTGGGCCATATAAAGTAGATTTTGAAGGTACTAAAAATTTAGTGGATGCAGCTAAAGCCAAAGGAATTGAGCATTTTGTGTTAGTTTCTTCGTTGTGTACATCACAGCTATTCCATCCTTTGAATCTGTTCTGGCTGATTTTAGTTTGGAAAAAACAAGCCGAGGAATATATTCAAAAAAGTGGTCTCACCTATACTATTGTGCGACCTGGTGGATTAAAAAATGAAGATAACTCTGATGCGATCGTCATGCAGAGTGCAGATACATTATTTGATGGTAGTATTCCTCGGCAAAAAGTTGCCCAAGTTTCTGTGGAAGCACTCTTTGAGCCAACTGCCCGCAATAAAATTGTTGAGATTGTTGCTAAACCAGAAGCTAGTACTAAAACCTTTGGAGAGTTATTTCAGCAATGCTGAGTCTAGAGTCTGTAGTTAATAGTCAAAGGAAATTACCATTGACTATTAACTATTGACCATTGACCATTGACTAAAAACAAAGGAGTCAAAATCTGAAACGTTTTGAACTTAAAGGCGTTGAAAAATTAATCGGCCCGATCGCAGCGCTGCTGGCTTTTGTATGCTTATTGCAGTGGTATCTCTTTGGAGATTTGCGATCGCCTTCCGATCCCGTCTTTAATGATAATCAACCACCCCTAGTCATGAAAGGCGGCGACCCTTATATTCGCGCCTTAATGCGAACTATTTCCGCCAGCGAAGCTAATGGGAACCGTCCTTACTCTCTGCTATATGGTGGACAACAAGTAACAGACCTCAGTCGCCACCCAGAAATCTGCGTCACCATTGTTACCGGGCCAAACACAGGTAATTGTTCCACTGCTGCGGGGAGATATCAAATTATCAACACTACTTGGCATAATATTGCACCGCGCTATCACCCCAATCCTATGAGGATGGTGTTTTGGACTGCTTATAGTTTTGAGCCTGAATTTCAAGATACGGTAGTTTATCGTTGGTTGAACGATACCCAAGTTTGGGGAATGGATATTCCTAAACTGCTGCGTCAAGGCAAAATTATTGAAGTGTTACGGCGTTTATCTCCAACTTGGACAAGTTTAGGATATGGAATAGAAACTAATTCTATCAGTAGTTCTTTACCTCAGATTTATCAAAAAATGTTAAAGGAAGAGTTAACCACAACCAATCAACCAGCATCTGCCATAACACCAAATCCAGCACTTACACCTCAGAAGAAGTAGAAGGTAAACACATTAATGTAATCATACGAATTTTCAAGTTTTCGGTGAAAAAGTGCAAAATTCTTGAACGTTCTGCACAAATTCGTTAGTACTTTCTAAGTGAATATTGTGAGCAGAATTACTAATTATTTTTACCTGAGCTAGTTTGTCTATTTTAGCTATATTTGTGTTAATAATTAAAAATTTCTCATCATTTTCACCTACTAGTAAAAGCAAAGGTACTGTATTATCTTTAAGTTTTTCCCATAAAGAAGGCTGACTTCCAGTTCCCATGAATCTTAGTGACGTAGCTAACTCAAGCGGTTGATTTTGTAACCGACTCTCTAACATACTGGCAAATTCTGGATGATTTTTGATAACACCAAAAATCGGCTGATTATACCAGTTTAATAAAAATTCTCTAAACTCATTTTTGGAAACATATCTTGTTAGTTTTTTCGCTATTTGTTCATCTTTTCTCACACGTTCTAATCGTTCTTGTTCTGTAGCCAAACCAGGGGAAGCTGATTCTAATATAACTTTGTAAAAACGTTCAGGAAAATGCAATGTGAGATATAAAGCTAATCTTCCACCCATTGAGTAACCCACTAAAAAGCATTTAGGGATATTCAACTCATCTAATAAATTAATTAAAGCTTGAGCAGTTTGTTCAATTGTATAGTATTTATCTTCACCTAAAACTTGAGTTTTACCATGTCCGGGAAGGTCAAGTGTGAGATAAGAAAATTCTGTACCTAGCAATTGTATAACTTCATCAAACTCATCTAAATTGCCAATAAACCCGTGCAAGAAAAGAATGAATTGTTTGTTTTTTGAGTTAATTAACTTATAATTAAATTTATAATTTTTTTGCATATTTTAGTGATTACAAACTAACTATTCAAAAACAAAATTATGATTATTTGGTAAATTCATAATAAGCTATGTTAGGTAAAAGGAAATGATTAACATCCGTTGCGAAACTTTGCCAGACTATCCAGCAATAGCTGAGGTAAATATATTAGCCTTTGGACAGGAAAATGAAGCTAAACTTGTAGATAAAATTCGCCATTCAGACTGCTATATTCCAGAACTTTCACTAGTTGCTGAAATTGAGGATATCGTAGTCGGCCACATTTTATTTAGCTATATTAACCTAGTCAATGAAGAAAACCTACAGGTAATCGGTTTAGCGCCTTTGGCAGTTCGTCCAAAGTTTCAAAGACAAGGTATTGGCAGCGCACTGGTACAAGCAGGGTTAAAAATAGCAGATGTAACAGGAGAAGCCATAGTAATTGTATTAGGTCATCCCCATTTCTATACTCGCTTTGGATTTCAGCCTTCTGTTTTTTATAAAATCGAGTCTCCCTTTCCAGTACCAGAGGATGTTTTCATGGTTAAACCACTGCAAAACTATCAGCAAAAGTATATGGGGAAGGTTGTTTATCCACCTGCTTTTGATGAAGTTTAAAGCGATCGCACACTGCCTTATTTTCTAGGCAAGAACGATATGACTAAAGGGATTCCACCAATTACTACAAAAAGTGAACCCATGCCAGTGTGCATAGCAGGTAAAAACCATAAATCCAACCAAGAGTTTATCTTGGCAGATTCTGGCTCTTGAGGATTGTAAAGAATTTCTACCTTTTGACCTTGAGTATATGCTGGTGGGTTACTACCACTATTGGCTTCAAATTCTATTGGCTTACCAGAATTTGAAGTAAAGCTTATTACTGGATAATAAGCAGTAGAAGAACGACCATTACTATCTCTAGATGTATGTCTCACTAAATCAATTACAGTTCCTGAAGCGGAGATGGACTTGCCAATCAAACTGCGAGTATGTACTCCTACTATGATACCAGTGACGACAAAAATACTACCAATACCTGCAAATATAGAACCAAATAAACGAAAAAAGCTTACATCTTCATTCTGCATATAATTTTTAACAATTAGGTAGATATTTGCCTTTGAGTACTAAAATTTTGGGCGTTGCTGATTGATGGGATGTTTTTTGTCTTACGCAAAGCCGCAAAGGCATAAAGAGCAAGAGTTTGAAAATTAGAATTTTATGATTTCATCCCGTATTTATGCAACGCCAAATTTTGGTACATGATAATTGATATTTTTGATTTAGCAAAGGCAATTTTAGAAAAGAATATCTAATTTTGGCGATCGCGGCGATTATAAGGTGAGTCAAAATTAATGATCGGGCCTAGTGGTACAATCCCATTAGGATTCAATTCTGGTAAACCTACATAATAAAGCTGTTTAATATGACTGATATTACACCATTGTTTGATACCAGGAAATTGATATAACTCTCGGCAATAATTCCACAAATTAGGATGCTCAACTAATCGCTTGATATTACACTTAAATAAACCATAATATACTAGGTCAAATCGGAATAGAGTAGTAAATAAGCACCAATCTGCTAAGGTAATTTCTTCACCGCAGAGATATGGTTGTTTACCTAAAACTTTTTCCCAATATTCTAGTGCGAGAAATAATTCTTTGAGTGCTTGTTCGTAAGCAGTTTGTGATGTTGCAAAACCAGTACGATATACACCATTATTTATCGGTTGGTAAATGGCATCTATAGTTTTATCAATTAAAGTTTGCAACGATTTGGGATAAAAATCTACCGTCTTCTCAGCAAAGAAATTAAACTCTGTATTTAATATGTAAATAATTTGGCGAGATTCATTATTGATAATAGTTTGTGTATGTTTATCCCACAACACTGGGACGGTAACTCGCCCGGTATAATTTGGGTTCGCTTTGGTGTAAACTTGCCAAAGATAATCCGCTTGGTTGACTTTATCTCGAATACATCCTGGTTTATCAGAAAACTTCCATCCTTGGTCACTAATTACAGGGTCAACAATAGAAAGACCAATAACTTTTTCTAGCCCTTTCAAAGCGCGTAATAAAACAGTGCGATGCGCCCAAGGACAACCTAAAGAAACATATAGATGATATCGGCCTGCTTCTGCCCTAAATCCACTGGCTCCATCTGCTGTAATCTGATGATGAAACTGTGTTGGCATTCGCTGAAACTCGCCGTTTTCGTTGCGTTCTGTCCAGACGGTTGTCCATTGACCGTTAACTAATCTACCTAATGCCATATTTTTGCCTATATTAATTAATCTGTTATGTCATCAAAAGCGTTGCTGCCATAATAAACACGCCGTAAGTATAGCTGCTATGAACACCACTTGCGCTCACAGCCACAAATAACGGCAGTAAGTGTCGTCTGTGGGATGGTTATCTAAAGCACAAGGAGCAAGTTGGCGATAGTTTAGCAGGCTTTTGACATCATTTTGCGCGATCGCCTGTGCCAATCATTCATCAAATTTTGTTACCCATAGTGGTGGCTTGACATTGTAACTGGCGTTTGGCTGAGGAATGAACTGCGGAAACTGGCGCAGAAAATTTTGTACAGCAGCAGATTTTACTGGTATATCCGATGCGCCATGAGAAATAAATACTGTTGGTAAATGAGTTATGAGTTAGCTTAATTATTTCTAATTAGTTTAATTCTAGTTAGAAATATTAGGGTGAACTAGCCTAAAAAGCCAAACACAAGCGACTGAGTAAAACTCGCAATAGTTCTAATTCAGACTTTTCTAACTGCTCAAAGCGTTCTTTGAGGTGAGCAATATGGAGAGGAAATATCACCTCAAACAAGGCTTCTCCTTCATGGGTGAGTTTGACAATAACGCTACGACGGTTGTCTGCGGGTACTTCTCGCAGTACTAAGTGTTTTTTCTCCAAGCGGTCTATCACTCCTGTCAGGGTTCCTTTGGTAATTAAAGTTTTCTCACCAATTTCTCCCATACACATACCAGATGTGTTACCCAGAGTTGCAATAACATCAAATTGTGCTGGTGTGAGGTCAAATTGTCGGATGTGAGCTTCTGAATAAGCGGAAAATGCTTGATAGGCTCGCACTAATTCACGCATAGTCGGAATAAACGGCTCTTGAGCAGCTGCTCTAGCTGAATAATCAGACATAGGGATATATAATTTAAATAGACTATTCTAGTTAGAACATTATGATAAAAATTAAGCATCAAGGCGAAGATTTCACCTTATGCTTGATCTAATTAACAAGTATTTTCTTGCTAGTGCATTTCGTCGTATTCTGGTGCTTCAACGCGTCTAGCTTCTTGACGGGAAGGCGGGAGAAACTCAGCCCGACGCACAGGAACCAAAGGTGCTGTAGAACCACCTTGATAAGGATGAATTACCTGCACCGTACGAGTCGGACGATTACGAGGGCCAAACAAAGCCAAGACACCAGCAACAACAATACCACCACCAACAGTCAGCGTCGCGCCTCCTACAGCCCAAACAATAGGTGATGTCCACCAAGCATTTTGAGATTGCAATGTTTCAGATGCTACAGTTTGTTTTTGCTGTGCTAATTGCAATTGTTGAGCGTTGAAACCATCGATTAGCCTTTGGTTCTGCACCCTTAGCTGTTCGTTATCGTTTTTTAAACGATCCATGTCAGCTTTTAACTGATTAAATTCTGCGCGTTGCTCAGGGTTGGGCGCAGTGGGTGGCTGAGTATTGGGATAAGGTTGTCCGTAGGCGGATGGATATTGCACGGGTGGCTGTAGCTGGGGTGCAACTACAGTGGGGATTTGGGGGGTAACAGCGAAGTTAGGTTGTAAGGGATTATTTGTTCCCTTGAGCAAAACAAGAGCCGCCAGCCCAGCCACAGCGACTCCACCGATAAATGCCATACTCTCACTCATCGCCTTTGCCCCTCAACTGCGACGTAATCATTTGTGACTGACACACTCTCACACTCATAATCTTTTACTTACTCAACTTCACCTAAACACTTCAAGTATAAGCGGCAGTATCAGCTAGTTTTTTTACAGCCTGCAATCTGCTGTTAATATTCAAGACCATAAACGTCAAATTGTCTACTAAACTAGGGTAAAAAAACTGCACTGTTATACATTCTTAATCTACTTTTTCTTAGGTGGCAAGAAAGTCATTAGTCATTGGTTAATAATTCTTCCTTACTCCCTATTCCTTAGTTCTGAGTGCAGATTTAAGACTTTGGCAAAATTGACCGATCGCCTGAAGCCCTTCTTCTGGTGTGCCTTCTGCCAAACGTTTGACAAAAGCACTACCAACAATTGCCGCATCTGCGCCCCAATCTCTTACCTGACGGGCTTGTTCAACTTGAGAAATGCCAAAACCTACCCCAATGGGTTTATCAGTAACATTACGAATTTGTTGGAGCAAATCTGATACTCGTACTTCTATTTGCGATCGCATCCCAGTCACACCAGTGACGCTAACTAAATAGATAAACCCTTGAGAAGCACGGGCGATCGCTTCAATTCTATCGCTAGAACTAGTAGGTGCTACCAATAAAGTTAAATCAATCCCCATCTCACCAGCCGGTTTAAGCAACCCAGCCGCTTCTTCTAAAGGTAAATCAGGTACTACCAACCCTGCGACACCAGCCGCTGCAATTTGCTGAAGAAACTTTTCAATACCGCGGTGCAGAATTGGGTTGTAGTAGGTAAACAAACTAATCGGCGCTTGCAAACTGGGAGTAATTCCTTGCAACATTTCTAGAACCCCTTCTAATTTCGTTCCCTTTTGTAAAGCGCGGGTAGCAGCCGCTTGAATGACTGGCCCATCGGCTAAAGGATCAGAATAGGGAACACCCAGTTCAATTATGTCAGCACCACTGCGATCGAGGATTTGCAAAGCAGAGGCGGTGGTGGCTAAATCTGGATCACCAGCAGTAATAAACGGAATCAGAGCGCACTCTTGATTCCGTTTTAAGATTTCAAAGCGATCGGAAATGGCGGTCATTAGTCAAAAATCAAAAGTCAAGGGTCAATAGTCAAAAGAATTCACAAGAAACTAGAAAACGGTTAATTCTTACAGAAGTTGATATCTCTTACTCCCAGAATTGAGAACAGAAAATATTTCTCTGTTCCCTGTTTCCCCTTCGGGGTTCGTCAGTCGCTCATGGGGGAAACCCCCTTGCCGTTAGCCTCTCCCTTTGGGAGAAGACCGCGCTGACTCACCTGTTCCCTTCTTCCATGACTATTGACTATTGACTCATAAAATGATCACTTTACATCTGAGATTGCTTTTCTTGTTCAATCTCAGCTTGAATTTTCGCTAGTTCTTCCGGCGTAAGTTCATCCAAACGCTTTTGGAAAAACGCTTGTTCATAGTCTTCCCGTTGCTGATGGTAGGTCATATTATTATTCACAGCGCGGTAAACATAAGTGCTTACCCAACCAATTAAGCCAATTACTACTAAGACAGCCTGGCTCCATATCCCAGCTTGTTGACTATCTACACCAACTAGCTGTAATCCCACATAAGCCAAGCCACCAGCAATAAAAATACCTAAACCAATTACAAGAGCGTCGATGCGTCGCATGAGAGTTATGACCTACCAATCTCGTTAGACTTCTATTTTGCGCGGTTGTGGTCGCAGATTGACAAACGGCGACAGAACCAATAAACCGGGAAAGAAGAAGAAAACCAAAAAGTACATAATAGTACGCTCAATAGAGGTAGCCACATACCACCGCTGCTTGAGGTAAAACAGTACAGCAACAGGAATGACTAATAAATAGGCTCCAGCCAAAATCAGATACAGCAGGGCGACGATCATAGGTTTTTTCTCTTTGTAGACAAGGCCATTCGGTGCATCTGTTTCTCATCATAGGCTGAATGCGTAGCTTGAGGAAAGTCTGATTAATCATACCGTCCAACAATTCCGCAGTTTTACCTGGACAAAACTCAGGATAGTGCTACAATAGCAAAGCCAGTATCTAATCAGTGTACTTGTCACACCCAGATTAAGATGCTTGTCGAAAGTGAAAGATTGCCAAAAAAATTCGGCGATCGCTCAAAATAGACAAATTTCTTAAATCTAGTTGCACAAAATACACATTAGTGGTGGAATAGATGAGGAGGTATTTGCTGCCTCTACAAAATAAGTGGCTCCTAAGTAAACTTGGGGGTGTGGCGGAATGGCAGACGCTACGGACTTAGAAAACTGAGCCTTGAGGAAGAAATTCTTCAAGTGGAAGCTCTCAAACTCAGGGAAACCTAAATCTGTTTCCAGACAAGGCAATCCTGAGCCAAGCCCAAAAATTTTAGATTTTAAATTTTAGATTTTAGATTGCACTTCAGTCCAAAATTCAAAATCCAAAATCCAAAATTAAAGGGAAGGTGCAGAGACTCGACGGGAGCTACCCTAACGTCAAGGCGAGGGTAAAGGGAGAGTCCAATTCTCAAAACCGGAAGGTAGTAGTGAAAGCTGCAAGAGAATGAAAATCCGTTGACCTTAAACGGTCGTGAGGGTTCAAGTCCCTCCACCCCCACTAAAAAATCAAGTTAAATAAAGCCTGCTTAGACATGTCTAAGCAGGCTTAACTGTATGTATATATACAATTTTAAAATCAATTGCAGGATGGCGATCGCACTTAATTTAAACGAGCTATAAAATTAACTCCCCTCTCCTACACCCAAAAGCCCTATCTCCAGTTCTGGTATTTCACCTTTTCTTCGTAAAATTTCCGTCTAAACCCTTGATTCGTCATCTCGCTGCTTCAGCCTTGTTTCCGTAATTCTCCTGAAAAATTTAGTTTTTTAAATTGAATCTTGAAGAAGATTTAAGTAAATTCATCAAAACTCATTCAAAAAATTACTTTATCTTTGAAAACTTGATTGCTACTGGTGGCTGACAAAGTTAATCTAATAAATAATAGATTCATACACTTCATTGGTCTTGAGAACTTCCATGACCACTCATAGCTTATTTACGGATTTAGAAGATCCAAATTTTATCAAACCCCATCTTCAGCCATTAAATATCCAACTTGGGCAAGAAAAAGTATATGGCTTCTTCATGGAAATTGTTAATCAAAAGCCCCCAGAAGAGGTCTTGCGAGAATTTAAAAGACTATTTTTCGATTTTCTCGAATCAGGCAGTTTAAATACTGTACCCATCATTCGTAAACTCCTGTTAGCTAATCATGAGCAGGAATTTCGCAATACTATCAAACGCTGTTGCTATATCATCGTCAATAACTGGGCATCTAAAAGAGAATATGAATATATTCAAGAATTAATTAACTTATTGGTTAATTATGATATATGCTACAAAAAAGGCAGTTATACCAGTTTACATATTTATAAAAGCTGGCTAGAAAATTTTGTTAAAAGTGACGACTATCAAGAATTAAAACTCTTTGCTAATAGACACGATCATAAGAGCAAAGTTCATTGGGCTAATCGTTATGCTGCTTATTTATTAGTTGCTCAATCTCTTGATGCTAATAACCCCAAAGAGCAACAAGAAGCAGCCCAGCAGCTTTCTCAGCAAATGAAAGACAACTTCAAGTTTGAATTAGCAATGTATATTGCTCGTTCTCAGTCTGCTGCTTCCAGTAATAGCCGTTATGTAAATCCTAGCATTTTGGGCGATAACGTTTTGCGTTTAATCAAAATGATTATCGTGAAAAAAGGTGCATTTAGTTATGAAAATCTAGCCCATATATTTATTAAACAAACTCAGGGTCAAACCTTTAAAGAATTTAAAGAAAGCATCCGTAAGTACTTGTTTTTTTCGGTTAAAAATATAGGTTTGGTCAAAACTATAAATCGCCAGCTAACAGAAAATTTATCTAACTGGAAAACAGAGTGTGATGAAGAAATTTTAGATAAAAATTTGTTTCTGAGAAGCTGTAATCGTCTGATTGATTGTTTGACTACAGAAAATGGTCGAGAGCCTTCACAGCTATTTACTTTATTACTATCTCAAGGTCATCCATTAACCTTGGTGATTATATTACTCAAAATTATATTAATTTGTCAAAATTCCCGCAGTCATTTAGAAATTAGAATTGCCCATTTAATTCGCTATTACGAAAAATTACCACAAAATGAATGTAAATGGGTAATTAATTTTCTGGAAATATTTAATATTACTTTTGCCATCTACGCTGAAAACATTGAATATAACTTGATTAAAGTGCCAAAAAATCGGCAGAATTCCCAGGGAAAATCAAAGATAGAAACTTATCATGTTTTTTCACAATTAAGGGAAAACATCTATAAATAAACCAGTGAAAGTGCTTTTGATTCAGCACTTTGCTGTATTTAGTGGGAAAACATAGCGATCGCCGGGAAAAGCTGATAAGATTCGCTTTTAATGAGAATTGAGCATCCCAAGTAGATTAATACTAAAGGAAAGACTTTGCGACCATAACGAGTCAGCATAGGAGCTAACAGAGGATTACGCGTTAAATTGTAAGATAGAAAACACCACATTCCCACAGTTAAATAGCAGACACAGAGAACTACGCCTAAGCTGGGGAGATTGCTACTAGCAAACAGTGGTACGTAAATTCCAATGTTATTCCCTCCATTTGCAATGGTGACAGCAGAAACACGGTACGTTTGGCGATCGCGTAGAGTCGCCCATAAGGATTTTTTTTGGCGCTTGGTTGTAGAAGCCGAAAAATCAACCGATACAGCTTGTACTGCTTCTTCCGCTTGTTCTCGCGTTAATAGATGATTAATCCCAATGGCTATAGGTAAAAAACCTAGCAAGCCAATCCAAGCTGTTGGTAAAATCAAACCGCCTAAAAAGCCAGGAAGACTAGCAAATATTAATACAGTAAACCCTAAAAATTCACCAAGAATAATATTTTGCGGACGAAAATGACGATTAACTTTACCAAAAAAAGCTGTCAAATATAAATTGTCGTCAAAAGTAGTGGCAAAAGCAGCAGAGATGCCAATAATTATTGTACTGGTTAGCCAATTCATGATTGTTGCGTAAGGTAATGTAAATCTCCAAAATCTGGAGAATTGATTGTGTTGTTTTAGCTAGGTACCTTAGCCGCGTATGTCATAAATATTAGGGCTAACAACTAAATAGAAGCAAATATTCTTTTTTGTTAAATCGATAAAAAAAGCTTATGAACTTGAGGAAATTAACAGATGATATGGCAATTCATCTAAAACCTTGTCTGGTACTCAATTACAGCGCGACTGTCATCTTCTAAATTAGTAGAAGCACGCACCCGCAGTTCATCGTTAATGCGGTAATTTATCCCCCATTGAAAGGGGTCATTGGCAGTTAAAATTTTAATGCTGGAAATAGAAAACTTTGTGGAAATATCAACACCAGCTTCTGCGGCTAATTCTAATGTAGAACTGCTTCTACCAGCTTCAGGATTGTCAGAAATCACAGTTGGAAATATGCGAAACTCACTTAAACCAAAAGCATTAGCAATTTGATTAAACGTCGTCTGAAAATTATTAAATACGGCTGAACCAGCAATATTAATTAAGCCTAATGTGCTATCTGCACGTCCTTGAGTATCGACAAATCCCCCGCCTAATAAAGCGACAATTTCGGTTTGGCTGCGTGAAGGACTGCTGGTGAGTTCGAGATTCTCGTTGAGTTTACTAGCAGGCCCTTGGACTCTCGCTTCAACTCGCACACTTTCTAAAGAACCCAATCCACCTACGCTACTTGTTCTAGAGAACTCGGAAGTTTGGACTGCATCCAGTACCTTAGCAAATAGCTGCACATCTAGGATAGGATCACGCGGTTGATCAGATCTAAATGTCGCTGTATTTTTATAGCCGCGAGCCAAGTTAAATTGGGTGGTAAATAAATTCACTCCACCCTTCTGGAGACGGATTGTACCATCGGGTATAGGAGAAGATAAAGCACCATTAACTGTCAGATTACCTGTAGCGAGAAAACTGAGAATCGGGGGACGGGTAATTTGGATATTGTTACCTAATGTTAATTGCAGATTATTTAATCTGGCTGTATTGGGATTATTTCTCGCCTCAGTTTTATCTTGCTTGTTGGCTTTGACAGCATCGCTAGTTGTAGATTGATTAGTATTGGTTGATTCTGCTAATAAAACCTGACCATCATACAGACGAATTTGACCACCAATCAGTGGATTTAAGGCTGAACCAATAATTTGTAAATTTCCACTAGCGCCGCCTTTATACAATCCTTTGAGATTTAAATTTAATTGCTCAAGATTAACCGTGAGGGGATTATTTGACGCTTCCCCATTATTAAATACAGGGAGTTCACCAGCAGCCACTACTTGACCTCGACTAAATCTGCCTTGCAGACTTTCTACTACAATGCGGTCAAAATTGAAATTAATCTTACCTGTCACCCGTCTGATTTTACCGGGTAAAGCTTGGGCTGCAAAAGTTGCATCTTTGACAGAGGCAATTCCTGTTAACTCTGGGCGCTGTCTAGTTCCACTTACTCTTAGGTCAATTTCCCCTTCACCTTTCTCAAAAGCTATCTGATCAGTCAGTAAATTTAACAGTGCTAATCCTTCATTTCTGACTTTCACATCTAAGCTAATTTCATTACTGGCGGGTGCAGTAGTGGCGAAGGGCAACTGATAGGGTATGCTGCCAGTAATGTTAACTGGTTCTGGGCCAGCCACGGAAACATTACTACCAAAGTTCAAACGGCCATTGATATAGCTAAAGCTGGCGGTAGCTGATTCTACAGGCTTTTGATTGAGGGTTCCGTTGGTGATTTCTAATTCGCCTTGGGCTTGGGGATTGGTGATACCGCCTGCTAAAGCTGCTGAGGCGTTGAGATTACCTGTGATATCAACTGGGAGTTTGACAAAGTTATTAATTAAAGCGATGGGAAAATTAGTAACGCGCAACTGGCCTGATTGGTCTTTACCGCCGATGTTTCCGGTAAAACCTAAGAGACCATTGTCTAACTCAACACGTAGCGGACGGAACTGCAACACACCATTTTCAAAGCTACCTTGGGCAATGATTTGTTTAGCATTGTAGAAGCGATCGCTTTCCCCTTCTTTCCCCCAAGTAAAATTCTGTCCGTTAATATCAAATTGTACTGATAGTCCGTTGGCTGTGGCGGTATCTAAAGCCACTTCCCCGTTGAATGTTCCTTGTAAGTCTGCTAGTTCTGGTAAGTAATTAGAGTCACGCCGTTGTTGTTGCTGTTGGGCTAATTCTGCGTCAATTTCGTACAAGCGTCGCAGTTGATCGAATAAAGGTTGATTGGGTAAACCCCGTGAATAAGTAGTTAAATCGGCGGCTGTACCATAAGCTGGTTCTGATATCCCCCGTTGAAAGTCTTGAATTTCAAATATCTGGGCTGCGGCTAAGACATCTTGGATTTTACCTTGGCTAACGTTGAGTTTGCCTTGGAGTTGTGGCCCTCTCGGAGTTTGACCAAAACTCCCGGCAAAAGCATAAATGCTGCTACCCTTGACAAATTTGCTACTGGTGAGAGTAGCTTTGCCATTGGCATAGTTGAATTGCGCGGTTAACTGGTCGCCTTGGATACGTCCGATTTTCGGTTGGGCGATCGCTAAATTACCATTGGCTAAGAATGTTTGGGGATTGACTTGCAAATCTCCACTAATTAGCCCTGCTACCTTCCCAGTTCCTAAACGTAGGGCTGGCGGTACAGAAACATTCAAAATTTGTAAAGGGAAATTCTGCACATTTAGGGCAATATTATTGCCTTGGAATTGACCTTTAGCTACAGCATCTTGCCACTGCACTAAAAAGGATTGGGGGCGATTATTCCCATCTAAATTTAGGGCAATGCGATCGCGATTGCCAATTAAATCTAAATTCAACCCACGCCCTTGGGCTGAATCAATACTACCTGTTAACAATGGCTCAAAAGCAATATTCTGCACTACTAAGTCACGTAAGGCAATTTTGCCGTTAACGTTGGGTAATGGTAACTTACCTGTAACTCTACCGTTAAAATCTACCTTGCCTTTCACAGCTACTTGATTCGGCAAATTAATCGGTAACTGTTGCAAATTATAGTCCTGGGCTTGGACATTCAAATTTAAAGCCGTAATTTCTGGTATCCCAGCTTTGTTAGCGTTGGCGGCGATGTCACCAGTCACATTTAAACCAGGGGCGGTGAGTTGATTAATCGCGAGTTTCTCACCATTCCACGCAATCGCCGCTGTTAATGGTCTTTCTAAACCCGGCAAGCCTTGGGATAACTGCACGTTACCAGAGGCATTCACATTCGCTAATGTGGCAGAACCCAACGCCCCAGCTACTTGTAATCTCCCGCCCAATTGCCCCCGCAATTGCTGATTTAACTTCGTTAACTGCACACCAGCGGCATCAACTACGGCTTGATAACGACCGTTATTTACTTGAATATTGGTGGCGGTAATTGTCCCCCCGGCAATATTCAACTTTCCTTGACCACTAGCTTGAATAGTTTGCGGTTGGAAGGATGCAACAGAACCAGCAACATTTAATTGACCTGTTAATGCACCTTGAAATTGTGGCGGGACGGCGACCAATTTTTGCAGCGGTACATTACTCGCTTGAATTTGCGTTTGATAACGACCGTTATTTACTTGGATATTTGCGGCGGTGATTGTGCCTCCGGCAATATTCAACTTTCCTTGACCACTAGCTTGGATGGTTTGCGGTTGAAAGGATGTCACCGAACCAGCAACATTGAGTTGACCTGTTAAATCTCCTTGAAATTGGGGCGGGACTTTGGTCAAACGTTGGATTGGCACGTTATTAGCTTGAATTCGCGCTTGATAACGACCGTTATTGACTTTGATATTTGTGGCGGTAATTGTCCCACCTGCAACAGTTAACTTGGCTTGACCATTAGCTTGAATACTTTGCGGTTTCAAGGATTCCACCGAACCCGCTACATTAAACTGACCAGCTAATCTACCGCGAAATTGTTGTGTATTGGATGTGAGTTGCTGTACATCCAGATTATTGGCGACCAACTGAGCTTGATAAATTCCCTTCGCCAGTTGAATGTTTGTGGCTGTAACTATACCATCTGCAACACTGAGGTTAGCTGTGCCAGTACCACGAATAGTTTTCAGGCTGAGGTTATCTCGATTGCCAGCGATTTGGAATGTTCCTCCCAAGCGCCCTTGCAAAGCCGGGGGAGCTTGTTTGAGAATACGTCCTAGCCGCACATTATTGGCGACTAATTGCGCCGCAAAGTTTTGGTTTTGGAGTTGGACACTAGCAATGGCGATCGCCCCACCCGCAATCTGCACGGCTGCGCCTTGAGTGCGAATAGAGGCGATTTGAAACGGCCCGCTAGTACCCGCTAAAATCAACCGCCCGTTAAATTCTGCCCCATCCAAGGAAATATTTTGCAGTTGATTTTTGTTAATAAAAGGTTCTAACTGTACGCCATCACCTGTAACATCTGCTTGCCAACGTTCATTAGCATATCTACCTACTGCCCGCACTACGCCACGACCAACTCTCAGGGCAACATTTTGGAAATAGACGGTGCGATCGCTGGTGATAATAACTTCGCCTCTACCGGGGTATGTGGCTTGGGGTACTTGCCACTGTACCGCCGTTCTAACATTAGTGGGAGTACCTGTAACTTTGGCTGTGGCGGCGACTTTACCGATTTGGAAAGTCGGACTAGCACTATAGATTTTGGCGATCGCATCTCCACCAATATTCTTAGCGGTAAAATTCAAATTCAGTTGGGGCGTTTTCCCTAGAGCGATTTTACCTCCCCCGATGATTTCTCCACCAACAGTAGTCTCACCTTGAATATCTCTCAAAGTTAACAAGGCTGCATTCGGCGAAAATTCAAACTTACTCGTAATACTTTTAAAATTAACTTTATCAATCCGGGCAGTGTTAATTGTGGCCACAGCACCAGAAAGAATTGGGTTGGTGGCTTTACCTGTGATTTGTAAATCTGCTTTGAGTTGCCCAGCAACAGGTACAGGTAGTTTCAGGTTGAGTGTTGTTTGGGCATTGGCAACACTCACTGTTTTAATGCGCCCTGTGAGTTGATAACCTGCTTTACTATCAATAATGCCGTTAGCAACTAAGGGAATTTTGCCGTAGTTAGTATTGAGATTATCAAGCCGTATTTCTGTACCTTTAAAGTAAATATCGCCTTCAGTACTGCTTAACAACTGAGGTACACGGGGAATTTGCAGTGTGACTTTTTGTAAATCTGCACTGCCATACAATAAAGGTGTTTGTTCTGGTGCGAGTTTAATTTGTAAATCCCCATTGACTCTACCTGCTTGTAAGTTCAGCGGTAACTTCACCAAATTAGTCACAGTAGCGGCGAGTAAATCTTTTCCTTGCAATTGAAGATCAGCAACTAAAGTTTTCGTCCGCGCCTGTCCTTGAATTGCTACATTCCCACCAGTTTCGGCCTGTCCCGCCACATCAAACTTCACCAGTTGGTTATTTTCCACCAGTTGGGCAGAACCGTTAAGTTGGGCAAATGTGACAGGTGATGTGACTCTGCCAACACTTTTGTGAGCGAGTAATATTACCTTGCCATTACGTAACCGCAAATTATCTAAATCAGTTTTAATTAATCCGCTTTTACCTGGTGGCGCAATGGTTGTGTTAACCCAACGTCCTTGCTCGTCTTGTTCAATGTAGACATCGGCATTAACTAAGGTGACATCCAGCTTGAGTTGACGAGTAAAAACTAATTGCCACGGATTAAAACCTACTTCTACAGTCTCTACGGCTGCTTTATCTGGGTCTGTAGGCGTTGCGGGAATTTCCGAAGCCCCAAACTGCACACCTGTCAGAGAAAAATTGGTAACTTTACCCAATTTCACCGGACGGTTAATGGTATTGGTAAGGCTTTGTTCTGCTAACGGCGCTAACTCTTTTTGGACAAAACTTTGTAACCGCCAAATGCCCAAAATAATTCCTACTAACAAGATTCCTAACAAGGGAATGCAACCACGACTTAAAATCAACAACCACATACGCACACGGGTGTGGGATTTGGATTGACGTTCTTGATGGCGAGAGTTAGTCATGTGGTTTCACTCTATACTTGCTGAACCTAGGGGGAACGTTACTGGCACTAACAGCATATTTTGTTCACTATGCCAAATCCCAGGAGCCAAACCAATTTTAGACCTGGAAATTTGCATGACCTTGGTCAACTCATGTTGTTCAGGGGAGTTGGGGGAATATTCAATTAAATTTTGTGCTATCTGGAAACTTTGATGAATAAATCAAGTTCAAGTGTGCGGGAATCTACATATAAAGGGAGTTGCAAAATGCCAGCCAATCAAAATTATCTGACCCACAACTAATGATTCTATCTCAAGCCTTAATTTTTCTAGGTAATATATAATTCATTGATTTAAGCAATTTTACGGTAATAAATTTAATTTTTTTACGGATAAACAGAAAAATCTCAAATAATACCTGATACTATTTATACTATATTTTTAGCAATTCATAAAGATGAAGTAAAGACTTGCAAAGTAATATCTAATAGACTAAGCCAAGTACATCTAGGGAAAACTTCGGTATCACAAGAAAGCTGACGCTGCTAAGGTCACTAACGCCAACAAGTCTAAACTCACCTGTAATCTTATACCTTCATAAAATACCTTCTGATTCCGCGAATTTTCGCAAGCGTGGCAGACATTGACGCTGATAAAAACTACTCAAAGTAGGGATAGGTAATTCAAATTCCTCTGATAGTTCTTTCCAGCTAACTTCTGGCGGTAAGCGTTTGAGAATCAAGACCTGACAAGTCACATCTGGGCGACCTTTAATGTGAATACTGCGTAATTCTCCATCTGCATCAGTCTTAGCCCATGTTTCCACATTTTCGAGAATTGGCGGGACTTGGGGTGTCGCCTGGAGGTTGTCGGTAAAATCAATAGTTTCTGTATTTCCACTTGACCAAGACTGGCGTACTTGTAGAGGAACCGTTAAGGCTTGTTCTCGATGATGGTTGAGGTAAAAGTCTTGGAGTCTGCGTTTGAGATAAGCATTTAACCAAGTGACCACAGTACCATAAGTAGGGTCATAGGTCTGACCAGTTAAACCATCACAAACATTACGACAGAAATATAACCAAGTTTGTTGCAGTGCATCTTGATAGTAAGGAGTACTTTCTCGCCAAAGTCTGCCTGAAGTTAAACGGATGATTTGCGTAAGCAGCTTTTGACGCTGCGGGCTTCTAGGAGGGTAGCCGCAGGCTTGAGTAACTAAGTTGCGTAACTCTTCATCAAGTTCCATAATGGCAATTTCAGCAACAAAAAAGCAAGAATATACTAAGTATTGCTTACAAAGGCACTCCAGATATTAACCTTGTATCTCGAAGATTTTGTCGCAGCAAAAAGTTGTCGCTTTCGCCCTTGAACAACAACAAGAACTTAGACAAAGTAAAGTATTCCCGCTAGATAATGGCACAGATCTTAACCTCTGAGTCACCTATTTGTTAAGAGTTGCTAGAGTTCCTATTGGGGTGGATAAAAGCTGGTAAATTTAACGATGTTGGTGTTAAATCTGTAGTTAAAAGATTTAAAGACATTTCTTAACGCTTAATTTTTAACACTTTTAATCATCTGCTTCAGCAGGGAGCTATATATGGTGTCGCTTTTAACACGCTGTCTTGCAGAATTCGTTGGGACATTTGTGCTAGTTCTTGGCGGCTGTGGAAGTGCTGTTTTTGCAGCAGCATTTCCAGACGCGAAAGCCAATGAATTAGGAATTGGCTTTGTAGGTGTGGCTCTGGCTTTTGGTTTAACGGTGCTAATTATGGCCTACGCAGTTGGTCATATCTCTGGTGCCCATTTTAACCCAGCTGTATCATTTGGTCTTTGGTCAGGAAAGCGTTTTCCTGGCTCTGAATTGCTTCCATACATTATTGCTCAGGTATTGGGAGCAATATTAGCCGCAGGTCTAGTTTATTTAATTGCCACGGGTAAACCAGGATTTATGCTTTCTGGTTCTAATCCCTTAGCGACAAATGGTTTTGGAGTACATTCTCCTGGAGGCTATTCGCTCACTGCTGGCTTTATTACAGAGGTTGTACTTACATTTATTTTTTTAATTGTGATCTTAGGTGCAACAGATGGTCGTGCGCCAAAGGGCTTTGCACCAATTGCTATTGGTTTGGCACTAACATTGATTCATTTGATCAGCATACCCATAACGAATACATCGGTTAATCCCGCTCGTAGTACTGGCCCGGCACTTTTTGCTGGTGTAGAAATGTTTAAGCAAGTATGGCTGTTTTGGGTAGCTCCAATTTTAGGTGCGATATTGGCAGGTCTATTCTATTCAAAGGCTTTGGGTGAATCAGGCGCACCAGTTGTAGGTGAGGCAGAACGCGAAGATTATTCGCGACGATAGTCAGGAAAAAGCAACCCAAGAAATAAATAATCTCTGCTATTACTTTTGAATAACATAAAGGACATTGCCTCCATATTCTGGAGGTATTTTTTTTGGTAGTGGTGCGACTGCCTTTTGTTGATATGCTATCTCAGCATTTAGTAATACAGGAAAAACGATGTGCTTCTAGTTTTGTCAGGCTAATTTTAAACTTCACGTTTGGGTATCTGCTATGAAACCTAGATCATTAGACTAGTCAACTACAAAGCGTTTTATGGGAATATGCCAGCTTTTGGTTTAGCATCTGCAATAAAACCTATTCTCATCAAAAATAGCACTGATACAGCTAGGGGAAGAAAAGAGTCATCAATTCTAGCAAAATAGCCTGAAAAGGTTCTGAAAGCACAAAATCTTACACCAATTTGCACAATGATGGCGAGAGATGGAACGCCAAAAAGAAATTCTTGGTAACTCTGTCATCATCCCTAATGGAATCTAGGAGCATAAATCTATGACTTCCTTTCGCCCAGAAGATGTGCAGCAGATTCTTCAGCGAGCAATGGCTGATAAACAACAAGAAAATTTTTCCGAACAGCAGTTACAAGAAATGGCCACAGAACTGGGTATTTCATTTGTCAGCCTGCAAACCGCACAACAACAATGGCAACAGGAGAAAGAAATTATGAAACGGCGGCAAGCATCTAACTCTCACCGCCTGCAAAAAATCAAGCCACATTTGATTAGCTTTCTTGTGGTTAATCTCTTTTTAATTGTGTTGAATTTGGTAGTTAGTCCTGGTTACTTCTGGGCAATTTACCCTCTACTAGGTTGGGGATTGGGTCTTGCTCTCCATGCTGCCAGTGTTTACCTACAACAATAGGACTTACGCAGTGCAACGATTAATTAATAGTTTTAGTCAGGGGTTTAGGGGTGTGAGGGTGTAGTGTTCAAAACCTTACACCCAGCTTTGCTCAACTACATTCCTAGCCAGGACATGAAATTTTCCCACCAAGAATAATTCAAATCACCCAGACTTAACTTCATTTTTTGGCGAATGTCTTGAATCTTCCAATTGGTGAGTTTTGCCAAAGTTTGGGCTTCTTGTTCAAACCGCTTGGGTAAAGACCGCTTGTATTCTCTACCAGCTTGACATTTGAGGTCGCCTGTAAAGGGATGCTGTAAAATGTATCTTCCTTGAAAAGATTCTTGGTTAGAGGTGGCTTGAAATATTGGGTCTTCTGGGAATTTGTCACGGGTGTAGCGGACGTGCAATCGGGTGATGAACACGCTACTACTGGGAAACGGACGACGGCGGAAGTTTGGCGGTGCTGTTACGTCATCATTGGCATTATTATCTAGCCAAAATACGCCTGCTTGCTTAAGTTCTTCTTGGTTCAACGGTTCGGCTGAACAAGGGTCACAACTACTCATATCCCAGGCGTATTCTAAGAAAGCTACTTTTCTGTCTTCTTTGAGATATGCCGTTTGGAACATGGACTTGTAGAAATCACTAAATTCATTTTTAACAAACACAGGAATATTGGCATCAGAGGGAACTTTCACGGTGCGGTAGTTAGTGATTTCTGCTTGCCCTTTGGGTGAGAGGACATACACAATCAAATCTTGGGCTGCGTTGGCATTAATCATACCCAAACGAATGGGCAGCATGAACTTGGGTGATTGGTATGAAATTTGTAGGGGACGCAGGAACTGATAGCCAGATTGCTCAAATTTATCGAGGTTGACTTTGGCAACAAAGAATTTCATGCCAGAGCGAATATATGGTTTAAGTAGCTGTTTCGCGCCTCTGGGAATTTTGTAACCGTTGCGATTGAGCCAAGTTTCTAGGCCGCCCGATTCTTTAGCACTCAAAATCACAATGTCGTATTCACCGACGTTAAAACGTGCTTCGATGGTTACGCCTAAATCATTCGCACTACCTCTGGCTGCTCCTGCTGCTCTGGCTGCTGGTGAGGGTAAGGCTTCGTTAAGTACTCGGTCGTATTCAACACAAGGATCAGAGTCGAAGTATTCTACTAAGCGTGGTGCGCTAAAAGCATCTAAACGCTCGACAATTTTGGGTGGAGCAATGCGTACTTGCTCTTTTTTTATGACTGTTGGCACAGGTACAACCATTGCAAAATCTTTGACTGCGCCTTGGAAGTCATTTGCCATCGTTAAAACAGTGCGATCGCCATCCCTCGCCAAAATTACTTGAGATGCTTGGTTATATAATTTACTATCGGCTTTGGCGACATAAAATCCACAAAATGCCCAGGCTGTCGGGGCAAAACACAGCACAGCTAATACTGTGATTAGTGACGAAATTATTAGTCGAAATCGCTTCATTTTATACCTCTTGTTAAAGTGCTGAGTCAAGAGTCATTTGTTCTTTGTCATTGGTCATTTGTTGTTCCTTCCCTTGTTTCATCTGCTCCAACCAAGAAAATCTGGGAGATGACCACAGCCAATCTAAAAGTATGGTCAACGGTGCAAGGGCAAACAATGACCAAAATACGGCGGTGGAGATGAAGAAATTATTTCGCAGAATAAAAGTTAAGCTGGCGATGCAGATAGCCCAAATCACACGCCCGATTTTGGCGTTGGGAATTGACCGCGGATCTGTCACCATAAATAAGGCAAACAGCAGTAAAGACCCACTCATTAACCGATGCCAATATACATCCCAAGTCCAACCTAGATAGAGGTTGCGGATGGCTTCTAGCAGTGAGTAGGAACCTAAAAAAGCTGCCGTGGTATCCCAACGACCAATGCGTTGCAGAATCAATCCACCAGTCCCGGCAAATAATATGCCATACCACCACTCTTCACCCCATTGTCCTGGTGATACCCAAGCATCGGAAGTAAGAGTCAAGACAGTGATGATGCCAAAATTGGCCGGGTTGAAGAAATGTTTATCGCCAACTTTCAAGAAAAATTTACTGGCGATCGCACTAACTGCTGCTAACATCATTGTTGTCCAATGGTCAGCCCGCAAGAGCAAACTCAGTCCTAGCGAAGTAATCAAAGCACTACGCAGATTTATTTGTTTTTCCTCTTGACCCTTGACCATTGACCATTGACTATTGACCATTGACAATATCCACTGCGTTGATAAACAAGATGCGATCGCCACAGCAATCATCTCTGGTCGCAGTGTCCAGTCTCTTGTGCCAATTCCCAAGGCCAGAAATGAACCCAGAAATAGAATTTGATAGTCCCGTATATCTTTCAGCAACATTACCCCTATATTCAGGGATTACCCGGAGATTTTTTCCCAATCTAGTCGAGTAAAAGCTCAAATACCATTGCTGTTACAGATTTTGTTACAAACAAGCAGCTGTAGAGACTGGGTGTATGGGCAATACGGTTCGGTTAAGCTCTAAGCGGTATTAAGTATAGAAAAAGTGAGTGTTTCTAATTTTGCTGATGGACAATATCTGTCAAACTGGTAATCAGACAGTAAACTTGCGGTTGGTCATCAGTATCAATAGTCTATTCAAACAGACCACCAGATGTAAAGGCAAGGAAAGCCTCGTGTAACGGCAAGCCGTTAAGTTCGTTTAGCCAAATCGGCAACTATTGCACGCAGTTGAACCAGATCACAGGGTTTAGCTATGTGCATTTGAAACCCAGCCTTGATCGCCCGTTGCTCTTCTGCTTTACTGGCATGGCCCGTCAGCGCGATCGCCGGAATTTGTCCTCCGGCTGCCGCACTGAGCGATCGCACCTGTTGAATCAGGAAGTAGCCATCTTCCCCAGGCAAGCCGAGATCAGAAATCAGCACATCATAGCGGTTAGGGCTTTCGCTGAGAGCAGAGAGGGCTGCTCTGGCAGTCGTTACGGCCAGCACCTCTGCCCCGTAAGTTTCTAGCATCAACTGCAAGGGTAAAAGCACATCGACCTGATCATCAACCACCAGGATATGCAAGCCTTCTAGAGAGGGGAGATTTTGCGAAGCGTCCAAAGATGTTTCTACCGTCGGTTCGACAATCGGCGGTGAGGTTAGGGGCGGGACGTATAAAGGCAACCGCACAGTCAGGGTAGCACCTTGTCCTTCGCCCGGACTTTCTGCCTGTACAGTGCCACCATGCAGCTCGATGAGATGCCGCGCGATCGCCAAGCCCAGTCCTAGCCCTTGATTGGTTTTGGTTGTACTGGAATCAGCCTGATAGAACCGCTCGAAAATACGTGGCAATAAATCTGCTGGAATACCAATTCCGGTGTCACTGACTTGAATTTGCGCCTGGTTGTCAACCTGTGACAGCGTGATGTCTACTCGTCCACCCGCAGGCGTAAACTTGATCGCATTCGAGAGCAGGTTCCCCAGCACTTGCTGTAATCGTTCGGCATCCCCCAGCACGGTGATCGAACTCAACGATGACACTAACTGAATATTTTTTGCCACCGCCGATAAGTTAACGCTATCGAGAGCATCTTGAACCAATAAGCTCAAGTCGATTGGGTGGCTATTCAATTGCAACTTGCCACCCGTAATCCGAGAGGCATCCAGAATATCTTCAATTAGGTAATTGAGTAGCCTACCGTTCTGCTCAACGGCTTCTAAGGCTTGATCGACTGTTGCCTCGTCGCAGTTGCGGTTGCGGAGCAGTTGCACCCAGGCCAGCAGCGAGGTGAGCGGATTTCGCAGTTCATGGGACAGATTTGAGAGAAATTGATCTTTGGCACGACTGGCCGCTTCAGCCTGCTGGCGTGCCGTGCGCTCGGTAACATCTGAGATCGCTAACAGAATCATGTCTGTGTTGTCTTCTCGGTGCAGTTTGCACGCATTGAGCAGCATATTTTTCTGCCCAATCTGCTCGAAATCATGATTGACCTCAAAATCCTGCACCGCAAGCCCACCCGCCAGAATACCATTCAACATTGATCGCAGTTCGGGAATATCCCACTGCCCATTGCCTAATTCAAACAGCAACATCTGGATGGTTTCAGCTTCAGAAACCTGAAATGTCTCGTAAAATGCTCTATTTGCGACATTCACCCGTAAATCAGCGTCCAGCACAACCAGAGGGATTTGCACCGTCTCAATGATGGTTTCTGCATAGTTGCGAGCGCTCTCTAGGCTGGCGTTGTAGCGTTTGAGGGCATCAATATCCTGTAGCACCATTGTCACACCGTCAATTTGGTTTTCACTGGTGCGATAGGGGCGAATGCGGATGGTATACCAGTATCCGGCTTCTGTTTGGATCTCCTGTTCTTTCGTATTGAGAGTTTCCAACACCTCCAAAATCATCGGTTCTAGCTGGGAAACGTCAAAATTGCCATGCAGGTCAGTGAAGGGTCGTCCGATATCGGTGGGGATGAAATTGAACAGTCGCTGGGCGGTTGGTGTAAAGCGGCGAATCCTTAAGTCATTCGTCAGCATCACAATCGGGATATTAATGCTGGCGATAAAGTTGTTGAGATCACTATTGTCTCGATTTTGTTGCAGATTCCGACTCCGCAGTTCTTCATTGGTCGTCGAGAGTTCTTCATTGGTAGCTTGAACTTCTTCCTTCGCCGTTTGCAGTTCTTCATTCGTGCTTTGCAGTTCCTCATTGCTCGATAGGATCTCTTCATTCGCTATGCGTAAGTTTTGGTTGAGTTGGTTTTGCTCCTGAATCACCGCTTGCAGATGCGCTTGGGCCGAAAGTTCGCGTTGGGTGGCAGCAGATAGCGCCTGACGAAGCGTTACAAGCTCACGCGCTAAGTCCGCTGGCTCCAAGTTTTCTACCGTTGCGGGACTGGTGAACGTGTTATACCAATTCACGAAAAATTTGATT
>NZ_DF978442.1:72908-99599 GCF_002897135.1 Nostoc cycadae WK-1 | reverse complement strand
AAAGATTTAGTGCTTCCTGACAAATTCACTGATGCACTATTGACAACTCCTTGAAATTGTTCTGGAATCTGTTTAAAACGGCTTAACTGAACTTGCTCAGTATTCACAAAAGCTTGCCAGCGGTTCTGTACAACCTGACCTCTAGCCCTAATTGTATTACCTGCCACATTAAACACAGCCGTGGGCAAAAGGATATTCTGCCCTTGTTGAGTAATTACAGCTGCGCCTATGGTGGGATAAGTCGCATTAGGCGCTTGCACTTGCGCCACAGCCCGCAAATTCCCCAACGCGCCAGAAATTCTAGTATTTACTGATACATTCCCAACTTTGATTGTGAAGGAAGAGTTGTTGGTTTTAGCGATCGCATCCCCTGGTAAATTTTGGGCTAGAACATTCAACAATACCCTACCTTGGGGAGCCAGCTGAACTTGACCTCTGCCAACAATTTGTCCGCCAGCTGGTGGTTGCACTTGTAGGCTAGAGATGTTGAGTGTTAAAGGTTGTTTGCCAAGCAAACCAGTAATTTGAGTATTGGCTGAGACATTGCCAACATTAATAGGTGGTGTTATGCCGTAACTCCGCGCCAGTATATCTCCTGATACACCTTCAGCTTGCACATTAAATTTTACCTGACCACCTAGAATTGCTTGACCACCACCTGTAATTATCCCACCGGCTGCGGGAACAAGTTTGAGATTAGAGACAGCAATTTGAGAAACCTTTTGAGATGCACTCAAGCGAAAGTCAGTATTAACAGCTTTGAATAGAACGCGGTCAACTTGAATAGGTTTGGTGTTGCTGACTGTACCGCTGAGAACTGGCTGTTGAAGAGAACCTTGGACTTTGACGTTAGCTTGAATTTCCCCAGTGGCGATAACTGGTGATTTAACGTTGAAAGTATCTAACAAGTTTTTTGCATTGACTGGTTTTACCTGCGCTGAGAGGTTAAAACCTGTTTTAGTATTAACTGTGCCATTAGCCAGAATGGGAACTTTGCCCAAGTTTGTGGTTAGATTATCTAATGCGATCGCCTGACCTTGAAATACTAATCTACCGTTAGCATTAACAAATTTTTGGGGAATATTTTGAATTTGCGCCGTCACCTGACGCGGAATAGCTGTCCCGGTAATTGCTATATCGGAAACATCTGCGGGAATCTGCACACCCAAGTCAGCACTTACCCTTCCTGCTTGCAAAACAATGGGTAACTGAATTAATCGACTAACATCTGATGCTTGTAAATCTTGCGCCACAACCTGAAGGTTAGTTTGTTGTGTTTTTGGTTGTGTATCACCAGTAATTTTAACTGCACCACCTCTAGTTAGTTGACCATTGATTTCAAAACTAATCTGTGTATTATCTGGTGAAAATCGCGCTACCCCACCAAATTGATTGATAACTACAGAACCTTTTGGTTTAGTTGGTGCAGAAGCTGGTAATAATTCTACATTGCCATCAACAATCTCAAGTGTTTGTAACTGTGTTTGAATAATACCTTGCCCTTCTTGAGACTTCACCGCCGCCGTTACCCAACGACCTTCCTGATCTTGTTGGATAAAAACACGGGGTTGCACCACTGTGACATTTAAAGGTAGTGTGCGACTGAAAATGACTGGTAACAGAGAAAAGCGCACATCAACGGCTTTGGCTGTCAGTTGGTCAGAATCAGTAGGCGTTGCTGGTATCGATAAATAACTAAATCTCAGACTCGAAAGTGAAAAGGCTTCAACATGACCTAATGTTATCGGTCGCCCCAGTAATTGTTCAAGATTTGTCTCTACTAACGGTGCTAATTCGTTATATACATAATTTCTTGCCCACCAAATTCCCGATGCAGTTCCAGCCAGCAGGATAATTCCAACTACCAGACTAGTACGTCTTAAAAGGAGAAGATGTAATAAACGACGGTTAGTTGGCTCCTGATCATTGCCTGAATTGGGAGAGCGCGTCATTTTCGTTACCAGCAACGCTATCGAGTAACAAAGTTATTATTACCCGAAAACAACATAGTTGTTTTTACTAACTTCTAAAAACTTTTTTTAGATAGATTAGTAATTCCGCCTGCTGATAGATGACATTTTACTTTATTGCTTAATTGGCTGTTTGTAATTTGTTAACCAATAACCCGCCACAGCTACTGCGATCGTTACTACACTAGCTAAAACATTGGGATAAATTGTAATTCCGGCTAACTCCGGCTCACGAATATTACCAAGAACCGGATCATTGAGAAAACCGTAAGAAGTCCCTGGCCAAAACCCTGCTGCAATTAACCCAATCCAAAATGCAGAACTGAGAAATGTAGCCAGCGCCATCGAAAAATTGTCAGTTACGGGACGAACTTTTAATATTGCCAAAGCTGCACCGCCCAAAGATACAGCAGCAAAAAACGACATAGCACAATGCAATTTAGCATGAGGTAGCCACGCAGGGTTGTTCATGTGACCATTTGCTAACAAGATAGCATCAACGCCAATGGGAACAATG
Organism: Nostoc cycadae WK-1; assembly: GCF_002897135.1. Taxonomy (NCBI): domain Bacteria; kingdom Bacillati; phylum Cyanobacteriota; class Cyanophyceae; order Nostocales; family Nostocaceae; genus Nostoc; species Nostoc cycadae. The sequence continues at coordinate 97,112 of NZ_DF978442.1, read as the reverse complement.
ATTGTTGATAGCGCAGCTGCTCTGAGAAGCCATTTACCGAGTTCTTCTCGATTCATAAAAAATATCTCTTTTATTTTGTTTGTCTGTGAAGCCTTAACCGTCGTTACTTCAGGCTAAAATGACTTCTGCAAAAAAACAATAAGGCACCATTTGGTGCGTGAACAAGCATCATGCTCAACAATTTTCCCGAACCAGAAATATTTACACTCGACTGTCCAACTCAACAAATTCTTGATGTCATTGCAGATAAGTGGAGTGTAATCGTACTGTATTGTTTGGCTTACCGTTCGCGGCGATATGGCGAGATTCAACGTTGCATTCAAGGAATTTCCCAAAAGGTTCTAACTCAAACTTTGCGAAAACTGGAACGGCATGGACTAGTAGAGCGCACTATTCTATCACAGATGCCTTTGAGTGTGGAATACTCTCTGACATCTTTAGGAAAAACACTAATTGAGCCATTACAGTCACTAGCCAGTTGGACTAGAGAACACTTTTATGAAGTTGTTGCATCTCGCGATCTCTACGATCGCTAAAACTTATGTCAATGAAAAATCAAAGCTTATAAGTTGAGTTAACCATTTCTTCTTTAACTTACCGATATCCCTGCCAAGGAGTCACTTCGAGTTTGCCATTGGGATTGAACACTACTTGGAAGTGAGCCAGGGGTTCTTGATTATTCGGTGCTGCACCATTAGAACCATAAACAGATTGAAACATATTTGGTAGTGGAGTTTCCCGAAAATAATCGAAAGCAACCTGATTTAGTGGTTCATAATCAGCAATAGTACCTTCTTTATTAACGGCGACTCGATAACGCAAATCTTTTGTGTAGGTGGGAGTACCTTTCCAATTTTGGCGAATTGTATTGTATAGCTTTTGGTTTAAAGTTTTAACTGTATTAACGTCTGTAATTTTACTGCCAATTACCTGTGGTGTACTAGCATAACCGCGCCAAGGACTAACTTCTAACACACCTTTGTTAGTAAAGACTACTTTAAATTGAGCTATTGGTTCATTAGTAATTGCCGAACGTTTAGCAGGATTGTAAAGTACTTTGGGTAGTGGGGTTAACTCTATGCCGTCATTTGACCCTTGATTGACCGCCTTATAACCAACGATCGCACCATCACCAGCCACACCTACACGATAAACTAAATCATCTTTGATTGCCGAACGGTTACTCCACGCGGGATCAAGTTGATTCCATACCTGACGATTCAAAGCGCGTAGTTGAGATGGGTCGGTGATTTCGGAAACTGTATTTAACAGTGCTTCTAAATCTTTTGTCGGCGGTGTTGCTGCTGTAGGTACTGGAGTCGGGTTGATAGTAGCAGCTATGGGTGTTGCACTAGCTAAGGGAGAGTTCGCCGCTGAGGGTGTTGTGCTGGGAGTCGCCGTAGTAATAGGTGTTGGCGTGGCGCTACTCTGAGTTTCTGGTTGTGGTTCTGGTGTGCGAATTTGGGGAGGTGGAATCAAACTAAAAGCAACCGCAGCGACAGCTACACTCGCAACTCCAATACTGGCTGGTACTGCTTGCTTGAGGAGAATTTCATTAGCACCACCATAACGTCGGGTAACTGGTTGTAACTCTAATGATAATTCTGCTAAGGTTTGGGTATCAGCAAAAAACTGGTCTACAGCTTCTACCAAATCAAATAACTGCACCGTATTCATGTCAATTTGAATCGGTGATTTAGCCTGGTTAGCATTCGACTCCAAACCTTCTGTCGTGCTTTCAGCATGAATAATCAGTCTATGACGGTTATGGTCAATTTTTTGTAGTTCTACTAATTCCGAATCTTGGTTATGAGCTTGAGGATTCGGCACATTACTTAAAAATTCTTGGGCGTAGCCACTCACCGCCCTGACCAAACTTTCAAAAAATTCTCGGCCTCCCACCAGAGGCTGCTTATAACCAGATATATAGCATTCTACATTTACCAATATTGATAATTCTGGGCGTAGCTCTTGTAAATGTGCCGCCCTGGAAGCATCACTTAAACCCTCTAAAAGCAACGTACAGTTAGGTAAACTGTACTTCCGTTGAATGTTCATTCCACTTCCCCGTCAAAAAGACTAATCCAGAACCGCTGCATTCCGGCCGTACCAGTACAAAATAGTAGTTTTTCTAGCAAATTAATAGCTAACTCATCTAATTTTTCATCAGAAGTTAAGGCCAGTACACCAGAACGTCGGGCATTCATTCTACTTTTAAAATGCGCTCGAAAGCGTTCTAAGTAGTTAGATAAACGCAAATTTTGTTCTAGAGGTATCTGCTTGTCATTCATTTGCTGATATATCATGAGCATCTGGCGGATGACAACTGTTAACCGCCGCGCAATGTAGCAAGCAATAACTACTAAAGCCTTGGCTTCCATAATAGTTAGGGGTCGGCGGATATTCGCTCGGCGCATAGGGCTAGAGCTACGCATCCGCCATAAATTGACCCGATTTTTAATAATCTCTTTTAAATCTAGTTCTTCAGCAAAAGACAAAATTGCTTCGGAACCACCTAGTTCTAAAGCTTCAATGGCCAATAAGATGAGGTCGATTTGCACCCTGGTTCTGGGCGGACATCCTTGTCCTGCGATTGCCGGATCTGGTAAGGTATCCAGAATCATTGGCGTTGATGCAGGTGCGGGACTGTTGAACGGCGTTAAGCTCGCGGAGACATTCATTCGATAAATTACCTTGTGCGCTTCCAACAGACTAGATACAACTAGTACAACTAAATTTAAGATAAGTAGCCAAAAAATAACATTAAACTTGTGGCAGTAGCCATAATACTTGACGTATACATGACTTAACTTGTTCTACGACAAAGTTTGCGTATACTTAAATTTCAGTTTTTCCAGCATCAGTTCACCTTCTTTTATTAAGTACCAGTCCATATTTAAGCTTGGTGTAGATTCTCACTATCGTCAATGGATGATGATACTAGAGCCTCAAATCCAGCGTATGACATTATAGTGTACGATTTTTCCAGTCTGACCTACTCCTTCACTGTTTATGGATTTAAAATCTCTAGTTCGTGACATCCCAGATTTTCCCAAGCCTGGCATTTTATTTCGAGATATTACTACTCTACTGCGCGATCGCGAAGGACTGCGATACACTATTGACTTTTTTGCCGAAAAATGCAACGAAGCTGAATTCCAAGCCGATTATATTATCGGGATGGAGTCGCGGGGATTTATTTTTGGCACTCCTCTAGCCTATAAATTAGGCGCGGGGTTCATTCCTGTGCGGAAAAAAGGTAAGTTACCCGCAGCAGTTCACTCAATTGAATATCAATTAGAGTATGGGACTGACTGCTTGGAAATGCACCAAGACGCTTTGCACCCAGGGAGCCGAGTTTTAATTGTCGATGATTTGATTGCTACAGGTGGTACAGCAAGTGCTACAGCCAAGTTAGTCCAACAGCTTGACTGTGAACTAGTAGGTTTTGGGTTTATTATCGAGCTACGAGATTTACAAGGGCGGAAAAATCTGCCAGATGTGCCGATTATCTCGTTAATTGAATATTAGTCAATGGTCAAAAGTTCATAGTCCATAGTCAAAAATCTAGAGTTTTTGGTTATTAGACTAGTTAATCACCCACTGACCATTGACCATTGACCATTGACCATTGACTAAATACTATGACAGCTACAAAAATTTCTTTGGAGACAAGTCGAGATTGGCTAATTAGGCTAATCACGAGTGAAACTTTTATTTATGTGTTAAAGCGGATATTGCAAGCGTTGTTTACCTTATTATTGGCATCAGCGCTGTCGTTTTTCATCATCAAATTGTCTCCAGGGGATTATGTCGATACCCTCCGACAAAATCCGAAAATTTCGCCAGAACGCATTGAGGAAATTAGAAGACAGTTCGGTTTAGATAAGTCTTGGCCTGAGCAATATTTCTTATGGTTGTGGCGGATATTTACCAAAGGAGATTTTGGTACAAGTTTTGTTTACCAACGTTCTGTAGCTTCGCTGTTGTGGGAGAGAGTACCTGCAACTTTATTACTCGCGATCGCTTCTTTAATTGTGATATGGGCGATCGCGATTCCTTTGGGTATCATCGCAGCGGTGAAGCAAAATCGCGCTACAGACCGCATATTGCAGGTCATTAGCTACGCCGGACAAGGATTTCCCAGTTTTATCACCGCCCTATTTTTATTAATATTCGCTCAATTTACCTCTCCTTTATTCCCCGTCGGCAGTATGACCAGCATCGATCATGCTGATTTATCTTGGTTTGGTAAAATTATTGATATCGGCTGGCACATGATATTACCCACCGTTGCCTTAAGTATCACCAGTTTTGCAGGTTTACAACGCATTACCCGTGGGGAATTATTGGACGTACTACGTCAAGATTATATTCAAACTGCCCGCGCTAAAGGATTACCAGAAAATCGCGTCATTTACGTTCACGCCCTTCGTAATGCTATTAACCCCCTAATTACTTTGCTCGGTTTTGAATTAGCCAGTTTATTAGGTGGTGCATTCATCGCCGAACAGTTCTTTAACTGGCCTGGTTTAGGAAGATTAACCTTACAAGCTGTTATCGCTAAAGACCAGTATCTAGTTATGGCGAGCCTTGTGATGAGTGCTGTGCTGTTGAATGTCGGTAACTTATTCGCAGATTTAATGTTAAAGGTCGCCGACCCGCGTATTCGTCTTGATGCTTAATTATTTACTGATAAGTCAAGAGTCCATAGTCCATAGTATTTACAATCAACTATTGACTCTTGACTATTGACATTGGACTTTTACAATATGTTTTCCGACATTTATTATCTAGTGCGTGTAAAAGCTGACGGTCGTTACTTAACAGCGCGTCCCAACGCTGAAGAATCAGGTTATATCTTGCTGTTTCGAGAAAACTTTGATGCTTTAAGCTATCTCAACACCCATGCAGCAGATGTGGCAAATCGCTTTGCTGTAGAATCTCTACCAGGAAGCCAACTTAGTAGCTTGCTGAAACGTTGGGGTTTTATTGGCGTAGCTATTGTTACTGACCCTTTAGTACCTAAAGTAGAGTTTTTACAGCATAGTTAAGTAGAGTCAATGTTCAATAGCTCAACTCTGCGTCACCTTCTGCGGGGGGTAGTTGGGGTTTTTTGAAATGAGGCTATCAGTAAACAAACAATACCAATACTGATAAATGAATCTGCAATATTAAATACAGCAAAATTAATTAAACGAAAATCTAGGAAATCTACTACATAACCTAAAACAAAGCGATCGATACCATTGCCCATCGCCCCACCCAAAATTAAACCATATCCTAACTGATCCCAACGACTTAGCATTGAGCCAAATATACCCAAGGCTATCAACCCTAAACTGACTCCCAACGATAACCAGCGTAACCACTCAACTTTTCCACTAAGTAAGCTAAAAGCGGCACCAGTGTTAGTCACATAAGTAAAGTGAAATACTCCTGGTATTAGTGGGAATGTTTCCCCCAATTTAAAGGTTTGCACTACCCAGTATTTGGTCAGTTGATCTAAGAAAAAAGAGATAAAAGCAGCAAGCCAAAACAGGCGATTTTGTAAAATCATGGTGTGTTAGTCAGTTGGTCAAAAGTCAAAAGTCAAAAGTCAGTCTAACTATTGACAATGGACTAATAACTAATAAAACATTAAATGACGTAATAAATAAGCTATTGAGGTAACAGCACAGACTACAGCTAATTGTCCTGGTACGGCAAACCAAGAGTATTTCAAGACTGCTTGGATTAAGGATAAATTTTCTGTACCTTGCCACTGAAGAAAGTAACTAATAGTCAAATAAGTAATACCGCAGAAGTGAATCGTTAACAAGCCACAAATACAGCTAAATGCCAAAGATTCTAGTTTTGGTCTGGCTTGAAAAGCCAAAAATCCACAAATCCATGCTCCAGGAACAAAGCCTAACAAATAGCCAAACTGAGAAAGCCTTACATAACCAAGACCTCCACCTTCGGAGAATACCGGAAGTAAGGTTAAACCCATAACCAAGTAGGCAATTTGCGAGAGCGCACCAGCATTTTGACCTCCCAAACAACCTACAAGTAGCACCGCCCCAATTTGGAAGGTGACACCTAAAGAAAAGGTTTGAATTCCATGTTGAGTCCAACTCCAAGGCAAGGTGATACTATATGCTTCCAGAAATGTGCCACCCATTGTCAGGAGTAAGCCAATCATAGACCATAATAATTGAACAGTTCCCACAATATCTGTACTTTCAGCTGTTAATCTCTTTAATATGCTTGATATATGCTCAAAAATGTAATTTTTAGATTTTAATTAGACTTAATCAGATTCAGATCCCCGACTTCTTGAAGAAATCGGGGATCTTGTTGTTCATGACTAATTTAGGGCTATTGGGTACTGAGAAAAATTTCCCCATTGTCCCCTACTTTTTGCCCACTTTTACTACTTCAAAGCAACTTTGACGCTGGCCACGGAAACTTCTTGAGTTGCTGGCTCAATGGTCACTTGAGTAGTTGCGGCTGATGCTTTCCACCACAAGGTAATAGCAGGAGTCACTCCTAATAATAAACCGAGTAATACAGGAATGGAGAATCCGGCAGCCAAGCTCATAACTGTTGCAAAAGCAAAGTTACTTAAATAGACTACTAAAGGTAAATTAAGTTGCGATCGCTCAAATTTAATTGGCTGGTTTTTCCACAATAAAGCTGCTACTGTCATGAAGACTGCGCCAGTACCTAACCAACCAGCAAAGTTTTGATAAGGCATTCCAAAGAAAGCACCTGGTTGCTGCCAATACCAAAAGGGTAAGGTAGTTTGACTCATGGCTGGGTCAAGTACAAAATCCCAAGAGGTCAGCAGCAAAGAACCCAAGCCAATCGCGCCAATATGTCGCCACAAGCTCGGTTTTGTATCTACTTCTAAACCTGCACGGGCTAATAAGTAAGATACACAGCCTAAATAAAACCAAGATAAGGGAATTGTAAACGGCACTAAACCAGCAATTTTATAACCCAAGCCACTTAAATAGTGGTAGTGACCAAAAGGAAAGCCTGTGCTAGTTCCTAAAAGTTCACTGGTTAAAGAAATTAATACAGCAGGCAGCAGAAATGCCACAGCACGACCCACACCTAATGTCCGCGAGGCATACAACAATACGGCTGCTGCACCCAAAATCATATAAACTACACCGCCACCAGCCATACTCCACTGCATAGCAGTTTGTCCAAATTCAGACAAGTTCAAAATGAGTTCGGCATTGGGTACAACCAATAATATCCCTACTAACCCAAACACCATTGACACAATATGACCGATGAGGCTTACGCGCTCAGCGACAACAAGTTGTTTCATGACAATTCCTTAATCCAGATGTGATACTTTGCTACTCTGCTGCTAACAGTTTACAAATGTTTACGAAAATATTTAACTAGTTTGTACCGTAATTGTTTGTAAATTTAGAGAATTGGCCTAACAGCCTATTGATTACGTCTTGTAAAAATAGGATGATAAACATATAGTCTAAGTCATTCTCGTCAAAATACATTCAACTAAAGTTTGCTTTCTTGTAGGGTGCGATCGCCTTTACTCCCACCAACATCAAGGCTCCTACAAGTCAGAGCAAGTACTTGGTAATTGAAAATTTATGCAAAAAATCACTTTACTTAATTCATGACGAAATCAACCCATGTCAATTTTCAAAAGACTTCCTTGGACATCCTTATTATTAGTACTGGTTAGTTATACTACCCTAGGCTGGGTGTTATCTGAATCACGTATGCCTTGGCCTCTCTGGATAGTAGTGGTACTTGGTGTATTGATTTTGTTAGCAAGTTTAGCTGTTCCCTTTTTAGCGATGGCTAATTATTCTAGTGTATTTTTTGAGTCAAGTACTAGAACTTTTTTAATTGCCGTATGCGGGGCATTTTTGTTTTTCCTAATGGTTGCTTGGTTTCGACTCTTTCTCGATACGTTATTAATTATTTCTGCGGCAATATTAGCAAAAATTGATTTTCATACAGCAGGATTTAAAGGCAGGTCGGCCTTCTTGATTACATCCTTATTTTCATTGACAGGTATAGCTTGCGGCGCAGTTCTCCACGAGGAATTATCAATACATACATCTATGTGGTAAGTAGAAGCGCAAGATTTAAAGCTCTAATAAATAGTAAAAATGAGGGTTGGTAACTTCCACCCTCATTTTTTTACCGAAAAATCTGGGTAATCAATCAAATTCCCAGATTTTTAGCTGGCTACTGCTTCAGGCGCAGCCGCTGGATAAATGCTGACTTTTTTACGAGATTTACCTTTTCTCTCAAAGGTAACAATACCATCAACTAAGGCAAATAAGGTGTCATCGCTACCGATACCAACATTGTTACCAGGGTGGAATTTAGTACCGCGCTGACGTACAAGAATATTTCCTGCACGAACAACTTGACCACCAAAACGCTTCACACCTAGACGTTGAGCGTTAGAATCACGACCGTTACGTGTACTACCTGTTCCTTTCTTATGAGCCATAATTTCCTTTTATGCTTATTTTTCTATTATTCAGCAGTGGTTTCCGCAGGGGAACTCTCAGCTGCACTAGTTTCGGCTGTTGCAACTTCAGCAGCTGCAAATACCTCACCATTGAGAGTGATGGAATTAATTAACAGTCTGGTTATTTCTTGACGATGACCCCGTTTTTTGCGGGTTTTCTTCTTCGGCTTCATTTTGTATACCAGGACTTTGCGACCTCTAAGATGCCGCAATACCGTCCCTTCTACAGTTGCCCCTGCTACTAGAGGCTGACCGATGCTGAGTCCACCGTCATGGTGTACTAGTAGTACTGAATTTATTGTAACTTTTTCGTCTGGTTGAGCAGTCAGCAGTTCAATATCGTAAAAACGGCCTGGCTCAACTCTTAATTGTTTGCCACCAGTTTCAATAATTGCGTAGGTCATTAAATTGTCCTTAGAGTTGCCGTACAGGTAGCTAACTAAAATCTCTTGTAGAGAAGGCGATATACCTGAGCTTGATGAATCGCTGTGGTTAGCTTTTGTGATGTGTCTACCTGATCCGAGCAGGAATAAGACAGACAATCTGATATCTTATTTTATTAACCAGACTAAAGTCAATATTTAATTAGAAGTAAAACTATTGGGTAAATTTACAGATTATTTTTTTCAGATTTGCGTAATCTTTGCAAATTCGACTGAAGTTAATAATGACACAGAACAGCACCAAAGAATCTGAGCAGTAGATGTCACTGCTCAGATTTTTCCCTTATGTGGCTATTTTTGGCTTTATTTAAAGATTAAATCCAAACGCTGCTGACTGGCTTGTAGTGCCTCGACTGGCGAAAGTTTACCCAACAATACTGCTTCAACTGCCCGTCCAATACCATCAGAAATACGATTGTAACCAGGAAAAATTGGACGACTGCGACCATACTGGGCTTGTTCTAAAAAGACTTTTACTTGTGGTATTTTCTTGACAAATTCTTGATATTTGCTGCTTTGGCGAGATTTTACATTAATCGGTAAATAGCCAGTACCTAGAGCTAATTCTGTTTGAAAATCGGCACTCATGGCATATTCAGCAAATTTAAATGTTGCCTTTTGGCGTTCTGGTGTGGTTTTAAATAAGAACAGATTTTCACCGCCAATATTCGTAGCCGGTTTTTGGTTATTCGGCAGGGGAAAAACACCAAAATCAACGTTAGTATCTTGAAATTGTCCTAAATTCCAAGGGCCATTAATTTGCATTGCCACTTTTCCCGATAGCAAGGGGTCTGTTTCATATCCTCGTTCTGGACTAGATAACATTGTGGAACCATCTGTAATTAAGTTACGCCAAAATTGTAAGGCGGCGATCGCTCCTTGATTTTCGGTTAATCTCACACCTGCGGGATTTTGGGCATCGCCGCTCACTAGTTCCCCGCCACTACTCCACATAAATGGCAACCAAGAGAAAACAGTAAATTCTCCTTTACCCAAAGGCAGAGACATTCCATACTGATCTATCTGCCCATCATTGTTAAAATCACGGGTTAATTTTTTGGCAACTTGGCGAAATTCTTGCCAGTTTCGAGGAATTTCCATAATCCCTGCTGCTTTAAACAAACTCGGACGGTAAAAAATGCCGAGGTTATTTGTGGCAAAGGGAACTGACCATAATTGACCCTTATATTCCATCGCCGCATACAAAGTCGGGTCAATTTCGCTTTTAACTGGGGAGTCTGCCAGCATTTCATCTACAGAAATCAACGCTCCTAGTTCTACCAGTTGCCCAGCAATAGTTGGGTTGTACCATAATAAATCCGGGGGTGCATTGCCAACAACAGCTGCTAAAATTTTCGGAGTTTGCTGATCCTGTTGCCCAATGTATAAAGACTCTACCTGAATATCTGTATGGGTTTGGTTAAATTTATCTACCAGCTTTTGCAATACATCCCGATTTGGTGGTGGATTCACACCATGCCATAAAGTTATATGAGTTACCTTACCTGTTTCAACTCTAGAACGCAGATTTTGACATCCACTTAAAGCAACTATGCCCATCAGTAATAACAGGAGTAATTGCTTAAGATATTGTGGCAATTTCTTTTTTCTGCGCCTAAATGTGTGAATAGTAAACACAAATCGCGCCAAAACTCGCTGGAGAAGATGAATCATTAATCTAACAGGGAATAGCAACTTATGAAGAATGAAAGTTAAATTTCTATACTTCACACTTCATACTTCATACTTCACTTGTATATCCTAATCTTTGGAGAGAACATAAATAGTTTCAAATTATGGCAGGTCATAGTAAATGGGCTAATATTAAGCGCCAAAAGGCTGTAGTGGATGCCAAAAGAGGAAAGACTTTCACTCAGTTATCGCGGGCAATTATTTTGGCGGCGAGAAATGGTGTACCAGACCCAAGCGGGAATTTTCAACTACGCACAGCAATTGAAAAAGCAAAGGCGGCGGGTATCCCCAATGACAATATTGAAAGAGCGATCGCTAAAGGTGCAGGTACATTTAGCGGCGATAATCATAGTCTAGAAGAAATTCGCTACGAAGGTTATGGCCCTTGTGGTGTCGCAATTTTAATTGAAGCCCTCACTGATAATCGCAATCGCACGGCGGCTGATTTACGGGTGGCTTTTAGTAAAAACGGTGGAAATCTGGGTGAGACTGGTTGCGTTAGCTGGATGTTTGACCAAAAGGGTGTGTGTATTGTGCAAGGTGTGGTTGATGAAGACCAGCTTTTAGAAGCATCTTTAGAAGGTGGCGCTGAGTCTTATGAAATGACGGAAGAGGAGACGGCCGAGGTCGTGACGGAGGTTGCTAATTTAGAAATTCTCAACCAAACCCTCAAAGATAAGGGTTTTCAAGTCACTGATGCCGAATTGCGCTGGATTCCCAGTAATAATGTAGAAGTGACAGACTCAGACCAGGCGCGATCGCTGCTAAAGTTAATCGATACTCTAGAAAGCTTAGATGATGTGCAGAATGTCACATCTAATTTTGATATGTCAGAACAGTTATTGTCTGTGAGTGTTGTTTAAGCACATAGCTGTAGTCACATAGATTCAGACATTCTAAAAAAGTGAATGCCAGAAACAGTAATGTTTTTAACTTCTGTTTCCAGCTTTCTGCTATGTATACAAATTTAACCGAACCCAAATAGTCATGAGACTGACTTAATATTTTGTCTCAACAGTTGGTTCTTGATATTTGACTCCTCGTTTACTATGACGAGACTGAGCAACAATAGAATAAACTGTGTAGCGCAATCGATTAATCGCACCGACAGGACGATGTACTGCTAAACCATTCCCTGGAGAAAAACTGAGATTTTCCCCAAAGTCACTTTCTAAGGGAGAATCAACTTTTTGATGCTTCACCGTCAGACGACCAATTGTCAAGAAAGGTGATTCTGCTTCATTCCAAGGAATAGTGGAATCATCAACCGACATCTCTGGTTTAGTTTGAAATTGGATTTGAAAGTCCCAAGTGTATTCAGCATCAGGCTTGGCTAAAGCCTGAATAATATCTTCTCGATAGTAGTTATCCTCTGCACTTGAAGCTTTGACACGCTGAAGTTCAGTTTCTGCTCTGGACTCTAGAGGAAGTGGTTGATAGGGTTGTTGACTAGAAACTGGAGTAAACCCATATTTAATTACAGCTGGATATTCCACCGGAACTCGACCTGGTTGGGATGGGTCAAAATCAGATTTGAGTCCCACTGCATAGGCCGAAGCACTCCAATAGCGTTCTGTGAGTAAACTTTTAGGAAAACGTTTGAAACTAGTTTGTAAAAGATTCGATTCGTAGGGATGTAACTTGAGCCATAACAGCACCAACAACCTAAATAGCGGAAATAAACCTGCTCGATAAATCGCCAAAAAAAAGCCGTAGAAGTCTTTAATGGTTCTGACAAAAAAGAGTTCTGTATTGTGGACAATAATATCGTGGGTTTTCAACTCATGGCTTTGTGGCAATCTTTCTCCTTCTACCCCAAGAATTTTCACCGCCATAGAACGTGTATCACCTTCATAATCATTTTTGACGGAGAATGCACCACTAGCAAATCTTAACCAAACAGGATATTGTTTTGCTTTGGCAAATAAACCTTGTTTCAGGGAAATTCCTTGAATTTGAGCTTCAGTTAAGGAAGTGCGTTGACGTAACTCTTGTTTAATTGCGGCTTCATCAAAGTCGAAAATTTCTAAAGTACCTTGAACAGCAGCGTGAGTTTTAGAGTGAGTATCTCGCTTAGCAATTTTTTGCTTCTCACCTCCATAAAGATTATCCATGTTCTTTCTGACTAGCTCACTCATGAGAGCGCAATATTTTGCTTCGTCTTGTTCTGGATATTCTGTAAATAGGTTCATTGTTCAACAGATAGATAGAATAATTGTGGTGAGATATTTTTTAACCTTTATATCCCCAATTCTTTGAGAAGTTGGGGATATTTTGTCCTGATCAATCAAACTAAAATCAGCTATTCCTTGTGTAAATCAAAAGTAACTTTGTACTTTTTGCCTGATGACGGAACGTTGCGATTAACTAAATCTGAGACGGTATTTGTAGTTTGATATATTTCCCAACCTATAGGCGAAAGAGTATCTTTATTGAAGATTTTAGGTGATAACAAAGGATTAGTTAGTGCCTGAGAAAAGGCATCAATCCCAATTAAACGTGCTACTAAAGGTGGGATGGTTGAATTTTGGCGCACATCTTCAGAGTAGAGTCCTACAAAGAACTCAATATTATCAACATGACCATAGAATTCTTTTAGTTTCTGTTGAGTAAATTCATCACCAGTAATTTGATCAAAGCTGTTAACTCTGGGGAAACCACACAATTCTCGATAATCGTTGTAGCTGGCTAATTGCAGTTCCCGTCCCAGTCTGATTGAAGGTAATTCAGCTAATTCAACTAATATATCAGGCGTGTTAAATAAACCAATTCTTGTTCCTGGTTGAGAACAAGTTTCTTCCATTAATGCTCCTAACCCTTGGTCAATTAATATTTTATTATTCCAGAGAGTTGTAGCAACATGAGTGGGTTTGCCGTTACAAGTAAATGTTTCAGGAATCGCACTATGCCAGCGATAAACAAAGTCAAATTCAATTGACATATGATTGGTACGATACCAACTTTCTTTTGTAAAAGCTTCAGGATCAGCAAATAGTTTAAAGTGATAAGGAGTGATGTGGTTAATGTACTCTTCCATAATTATTTTGAGAATAATTGCCATGAGAATATTTCTCGAAGTTTGGAAGAGGCGTTCATCATCCCAATCGGGATAATTACTGGCTAATACATCACATAAACGATTATGTTCCCGCAGACAGAGAGTATTGAGCATGACATAGCCAATTTGCACATTGGCGCGTTCTACCCCCATTGCAAACAGATATTGTTTTTTATCTGCTGGCTGTCTTTTTTCATCATTGACGGGTTCATAAAGACCGACAAATTGCGGGTCAACTATGCCCTGTGCTGGATCAGCATAATAAAATAGAGGATATTCTTCTTCTACACCATCTTGCCGTTTGAGTTTTTGAGTTTTAAATTTACCACCTTTAAAGCTGCGTAAAAGATGTGTTTGTTTTCTAGTTAAACCATAAACATTACACAAATCAATTTCATGATTGGATGTATTTTTTAATTTATTAGTGTGGTCGAGACGGAGGAAACTATCAGTAAACCACTGCACCCAATAGGGAAACAGCATTGTTGATTTGCTAGAGTAAATTGTTTTCCCGTCTCTTTTGCGGAATAAAATTGCTAGGTCTTCAACCTTTGGTAGATTATTTGGGTCGTTTAACTTGGGATTGGGTGGTAAATGTCTTCCGGTATAAGTGCGATCGTTGAGTGAGTCCCAGGAAGTATAAGTATCTGTTTTCTTCTCCTTATCTGTATCAGGAATATGCTTATCTAGTGTCATCATACTGTAGGGATTAGGACGAGTAGGAATTTTGTAGATGAGACTATTGAGCAATGCTTTGTTAACTTTACGTTTGATAGATTCATTGCTTTGAATTAATTGCCAAAGCCCTTTAAAGTTAGTTAAAACTAATGTTTGAATTTTGTTGTTTAAACCATCTCTAGATGTGTCTCTTTTACCAGCCATAATAATTACCTCTGTATTGATTAAACCTAGAATTTATTAGTGTTAGCGATCGCCAAAAAATTTCCTCATCTGGAATTAATCCAATAATTTGGAAATAATTGTTTTTAAATTTTTTGGTCTATAGTCCTTGCGACCTTTTAGGCGGTTGATTGCACTGTCATGAATATCTTCAATAGAATCCCCAACCTCACGCAGCTTGATTCCTGCTAATTTAAAAAATCCAGGATCGTTCTTAAACTCACATTCATAATTGGGGTTGATACCTGTGGGAATTACACTTGGATCAAAGTCCAGTCTTAATCCTAAATTACCGACAGAATCAATCATCCACTGCAAGGCTGCATCGGATAATCCGCTATGTTCTTCAGTTCCACCACCAACGCAACCATGCTCACCAGGAAACCACTTTTGAATTACTCGTTGATGTGTCGCTTCAGGATGGGGTTTCATGGGCGTTACATCAAAGATTTCTCGGATTTCGTCGATCGCCATTGCGTGGATCGCATTCTGAATATCTTTGTTTAAAGTAGTGTCATGGAATCTGTAGCGTTGATTAAGTTGGTCATGAAACTTTTTGAAGACAGCTAACCCAGGAATCCCCAGCGCTCCTACGGTGTCAAAACAACCAATCAAGGTGATGGGAACTCTTTCTCCGTATGTCTTGCGATAGTTTACTGCTTCCTTGTCTTTAGGCTTGACATTACGGTTACGATAAAGCTCGTAAGCTTCATGTGCTTTGGTGATATGTGGTCGGTCTAGCAAACCTGAACAATAGATCATTCCTGCTAGACTTCTGACTGTATAAGCACCACGACTAAAGCCAAATAAATAGATCTCATCACCAGGAACATAGTTGAGAACCAGAAATCGATAGCCATCTTCAATATTTCTATCGATTCCTAATCCGGTAGCTCCTCCCAAAACCTTTTGACTTTCAGTGCCAATGCCCTCATCATAAAAGACAATCTGGGGAACTTTATCTTGAGCAATTGGCTTTACAGATTGAGCCAGTTTCACCACATTGCTTGGGTAGGGATTAGCTAACTGTTGCCAAGTTCCATCACAACAAATAACCAGACGTTTCATTGTTCTGTTTTAAAGGTTTAGATTTTTTTGAGAAAGCAGAACAAAAAATGTCACAATTTGACTCATATTTATAGGTCAAATCAAGACTATTTTTTAGGCATGGTAATTATTTTTTTAGTATTTAAATTGCCATACGTTAGACTACAAACACTTAATTAATCCAGCAAGTATTTGTACAATAAGTTTACTTTCTGCTTATTTTTTGGGACAGTTAAGACATTTAAGACATTTCAGGCAATGAAAATAGTTAAAAAAGTTAATGAAATACTTCAGTCTGTTGATGGAATCGGAAAATTCGCTAATCAACTTGCTCTATCAGGGGCGATCGCGTAAGAATAATATTTAAGATGGCTTAATTTCTCTTAACAATGGCGCTAACCCAACTTACTCAAACTCTTTCCCCTCAGCAACCCTTAGCAGACAAGCGGGGATACGACTATGATTTGGTAATTGTCGGCGGTGGAATTGTTGGGTTAACCCTAGCCGCCGCTTTAAAAGACTCTGGCTTGAATATTCTGCTAATTGAAGCCAAGATAACATCAGCATCCGTGGCTAAAGGCCAAGCTTATGCAGTCCATTTGCTTTCGGCGCTGATTTACCAAGGTATTGGAGTTTGGGACAAAATCTTACCCCAAATTGCCAAATACCGCCATGTGCGGCTTTCGGATGCTGATTATCCTGATGTGGTGGAATTTGCAACTGCTGATCTGGCTAAAGACACACCAGAGTTAGGTTACGTTGCTGAACACCAAGCTTTGTTGCAGCCTTTGCAGGAATTTGTTCAGAAATGCCCTAATGTGAATTATCTGTGTCCGGCGGAAGTAGTTAATACGCAACATCAGCAGGATATAGTGGCAATCGATATCAAGATTTCTGAGCAGATATATACAGTCCGCAGTAAGTTATTAGTGGCGGCGGATGGATCGCGATCGCCTATTCGCCAAGCAGCAGGTATCAAAACTCATGGTTGGAAATATTGGCAATCTTGTATAGTTGCTTTTGTCAAACCGGAGAAACCCCACAACGATACAGCTTACGAAAGATTTTGGCCTAGCGGCCCGTTTGCAATTTTACCTTTACCGGGGAACCGTTGCCGCATTGTCTGGACAGCACCCCATGAAGAAGCAAAAGCCTTATGTGCTTTGGATGATCAGCAATTTTTGGCAGAATTAAGCCGCCGTTACGGTGATCAAATGGGCAAATTGGAATTATTAGGCGATCGCTTCGTCTTCCCAGTCCAACTCATGCAAAGCGATCGCTATGTTCTCCCCCGTTTAGCACTAATTGGTGATGCAGCCCACAACTGTCATCCCGTTGGTGGACAAGGTTTAAATCTCGGTATTCGCGATGCAGCAGCTCTAGCGCAAGTTATCCAAACAGCCTATGCTAAAGGCGAAGATATCGGCAAAATTCAAGTCCTCAAACGCTATGAACGCTGGCGGAAACTGGAAAACCTGACAATTTTAGGTTTCACCGATTTATTAGACCGGATGTTTTCTAACCAAATCTTACCCTTAGTGATGTTGCGTCGTTTGGGTTTATGGTTGATGCAGCGCGTTCCCCTATTAAAGGTATTTGCCTTAAAGTTAATGATTGGTTTAAAGGGGCGAACTCCGCAATTAGCACAACGGTTTTAAAAATTCAACACCAAATTTTGTAGGTGCGATCGCATCCACTCTACCAATTTATTGCTGAATGCGATCGCTCTATTGCCAAGATGAATAATTGTAGTTATACTAAATATTACGCACGCTAAGTAATTTTTATAATGGTTGTCAAACCTGATAATTCTACCGCATTAGAGTCGTGGCAGCAAGTTTTAGCACCTTACAATTTAGGTTATCGAATCAAGCTGCTTTCACAACTGCTTACCCGCAAGTTTACTGAAAAACTAGAGCCTTTTGGACTAACACCATTTCATTGGTTGGTATTGTGCTGTTTGTGGCAAGAAGATGGTTTACCCACATCCAGTATTGGCGAGAAGTTGCAACAGGTAGGTGGAACGTTAACAGGCGTACTAGACCGAATGGAAGAACGCGGCTTAGTTCGTCGAGAACGAGATGTGCATGATCGCCGCATTTGGCGCATCTGGTTAACTGATGCTGGTAAAGACTTAGAAAAAATATTACCTCCCCTAGCCGCAGAATTACGTGAAGATGCCATGCGTGGTATTTCTCCCGATGACCGTGAATTCTTTTCTCAACTGCTAAATAGAGCAATTGCTAACCTATCTTAAGGCTGGATGACAATCGCCCATTCGGGTGAAGCCATGTATAAATTTATTTGAGAAAATATTTAGCATACTAAATAAAAGACTAAGAGCAGCTTGTAACTAAATAGTACGTATTCTAATGATTGAGCAAGGAAGAGGGGAACTATGACGACAACTACTTTCAACGGACGCAACAAAGAGAAAACAGCTGTTGTCGAAACAGAAATGATTACGGATACCGAAACTTTAGAAACAGCGATCGCCACGCCAGAAGCACCAGAAACCGATGTACAGCCAGAGGTAGAGAAAAAAGACAAACCTCGTAGTAAAAAGCGATTGCCTTTCATTTTGGCTGGTTTGGGTGTAGGTGCGATCGCCGCAGGTACATTTGGTTATCACTATTGGCAGTTTGCTTCCACCCACGAAGAAACAGACAACGCTACGGTGACAGGACATGTTCACCAAGTTAGTAGCAAAATTCCGGGAACAGTTGCCCAAGTTTTAGTTAACGATAACCAAGAAGTGCAACCGGGACAGTTATTAGTTAAACTCGACCCCCGCGATTATCAAAGTAAAGTGCAGCAGGCCGCCGCCGCCTTAGAAAATGCCCGTAGCCAAGCCCAAGCCGCCGCCGCCAATATTGCCTTAAGTTCTGAAACCACTAGTGGAAAGACAACTCAAGCGCAAGGTGATGTTAGTAATGCAATAGCGGCAATTTCCACCGCCCAAGCAGCAGTACAAGAAGCCCAAGCTGGAATTCCCGCCGCCCAAGCAGCAGTACAAGAAGCCCAAGCCGGAATTCCCGCCGCCCAAGCCCAAGTAGCCCAAACCAACGCTAATTTGCAAAAAGCGGAAACAGATTATAACCGTTACAACAGCTTGTATAAAGAAGGGGCGATCGCGCGTCAACAGTTGGATGCAGCCAAAGCAGCTTATGATGTGGCTTTAGCGCAGAAAAATGCGGCTGTCCAAGGAGTTCAACAAGCCCAAGCTAGGTTAGCCTCAGCCAGAGTTGGAGTAGCCAAAGCCCAATCTCAACTAGCACAAGCCCAAGAAGGTGTCACCAGCGCCCAAGCCAAACTTGCAGCATCGAGAGGTGGGTTGCAACAAGCGACAGCTGGCGGTCAAGATACTAGTGTGAAACGGGGTCAATACGAAGCGGCTAAAGCAGCGATCGCCCAAGCCGAAGCATCATTAAAAGATGCCCAATTGCAGTTATCCTACACCAACATTACGGCTCCTAGTGGCGGACGAGTTGGTAAAAAAACCGTGGAAGTTGGGAATAGAATCCAAGCGGGATCACCATTAATGGCGATCGTTGATAACGAAAATTGGGTAGTAGCCAACTTCAAAGAAACTCAATTAGAAAGGATGAAAGCAGGACAACCAGTAGAAGTGAAACTGGATGCTTTTCCCCATCACACCTTTAGCGGAAGAGTTGACAGTGTTTCGCCAGCTTCCGGCGCGCAATTTGCCTTGTTACCGCCAGACAACGCTACAGGTAACTTTACCAAAGTTGTACAACGTATCCCCGTCAAAATAGTTTTAGACCAAAAGAGTATGCAAGGTTACGACTCACGGATTACACCAGGGATGTCTGCGGAAGTTACTGTTGAAGTGAAGTGAGGTAAAGTGTGAAATTAACTTGAGTTCGACGGATGTCAATAGTCATCAATTCTTAGCTATTGACCATTGACTAAGGACAAATGACCAATGACAAATGACCAATGACAATATTTAAACAGTTGCAAATACCTGCCTTCAGATCAAAAAACTATCGTTTGTTTTTTGCCGGACAAGGCATTTCTCTAATTGGCACATGGATGACTCAACTAGCTACTGTTTGGCTAGTGTATGACTTAACTAACTCACCATTAATGTTAGGAGTTGTGGGATTTGCTAGTCAAATTCCTAGCTTTTTTCTCGCTCCCTTGGGCGGCGTATTTGTAGATCGCTTTTCGCGGTATCGTACCTTGATTGGTACACAAATTATGGCGATGATCCAATCGTTAGCGTTAGCTACCTTAACACTAACAGGGGTGATTCAAATTTGGCATATTATTGCTTTGAGCTTATTACAAGGATTTATTAACGCCTTGGATGCACCAGCCAGACAAGCATTCGTACCCGAATTAGTAGAACGCAAAGATGATTTAGCCAATGCGATCGCCATCAACTCAACTATGATTAATGGGGCGCGACTAATTGGCCCCGCTGTGGGAGGATTACTGATTGCGCGAGTTGGTGTAGCTTACTGTTTTTTAATAGATGGTTTGAGTTATATTGCTGTGCTTGCAGGGTTACTGGCGATGACAGTTAAACCGTGGAAAATTCCGGTTAATTCAGGTAATCCTTTACAAAAAGTTAAAGAAGGTTTTGTCTATGCCTTTAACTTTCAACCCATTCGCGCAATTTTATTGCTATCAGCTTTGGTTAGTTTAATGGGGTTACAAAATACAATTCTTGTGCCAGTATTTGCCGAAACAATTCTCAAAGGTGGTGCGGAAACTTTAGGCTTTTTAATGGCTGCATCAGGGTTAGGAGCATTAGCAGGGGGAATATATCTCGCTACGCGCCAAACCATTTTAGGAATTGGGAAATTAATTGCGATCGCACCAGCAATATTAGGATGTGGTTTAATCGCCTTTGCATTATCTCGATTTTTACCATTATCGTTGTTCACAATGCTATTTGTTGGCTTAGGAACTATTTTACAGATTGCGGCGAGCAATACATTTTTGCAAACTATTGTTGAAGAAGATAAACGTGGCAGATTGATGAGCTTATACACAATGTCATTTTTAGGCATGATACCTATAGGCAATTTAATCGGAGGCGGAATTGCAGATATAATTGGCGCTCCTAATACATTAATAATTGATGGTATAGCTTGTATTATTGGTTCAATATTTTTTAGTAGACAACTTCCTGCTTTACGAAAAATGGTGATGCCTATTTATGAACAAAGAGGTATTGTAGCTAAGAAGTAGATTTATCAATCAGGCTTCAATTGCTAACTGTGTTGACGTTGAGAAGTTATTTCACGCAGAGGTGCAGAGAGACTTAAGAGAATATCTGTAGATATCCCTCTTCTGTAACCTCTAACTTACTATCAATGGTAAATTTTTAATATTATTCCAATTTTATTCGCACCTCAACCGGGAGCAATACTATGGCTAATGTTTCTGCTGTAGCACCAGAACGCATACCTCTAAGAACTTGGATTGGTGTATTAGCCAGTATGCTTGGTGCCTTTATGGCAGTTTTGGATATCCAAATTACTAACGCTTCATTGCAAGAAATTCAAGCATCTTTAGGCGCAACTTTAGAAGAAGGTTCTTGGATTTCTACTGCTTATCTGGTAGCAGAAATTGTCGTTATTCCCTTAACAGGATGGTTATCACGGGTTTTTTCTCTCAGGCTTTATTTACTAGTTAATACAGTATTATTCATCTTCTTCTCTATTTGCTGCGCTTGGGCTTGGGATTTAAATTCTATGATTCTTTTCCGTGCTTTGCAAGGCTTTACAGGCGGAGTTTTAATTCCTTCATCTTTAACAGTAGTTTTAACAACATTACCACCAGCCAAGCAATCAATTGGACTAGCTGCATTTGCAATTACAGCAGTTTTTGCACCATCAATCGGCCCGACATTAGGCGGTTGGTTAACAGAAAATTATAGTTGGGAATATAGCTTTTATATTAATGTATTTCCTGGAGCATTAATGCTGGCTGGTGTGTGGTATGGAATTAAGCAAGTCCAACCCCAAATACAGTTATTAAAACAGGGTGACTGGTGGGGAATTATTTCGATGGCTATTGGCTTAGGTTCCCTACAGGTGGTGTTAGAAGAAGGTAGCCGCAAAGATTGGTTTGGTTCACCATTGATTGTGCGCTTGAGTATTATTGCTGCAATTTTTCTGACTTTATTTTTCTTGATTGAATTAACTCGTAAGCAACCATTTATTAATTTGCGTCTTTTGCGTTATCGCAACTTTGCTTTAGCCAGTATTGTGAATGTCTCTCTGGGGATAGGATTATATGGCTCGATTTATATTTTGCCTTTATATCTCGCCCAAATTCAACAATATAATGCTTTGCAAATTGGTGAAGTGTTAATTTGGGCGGGTATTCCGCAATTATTTATTATTCCTTTTATTCCTAAACTTATGCAACGCATTGATGTGCGGTTTATGGTGGCGTTAGGAGTTACATTATTTGCGATTAGTGCATTTATGAATGCAGGTTTAACTAATCAAACAGGGTTAGATCAATTGCGGTGGTCACAACTGGTGCGGGCTATGGGACAACCATTAATTATGGTTCCCCTAACATCAATTGCAACTGCGGGGTTGAATCCTAAAGATGCAGGTTCAGCCAGTGGTTTATTTAATATGATGCGAAATATGGGTGGTTCTTTAGGAATTGCCATATTAGCAACTTTATTAACTAATAGAGAGCAATTTCACTCTAATAGATTAGGAGATGCTGTATCTTTATATAACCCAGAAACGCAACAACGAATTGACCAGATGACCCAATATTTTATCAGTCGCGGTGCAGATTTGAGTACTGCTCAAAATCAGGCGATCGCATCTATTTCTAATGTCGTCCGCCGCGAAGCATTTGTGATGGCTTTTAACGATTGTTTTTATTTTATTGGTCTAGCTTTATTAGTCAGCGGTATTGCTATTTTGTTCATTAAAAAAGTGAAAGCAACTGGCGGTGCAGTTGCCCATTAGAGTTATACAATCTATATGCTTGTTCAAGACACACTAGGGTCATCCGCAGTTCTGATTTGTTTTAACATTTGTTGAATTTGATAAACCTTATCATTTCTACTTTGGGTTTTAAAAATATTTAAAGCTTTTTCTAGAGAAGCAACGGCCTCATCTTTTTTATTAACTTGCCATAGTGCCTGTCCTAAATTGGTCATTGCTTCGCCATAATTAGAATTTATTTCTAAAGCTTTGCGATATTGACTAATAGCATCATCCCAGCGGTCTTGAGTTGCATAAACAACACCAAGCGCATTGTAAGCTAAGGCATATTTGGGCTTGAGGCGAATAGCTTCTTGATATGATGAAATAGCTGCTTCAGGCTGCTTTTGACGGAGGAGTACATTGCCTAGTTGAAAATGCCCAAAAGCATCTTCAGGATATTTTTTATTCAATCTACGTAAAACTTTTTCGGCACCTGTTAAATCTCCTTGATTATATAAAGCGTTGGCTTGTTGCACTAATTGCGATCGCTCTGAATTATTGTCGTCTTGCAACTGTGCTAGTTTAACTGGTTGTTTTTCAGTAATCTGTGCATTTCCTTGTAACGCCACTTTTGGGGGAAGTGCTAACACTAATGGTGATCCACCAATTGCAGCTATTAGAGTTAGGATCATGCTACTAATAGGTAGAATCTTCATTGCCTTCAACTCCTCAATAATGTCCTGATCCTTATCATAGATGGAAGTGTATGATCTAACGTTCCCTCAGAGATTAGCGATCGCTCTCCAAGTTTGGGAATACTGAGATTAAGAGTATACTTTGTAGTAAATATGGCAGAGAATCGCATCAGTGCCAACTTAACCGCCGCAGATAGAGATGCAGTTATGCAAGCAATCGCGACTATCAAAGAAAAATTACCATTTTTAATTGACTTGACCACTGAAGACCGTCGCACAATAGTCAAAATGGGCGATAAAAGCCGCGCCTTTGTCAGCAAAGCTTTAGAAGTCGCCACCCAAAACCCCAACTTTTTACCCCGTTGCTTTGATATCGAAGAAATGCGGCGGGACTTAGCACTGTATGAAGCGTTGTATCCCGTATTGTTGTCTTTAACGCAACTGCAAGAACTGGTGGATGATACTTGTATGGCATCTGGTAGTGAAGCATATACAGCAGCATTAGCAGTTTATAACTATGCCAAGGCTAGTGGTGATGTCGCTGGTTTAGATAGCGTCATTGATGAAATGGGACGCAGGTTTACCCGCCGTTCTAAGAAAAAGAAAACTGAAGTTGTGGCTGGGTAAAGTTTAGGATAGGCGATCGCACCAATAATTAGTATGGGGACACAAAAATTATGTGTCCCTATTTTGTATTTTTCTTAGAGGATGTTTGAAAAGTCCAAAATCATAATCAAACCCCTCTCCAAACCTCTCCCCTACAAGGAGAGAGGCTTCAAAAGCTCAATTTTTCGTCGGTAGTTAAGCATATTTAAGCCCCTCTCCGCGTCGGAGAGGGGTTGGGGTGAGGTCAAAAAAGACTTGTAGAACTCACGTTTTGAACCTCTGAAGCTGAAAGTTGAGCCTTTGAGGCTGAAAG
>NZ_DF978442.1:17553-71895 GCF_002897135.1 Nostoc cycadae WK-1 | reverse complement strand
GAGGCTGAAAGTTGAGCCTTTGAGGCTGACAATTGAGCCTTTGAGGCTGACAATTGAGCCTTTGAGGCTGACGGTTGAGCTTTTTTTGCTTAAACTTGGTGAAATACTGTGACTCAGTACGTCTACCAACAAAACCTAACAGCAATGAGCAGCAAAACTGGTATTTTAATCAAGCAGCCTGTCTCAATATTAAACAAACGTCTTAATGTCAACTTTGGAAGTTTCTTTACAGCACTAGCTAAAACTGCGGCGAACGCTGCGACTGCTAATTTAGGCAACGTCCCCGAAAATGTGATAGAGATGGGTGCAGCTATTGGCTTGGCAAAAGAACCAGGAGAAATTGCTTGGTTACTAATTTTTCGGGCGTTAACTCAAGCGATGGCTGGTTTGGTAGATGATAGTCAAGATTTATTTAAGCAAATTGATAATCATGACATTGAGATTATAGTTAAACACCGTTTAGAAACCTGTCTACAAAAACTGGAAGACACAGAATTAACCATTGACCAAAACTTTTTTAATCACCCAGAAGAATTAGCTATTGTTGCAGCCGTTAAAACTCCTTTTCGCCAGTGGTTAGAAGATATTGTAGAGACTCCTGCACAAGCTGAAGCAATTAGCGATCGCTTGCCTATGGAATTCGTGTATGCTTTGCACAACGAATGGAAGCAACACAGCGATAAATATGCTGTTTTACAAAATGAACTCAATACACCTTTTGTTAAAGCAGGTGAAAGAGAAAAAACTTGGCAACGTTACTCTACATGGTTGCAAAAACAAATTAATGAACGGATGTTTTCTGAAGCCTTCAGCTTAGAACAAGTGTATATTTCCCCTCGTGCTTACTATGAGCGCAAAATTGAAGGTAACGATGATGATGATTTAGAAAGTCGATTAAAAGATTATTACAAGCAAGGTCAAGATTATGAACGCATTGTTGTTAATTTACAAGATGAACTACAAATTTGGGTAGACCAAGCTGATAAAAATGATGCTATCCGGGTAATTAGTGGCGGGCCAGGAAGCGGTAAATCTTCTTTTTCTAAAGTTTTTGCAGCTACACAAGCAAAAAAAGGCAAGATAAAAATCTTATTTATTCCCTTACACCTATTTGACCCAGAAGATGATTTAGTTAATAGTGTTGGTAAATTCATCAATAACCTGCGTGATATTCCTTTACCACCTAATCCCCTAATTTCAGAAAATTTTGTATCACAATTACTGATTATATTTGATGGTTTAGATGAACTAGCAATGCAGGGTAATATCGCAGAAGAAATTGCCCAAAAGTTTATTAATGAAGTAGAAAGACAAGTAAATTCTTTTAATAACAGTCAAACTCGCTTGCTGGTTCTCATTAGTGGTCGGGAATTAGTAGTCCAGAAAAACAAAAGTGAATTTCGTAAACAAAAGCAAATTCTCCAGATTTTACCTTATTTTGTAGATGAGAAAGAAAAGAGGAGACATAATTACATTGATACTCAAAATTTACTAAAGGAAGACCAAAGAGAAATTTGGTGGTGTCAATATGGTAAAGCTAGTGGTCTTGGTTATCCTGGCTTACCCGAAGAATTAGACAATGGACATTTAAGAGAAATCACTTCTCAACCCTTATTAAATTACTTAGTTGCTTTAAGTTTTGCTCGTGGAGCAGTTAATTTTGCCAAAGATAGTAATTTGAATGAAATTTATGCAGATTTAATTACAGCAGTTTATCAAAGAGTTTGGGCTAAGGATAACCCTATTATTAAAGGGGTTGAAGAAAAAGATTTTGTTCGCATTTTAGAAAGTATTGCTGTTTCTGCTTGGCATGGTGGAGATGTCAGAATAACTACCATAAAAGAAATTGAAAACAATTGTGATAGCTATATACTAGATAGAGTATTCCATGTTTTTAAGCAAGATAGAAAAGCTAGCCTAACTCGTCTATTAACTGCTTTCTATTTCCGTCAAAATGGCGTAAAAGGACGCGAAGAAACATTTGAATTTACTCATAAAAGTTTTGGCGAGTATTTAGCAGCAAAACGCATCGTTAGAGAATTAGCACTTATCTATAAAAAGCTACAAGCTAATAAAGAAGACCCCGATGATGGATGGAACAAGCAAGAAGCTTTGGTACGCTGGGCGAGATTGTGCGGTTTAACCGCTATGGATCAGTATATCTTTAATTTTATTGTTGATGAAATTCAGTTACAGCAAGATAAATATCAGATTGATGTTGCTGAATGGCAACAGACAATGTGCGACCTGATAAGTTATATGCTAAAAAATGAAATGCCGATGGAAAAATTGCAGTTACGTACTTTTCAGGAAGCTAATCGACAAGCACGTAATGCGGAAGAGGCGTTATTATTTGTCTTAAATGCCTGTGCTAGAGTCACACAAGAGATTTCTAAAATTGACAGGCCTTCCCCTGAAGCTTTTGGTAATTGGATTTCTCGCTTGCAAAGACAAAGAATCAATTTTAATGGTGATATATCGTGCTTAGATTGTTTGAGTTTTTTAGATTTAGAAGATTGTGTTCTAATTTTGAAAGATTTTTTCAATGCAAATCTTCAAGGAGCAAATATTCAACGAGCAAATCTTCAACGAGCAAATCTTGAAGAGGCCAATCTTCAAGGAGCAAATATTCAAGGAGCAAATATTCAACGAGCAAATATTCAACGAGCAAATCTTGAAACGGCGAATCTTGAAGAGGTCAATCTTAAATGGGCGTATCTTCAAAATGCGAATCTTGAAGGAGCGAATCTTAAATGGGCAGAGTTGGAAGGAGCAGATCTTGCATATGTAAGTCTTCAAGAAGCAAATCTTGAAGGAGCAAATATTCAACGAGCGAATCTTAACAATGCGTATCTTGTAGAAGCAAACCTTACAGAAGCAAACCTTACAGAAGCAAACCTTACAGATGCAAACCTTACAGATGCAAATCTTACCGATGCAAATCTTCGCGGAACAATTCTTGAGGGTAAAGTTTAAACTTACTCAAACCTTTGTGCTACTAAATATTTCTTCGCTGTCTCCAAACCATCTGTCCTCAGAACCAGCTTGACATTTGGCACACTGAAATTATATGTACATCAATGCAGCGCGGCGATCACATCTCAACTACGGACATTGGAGATAATGTGTTTTTTCATCCTTGATTTTCTCTGGCTTGAATATCTTCTGGTAAATCTGCCAGTTCTTTTAAAAACTTTTTAGTATATTCAACTTGCCACATTCTTTTTCTTCAATGACTGGTAATATTTCAAAGCTTCTTCTTTAGTCAGGCGTTCATCATTTTCTGACTCGTCCATTAACTTTACCAAGCCGTAGTTTTCTAATATTTATTCGATTTTTTCAAAGTCAGCAATAGAAATTTGTACAGCAATAGGTTGCTGATTTTCATCCATCACGTAATTTTTGCTTATTTCTAACATTGTTCTGACATTTGAATTAAGTGATTGGCCTGCTTTACTTCAGCTTTCAGGCATATACGATGATTTTATCTTGGACTAGGAGGGTGCGTTATGAACGTTAGTTCTAACGCACCGCAATTTCAGGTGGTGCGTTGCGCTACGCGACAACACACCCTAAATTTACGCACCTTCGCGCAGTTTATCTAATACGCCACGGTCTTCTAAGGTTGAAGTATCACCAGAAACTTCTTGTCCCGATGCGAGGTTACGCAACAATCGCCGCATAATCTTGCCCGATCGCGTTTTGGGTAAAGCATCGGTAAAGCGGATTTCTCCGGGACGGGCGATCGCACCAATTTCCTGCACAACGTGTTTTTTCAGTTCTTTACTCAATTCCTCGCTAGGTTGATGACTACCTTCTAAAGTGACGAAAGCTACGACATCTTCACCTTTGAGTTCATCTGGCTTACCTACTACCGCCGCCTCTGCAACTGCTGGGTGAGACACTAAGGCTGATTCAATTTCCATTGTGCCGAGGCGGTGTCCCGACACATTCAACACATCGTCAACTCGTCCCATCACCCAGAAATAACCGTCTTCATCTCGTCTCGCACCATCGCCAGCAAAGTAAGTATACTTGCCATCTTGGGGCGGAATATGTTCCCAATAAGTGCGACGGAAGCGTTCAGGATCGCCGTAAACAGTCCGCATCATTCCCGGCCAAGGATGGCGCACTGCTAAATAGCCACCTTCGTTATCGCCTAAAGAATTGCCATCTAAATCAACGATGTCTGCCAAAATCCCAGGGAAGGGACGCGTCGCGGAACCAGGTTTGGTGGGAATTGCCCCCGGTAGCGGTGTAATCATAATTCCACCTGTTTCAGTTTGCCACCAAGTATCGACAATTGGACAGCGATCGCCACCAATTACCCGGTGATACCACATCCAAGCTTCGGGGTTAATTGGTTCGCCGACGGTTCCCAGCAAACGCAGCGAAGAAAGATTACGCGCTTTGGGATGGTGTTCGCCCATTTTAATAAACGCTCGAATCGCCGTTGGTGCAGTGTAGAAAATATTCACCCCGTATTTTTCAATTACATCCCAAAAGCAGCCGGGATTGGAAGCACGGGGCGCACCTTCATACATCAGCGTGGTTGCACCGTTAGAAAGGGGGCCGTAAACAATGTAACTATGTCCAGTAATCCAACCCACATCCGCAGTACACCAATAAACATCAGTGTCTTGCAAATCAAAAATCCACTTGGTGGTGATATGGGTGTACAAGTTATAGCCAGCAGTGGTATGCACAACGCCCTTGGGTTTGCCTGTACTCCCCGACGTGTAAAGTACAAACAGCATATCTTCGCTGTCCATCGGTTCCGCCGGACAATCAGCCGATACACCTTTTTGTAAATCGTGCCACCAATGGTCACGGCCGCCCAACTGCATATACACATCTTGTCCGGTGCGTTTAACTACCAAGACGTTTTCTACAGAAGGGACAGCACCATCAGCTAAGGCTTTATCGACTTGTTCTTTGAGGGGAACGATCGCATCTTTACGCCAACCACCATCAGCAGTGATGACTAATTTAGCTTGGGCATCAATTAAGCGATCGCGCAATGCTTCCGCACTGAAGCCACCAAATACCACACTATGAGGTGCGCCAATTCTCGCACAAGCTAACATAGCGATCGCCGCTTCCGGTATCATCGGCATATAAATACCGACGCGATCGCCTTTCTGCACTCCCAACTGCTTTAATACATTGGCAAACTGGCAAACTTCCCGATGTAATTGGGCGTAAGTTAAAGTCCGGGAATCCCCTGGTTCACCTTCCCAAATCAACGCCGCTTTATTTTTGCGCCAAGTGGTGAGATGTCTATCTAAACAGTTGTAAGAAATATTCGTCTTACCGCCAACAAACCACTTAGCAAACGGCGGTTGCCAATCTAATACAGTGTGCCATTTTTCAAACCAATGCAGTTCGGTTGCGGCTAAGTCTGCCCAAAATTTTTCCGGGTTAGCCTGGGCTTTGTCGTAGAGTTGTTGGTAATCTTCTAAGCTTTTAATATGGGCGTTCTGCGAAAATTCCGCAGCCGGATGGAATAAACGCTTCTCTTGTAGGATTGATTCTATAGTTGGCTGTGACATAAAACTATGAATGCACTTCTAACACTGAAATATATTGTTAGCGGAGTTGTGGCAGAAAGTGTTTAGATTTTCATTAAGTTCGTCAGGTCGCCTGGGAGTAACAGGGGAAGATTTTGCTAAAGTGAACTTAGTATCGGGAGCGATCGCTGATGTCTGAGCCTACTATTGTAGACTTTGACCTATTCAGGGTATTGACCCTGGGAATATTTGATAGCATGATGAAGTTAAGGACAGTTTTTTAAATAAACTCAGTATTTTTGACCAAAGTAGGGCATCATTTGCAAGCTAAAGAGATTAAGGAGCAGTTACAATCACTGATTGAGCAGTCATCATCGATAGATCCAAATCTAGCGAAAAAATTAGATGAAATTAATCGTTGGGTCAAAGATATTAAATTAGGTTCCCTAACGGCCAAACCATTCGTGCTGGCGTTTCTTTTAGAGGTAATTACTGATTCTACGATTTGGCTGTTAATTAAATCCTTACCTTCAGCCGCAGAACAACAAGCCAAATTAGCCCAAATGACACCGAATGAACGGTATTGGTATGGTTATCTTTTTCCTAAGTGGATTAATGCAACTGACTCTAAATTTTATATTTGGAAGCAAAAATTGATGTCCGGTGAATTTAATCAAGTTGATGATGATATTATTAAATCAATAGCTCAAGATATTGTCAGTCGAGAAGGTAGTTTTTGGCAGCGATATATTGCCGACCTCTCTATGGCAACAGATTTAATTGTTAGCAGTCGAAACAATCAACCGCTATGTATTCAAGTTACCAGCGTATCTGAAGAATTAAGTAACCAAAAGTATCATGACTGGAAAAACACACTTAACTTGTGGGAGATAGAAAGAGGCTTGTTTGTTAGTTACAATCCCAAAGATACTAATTTCATTAATCAGTTAGTCAACGTTGCTTTGTATAACAGTGATTACCTTGCTGAAGGCAAATATCTAAAATTTGCTTAGTTTTTTTGATGTATTTCATCCAGTTAACTGCTTATCACAGCTTTTATGCCTAACCAACGTGAAACTGCAAGCTACGAAGGACAATTAGATAAACTTGCCCAAGCATTAGCAAAAGCACGCAAAATGCAACAAGATTGGCTAACTTATGGTTTAGATTTTGTGCATATATATGTTGAAGATGTTGATGGAGATTGGCTAGAAACTTGGGGACATGATGAAATTTTAGGTAATCACTTATTAGATACGATTAAGGAATTTTTAGTCAGTAACGATATATTAGCTGTTCAGGTAAGACAGCAATTAAATGAAAAATCGTTGTTTGATTTTGCGGTTAACTTAGCAGAATGTGAAAGAATTATTGATGAGAATGACAGATTATCAGCCATCAGAAATTTGTTGGCTGACGATATAGATAATGCAGAAGTTGGGAATTTAGCCAATCATCTTTTACGAAAATTTTTCTAGCGGCGCATTACCGTAATTGGGGTGGAACGTAACACAAAATAATAATTGTTGGGTTCCACTTCGTTATAACCAAACTAAAATTCAGAGGATGTCTGAGAATCATTAAATATTTCTCATACACCTCCCTAGCCCACTGACAAAGCGGGAAATTATCTCAAAATCTCCCCTTTTTAGCAGGTATTTTAGGGGATATGAAATGTTTTCTTACTTACAAGCAAAATTTTTAAACATATTCTGGAATTTGTGTATAATGAAATACATTTAAACAGAATAGTCAACAATACTTGAATACGATCGCCGCAATTATGCAGCCTCTACAAGTTAAGCTGGATAAAAGTAGCGATTGATTGCGCTTTTTATAGAAGAAACATTCTGTTAGTTTTTATTTTTCTGCTTGAGAACCCGGAATGCTAGACAGCATATTTGATTATCTCCACTTTCATTTCAGCGTAGAAGCCCCTATAGTCCTGTTAATTCTGGTGTTTTTAGAGGCGGTGCTATCAGCTGACAATGCCATTGCCTTAGCGGCAATTGCCCAAGGACTAGAAGACAAAGAACTAGAACGTAAGGCGCTGAACTTTGGTTTAGTTATTGCCTACATATTACGGATTTCCCTAATTTTGACTGCTACCTGGGTACAAAATTTTTGGCAATTTGAACTTTTAGGTGCAGCTTACTTGTTGTGGCTGGTATTTCAACACTTTACCTCAGAAGAAACATCAGACTCTCACCATCACGGGCCGAGGTTTAAAACTGTTTTACAAGCCATACCTGTAATTGCATTTACAGACTTAGCATTTTCATTAGATAGCGTTACAACCGCGATCGCCGTTTCCCAAGAAAGATGGTTAGTACTCACAGGTGCCACCATTGGGATCATTACACTGCGATTTATGGCTGGGTTGTTTATTCGTTGGTTAGATGAATATGCCAATCTGGAAGACGCAGGTTATGTGACTGTAGCTTTTGTGGGTTTGCGCTTGCTATTGAAAGTCATCAACGATGATTTAGTTCCACCAGAATGGTTAATGATTAGTGCGATCGCCATAATTTTAGCTTGGGGCTTTTCTAAGAAAACTGTTCCTTCGTTACCCCAAGCCGAACCAGAGAAAACAGAAGTAAAGTAAAAAGTAAAAAGTAAAAAGGTAAAAAATTTTTTACTTTTGCCCTTCGGGTTCGGCAGTTGCTTCAAGTCGGGAAACCCGCCCAACGCACTGCCTCACCTTTTTACTTTTGCCTTCTCTTACTCGTGCAACCAAGAGAATATATGTGGTTGCCAATTAACTAATTCTTCATCTTTAAACCACAGAGCAATTTCTGTTTGTGCAGTTTCGGGAGCATCAGAACCGTGAATTAGGTTGCGTCCGATGTTGATCCCAAAGTCACCACGAATGGTTCCTGGCTCTGCTGTTAAAGGATTGGTTGCACCAATAATTTTTCTGGCAGAAGCAATGACACCATCACCTTCCCAGACCATCGCTACAACTGGGCCAGAAGTGATAAATTCAACTAAGCTACCAAAAAAGGGTCTTGCCCGGTGAACACCATAATGTTGTTCAGCCAACTCTTGACTCACATGGAGAAACTTCAACCCCACAAGGGTAAAACCCTTAGTTTCAAACCGACGGATAATTTCGCCAACTAGTTTACGTTGTACGCCATCAGGCTTAATAGCTAAAAATGTGCGTTCCAAAGCTGTCTCCCAAAACTTAATAAAATTTTTATTTAGTCAAGTGTCCATAGTCAATCATCCAAAGTCAATACATTCTTGACCATTGACTATTGACCGTTGACTCTTGACCAATCAGAGTTTATCTCAGAAATCATCACTGGGTGCATATCCATTACCAAGTGAATGAGTTAAATTGTTTATTCGTGGGTGAAACACAGAGGTCAGAAATGGGTGTTGAGTCAACTGCTACATCTGATGAGGTGGTACTACTACCGTCTAGTGGGCATAAATCTGAAGTGAAAAATCACAAACAAAAAAAGTTATTACCACCAAGCACTACCGCAAGCGATTTGCCTCGCGCCTGGAAAATAGAGGATAGCGAGGAATTATATCGCATTGAAGGATGGGGACAACCTTATTTTTCGATTAACGCAGCAGGTCATATTACTGTTTCCCCCAAAGGCGATCGCGGGGGTTCCCTTGACTTATTTGAATTGGTCAACGCCTTAAAACAACGTAATTTAGGGCTACCCATGCTAATTCGCTTTTCCGACATTTTGGAAGACCGAATTGAGCGCCTAAATGCTTGTTTTGCCAAAGCGATCGCCCGTTATAACTATCCAGGTGTTTATCGTGGTGTATTTCCTGTTAAATGCAACCAGCAAAGGCATTTGATTGAAGATTTAGTCAAATTTGGTAAACCCCATCAATTTGGTTTAGAAGCAGGTTCCAAGCCAGAATTAATGATTGCCCTGGCTTTATTGGATACCCCAGGCGCAATGCTCGTTTGCAACGGCTACAAAGACCGGGAATACATCGAAACGGCGATGTTAGCCCAAAGATTAGGGCAAACCCCAATTATCGTTTTAGAGCAGATTGAAGAAGTCGATTTGGTAATTGCAGCCAATCGCCAGTTGGGAATTAAACCAATTTTAGGTGTGCGCGCCAAACTCAGCACCCAAGGAATGGGACGCTGGGGAACTTCCAGTGGCGATCGCGCCAAATTTGGTTTAACCATGCCAGAAATTATCGAAGCCGTAGACAAACTGCGCGAAGCCGAATTGATGGACTCTTTGCAGTTATTGCATTTCCATATCGGTTCACAAATTTCTGCCATCAATGTCATTAAAGATGCCATCCAAGAAGCCAGCCGTATATATGTAGAGTTGGCGATGTTGGGAGCAGATATGCGATATCTTGATGTCGGCGGTGGCTTGGGTGTAGACTACGACGGTTCTCAAACCAACTTCTACGCTTCCAAAAATTACAATATGCAGAACTATGCCAACGATATCGTGGCAGAGTTAAAAGATACCTGTACAGAACGGCAAATTCCCGTACCTACACTGATCAGTGAAAGTGGCAGAGCGATCGCCTCCCATCAATCAGTACTGATTTTTGATATTCTCAGTACCAGCGATGTTCCCCTCAACTGCCCAGAACCTCCACAAGAAGGAGAATCTCCAATAATTAATTATTTATGGGAAACTTACCAATCAATCAACAAAGAAAATTACCAAGAGTTTTTCCACGACGCGACGCAATTTAAAGAAGAAGCAATCAGCCGCTTCAACTTAGGCATTTTGCGCCTGCGCGAACGAGCTAAAGCCGAGAGACTCTACTGGGCTTGTTGTCAAAAAATTCTGGAGATTACCAGACAGCAAGATTACGTACCCGACGAACTGGAAGACCTAGAAAAAATCATGGCTTCCATTTACTATGCCAACTTATCGGTGTTTCAATCAGCACCCGATTGTTGGGCGATCGACCAGTTATTCCCCATTATGCCTATCCATCGTCTCGATGAAGAACCAACGCGGCGGGGAATTTTGGCAGACCTCACCTGCGACAGTGATGGTAAAATAGACCGCTTTATTGACCTGCGTGATGTCAAATCAGTTTTAGAACTGCATACCTTCCAACCAGGAGAACCTTATTACTTGGGGATGTTCTTGAATGGCGCTTACCAAGAAATTATGGGGAACTTACACAACTTGTTTGGAGATACCAACGCCGTTCACATTCAACTCACACCCAAAGGATACCAAATTCAACACGTCGTCAAAGGCGACACCATGAGTGAGGTAGTTAGCTACGTGCAGTATGACTCAGAAGATATGGTGGAACACATCCGCCAGCGCTGCGAGAAAGCATTAGAAGAAAAACGCATTACTCTTGCAGAATCTCAACGACTCATGCAAACTTACGAACAAAGTCTCAGACGATACACATATCTAAATAGTTAATAGTCCAAAGTCAATAGTCCAAAGTCAATAGTCAATGGTTTTTCACCAATGACCAATGACCAACGACTATTGACAATTGACTAACTAGCGTTTGTCCCTAGCAATTCTTCAATCGCCTGCCGTTCTAGAGGAGTATGCACTGGTGGTGCTTGACGAGCGTCAGTAATTAGCCAGTCTAAAGAAGCCGCTTGGACATCAATAGATGCGCCCGTCTTATCTACGCAATAACGACCAAACACCAGCTTATCAACTAGACGAACTCCCGGCCCCAAGCGTGACCATTCAAAAATTACGCTATTATCTACAGTCGCGCCACTGCATATCCAACAATTCGGGCCAATCATTGCTGGGCCAACAATTTTTGCCCCGTCTTCAATTCTGGTCATACCGCCGATGTAAACTGGGCCTGTGATATCCACTTTGTCCCAATTTACAGCCACATTTAAGCCAGTATAGATACCAGGGGCGACTTCATGACCAGGAATTTGTACGTTTTTGATTTCACCCAGCAATACGCCGCGAATTGCCCGCCAGTAGTCTGGTACTTTACCAATATCTACCCATTCAAAATCCATCGGAATCGCATGGAAGGGCGCACCAATTTCCACCAACTTCGGGAATAACTGACTACCAATGTCATATTCCACACCAGAAGGGATATACTTAAACACCTCTGGCTCAAAAATGTAAATCCCTGTATTGATATTGGTACTGAGGGCTTCTTCCGTTGAAGGTTTTTCTTGGAAAGCTTTGACGCGCCCATCCTCATCAGTAACAACAACACCATAACTAGAAACTTCTTCTAGAGGGACAGACTTAGAAATGATTGTTGCAATTGACCCTTTGGATTTATGCCACTTAACAGCTGCTGTTAAATCCAAATCAATTAAAGCATCACCGCACAATACAACAAAAGTATCATCAAAAAACGGCGAGAAATCTTGGATGCGACGCATCCCTCCCGCCGAACCAATTGCTTCCCCTACCAATTTACCGTCATCAATTTTGCCTTCAAAAGAATAGGCAATTTGAACGCCAAATCGCTGACCGTCACGGAAATAGTTTTCAATCTCTTCAGCTAAATGGCTAACATTGACCATAATTTGGTCAAAACCATGTTGGCGCAAAAGTTCCAGCAAAAATTCCATCACTGGCTTTTGCAAGATGGGAATCATTGGTTTGGGAGTCGTGTAAGTAATTGGACGAACGCGAGTACCCTTACCCGCCGCGAGAATCATCGCTTTCATAAATTTATTCCTCAACCACAAGCCAGTTTACTTTACTCAGTACTGAATGCTGAGTGCTGTTAGCAGTAGCGGGGCGTTTAGCCCCTGAGTCAGGTAAAAAGTACTTAGTACTTTCGTATTCGATAAAAGTCCGGCCTTTAGTAGGCGGAAGCTGCTTATTTTGAGTTAATTGATACTCCACTACTTGAGGGTAGTCTTTTAACTCAGCACTCTTCATTTTCAACGAGTGATACTTAATCATCAGTTTTGATTCTGCTCTAAGTAACTCCTAGAAACAGGGATAACAGTAATTTGCTGGTTATTGCAACCATAGCGAGAGATAGACTACAAGCGTAGGCGTATATTCTAAATTTGCTAAAACTTAAAAAAATAGCTTCCGTATGTCTGGGTAATTTACATAATATTTTTAGGATGAACTAGTAATTTAGTTTATTGGTTGTTCTACTGATTTTGGGATATTAGCTACATCTGTAATCAGTCTAATTTGAATCTCTTGGTAAAATTCCTCTTGAAATAGCTCAACTTTCGATTGAGCAGATAACAGCAGTAAAGCCCAAAAAACGCCAACTAAGTGACTATGTTCGGACTGGTGGCTAGAACCATTTTCTTGAGGTTGCTTCGTTTGAGACCACAATTGTACAAGCTGTTCGAGGCTAACATAATTTTGTTCTTGCATTAATTCTTGAGCAGCAAAACGCAATACCTCCTCCAGTTCCCCTGCTACTTCTGTCAGATTTTCTTGGTGAGCCAATTCTAGCGCCTGCCGCATGGTGCGGACACTAGGCTGACGCTTTACACGAATAGGCTTATCAACTTTCTGGACAAGTTTTAGCTGATTTGCCATCAGCTGCAATTGCTCAATTAGTTCTTGCAGGGTAACACGGCGCTTAGGTGGTGGCATAGCCGATGGACGACGGCGCAGTTGCAGCTCTAATGGCAAACGACGTTGATGTGAGAGGCCGTTTTCCATATCAGTCAGGCCATCATCTTCTAGAATTTCTTGAACATCTTCGGCTGTTGACCACTGCATCAAGGTATTCGCTTTGAATAACACCAGCATTGATGCAGATAAAAAAGCCTGTCCAGATTGCGATAAATCTGCTTCGTAGCCTTTTGTTGTTGTCTCCGGTGCCATAAATTCCAAATAACGGTCAATCACCTCAATTACCTTGACATCCCAAGGGTCTATTTCTCCTCGTTCAGCTTGGTCAATTAGGAGTGTGATGTTCTCTAATAGCTCGGAAGCATCCATTCTGATTTCCGAATTATGGAAGTTGTCATTTGAGGTTGGTGAAACAAATCCCAGCAAAATAGTCTAGTTAATTTAATTATTTATGGACAAACTAATATATCATTAGGTTTTTATACTGCTGTTTCAGCAAGATAACTTAATAGTCAACGGTCATTAGTTATTTCTTGCCCTGTCCCTACCTAATTTCTCTGGTCTTCTGGTGGTTCGTGGGGAATAGTGACAGTTGATACGAAATTACCTCCTTTGTTATTCTTGATCGCATCAAAGGTGCCTTTGATAGTACCAGCGATGGGAACAGCCACAAGTGTACCCAACAATCCGGCAATTTCAAATCCCATCAAAATAGATACAAAAATCCAAATCGGATTGAGGCCAATAAAATCACCTAGTAATTTGGGGGCTAGGAGATTATCTTTAATTTGCTGCATAAAAATCGCGGCTAAAGCAACTTGCACTGCTAACCAGCCATTTTGCAACATAACTAAAAGTGTGACTAAACTAATGCCAAGAGTTGCCCCAATAAAGGGAATCAGTTCTGATAAGCCGATGAGTATGGCAAATAATAGGGCAAAGGGAATTTTCATGCCGATAAAAATCGGAGTGAGAGTCACTATCATGAATAAGCCGAGTAATAGTTGACTCAAGAAGAATCTTTGAAAATTTAGCTGTAGAGATACGGTTAGAGGTATGCCAATATGAGATGGCAAAAGATTAATTAAACCGTACCAGACGCGATCGCCATATAAAAGCATATAAAATGCCAAGACAACCACTAATACTAGATTTAATAATCCTGAGACTAAAATTCCTGCCACACCCACTACGCTAGAAGCCAACTGTTGGACGATATTTTGAATACTGGCATTGATTTGATTACTCAGCACTCGTAAATCTAAAAAAGGCAAACGTCGCCGTTTGGCAAATTCCTCAAGCTGTTCTAGGTTTGCTTGACTAGCGGTTAACCAGTCAGGAATTTTATTTAAAAGTTGAATTGTCTGGTCAATGACGATGGGGACTAGGGTAATGCCCAAAATCACCACTAGAGTTAATGTCACCAGCAAAACTATAATTACTGCCTGTGTGCGCGTGATGCGAGCGCGTTCAAAAAACTTCACTGGGTAATTAAGTAAAAAAGCTAAAATCGCCGCAATGCTCAAAATGGTGATGGGATGCTTGAAATAACTGAAAAGTACCGATAGCAGCCCAACATTGAGAGCAATAATCGGGCCGCTCAAACCGTAGAATAACAGAGTTTGTAGAGAGGCTGAACGGCGCATTAGGTTTAACGCTCTAGATATTTGTGGAATAAATTTGGGAAACTGGCATTAATACTAGGCATGATTTATAGATATTTTTAACAAAGCCCTGTATAAGTGTATCTGTTATAGAGGAAATACATGACCATGAACCCCACCATAGCTGACATCCGCAAAGACTACACATTACAAGACTTAACTGAAACTGAAGTTGATCCTAATCCATTTATACAATTTAAAAAATGGTTTGAGCAGGCATTAGCAGCGCAATTACCAGAACCCAATGCGATGACTTTAGCTACTGCAACACCAGATGCTAAACCCGCAGCGAGAATGGTTCTGCTGAAAAACTTTGATGAACGAGGTTTTGTCTTTTTCACCAATTACAACAGTCAAAAAGGGCAGGAACTCGCTGAAAATCCTCAAGCAGCTTTAGTGTTTTGGTGGGCAGAACTAGAACGCCAAGTGCGAATTTGTGGTCATGTAGAGAAAGTTTCGGAAGAAGAGTCAGATGGATATTTTGAGATTCGTCCGCCCAAGAGTCGTCTCGGTGCGTGGGTTTCTCAGCAAAGCGAAGTTATAGAAAGCCGAGAAATGTTAGAACAAAAAATGCAGGAATTTCAGAGTAAATATGAAAATCAGGAGATTCCCCGTCCCCCTCATTGGGGAGGGTTAAGAGTCATCCCTTCCGAAATTGAGTTTTGGCAAGGTCGTCCTAGCCGACTACACGATCGCCTGCTATATACTCTATTAGATGATGGTAGTTGGAAAATTGAGCGATTATCACCTTAGAAATGGGGAATAGGGAGCAGGGATGGAATACTTACTCAGTACTCAGCAATTTGCCCTATTATTCAAAAACGTACTTTTCTGCGACCTTCCAATAGCGGGAGAAGCGTTTTAAATCGATATAGCCGTCATATTCAAAAAATGGTTCCACTGCTAATACTTCCAATTTTAATGAACGTTCTATTTCATCGCAGATATCATCAAATCTGGGGCTGGGACTTTCGGCTGTGACTACTAAATTGGCATGATTGTCTTGAGCAAAGGCTAAAATTTCTTGGGCTACATTACCCCGGCGGATTTCTACTGGCAATTCTAGCAAGCATTCATAAATAAAGGTGATGCGTTTGAGGCTTAATTGCCATTCCTCAATCAAAGCATCGTCCCAAACCCAAATGGCCGGAGCATCGGGATATTCTTGAAGTGCCGGGTTGAATGGACTAAGACAGTCGCCGTGTATCCAAATAATTGGTTTATTCATTTTTTTCCTCTCTTCCCATGCTGCCAACTTTGACTATTTGGTTTTTTGGTAAATTCTCCTTGGGGAAATAACCGCTGTTCTAATTCTTCATAGCTACCTTCAAAATCGCAGTGTCCATATAGAGGACATTTCTGACAATAGACACCTTTGGTGTAGCGTTCTAAATTCTCGCGGTTGAAAAAATATGGTTTATGACTAAAAGTACTAGCAACCCATTGCCAAGACATATTATTACTGGCAGGATCACCATCTAAAAGATGTTGCAAAAACCACTTAGCACCAGCTTGCCAACGAATACGCCGCCAATGCACAATGTAAGCGGCTAACCACATCCGACTGTGGTTGTGTAAGTAGCCAGTTTCCCGCAATTCTTGGCTGAAGCTGTCGATGCACACTCTACCAGTGCTACCTGCTTGAATATCTGTTGGTAATTCTGCGGCATAATCTGGCGCTGTATAACCAGTTTTGTATTCTTCTTGGTCTTGCCAGATGCCATTACCTAGCTTGACATACAATCTCTGCCAATAATCCCGCCAGCCTAATTCGTTAATTAATTTAGTTGCCTCCTCTGGCTGTTCTGTCTTGTCTAACACGTAGTCACGGATTTCTGCTAGGCTCAAAACTCCATAGCGAATATAAGGTGAAAGTTTTGTCACTGCACCTGTTAAAAAGTTACGGGTTTTGCTGTAGTTGGTGGGGTCTACTTTTTGTAATGCTTTTTGAGCAGCTTTGCGTCCGCCAATTATGTTGCTGATATGATTGTCACGTTCTGCGGCTTGGGGGAACTGTTCTCGCAGATAAGCTATCAATTCATCGCGTCCAGTAAATTTACGTAGCATGAATAGAGACTATGACAGTTGGGTTGGTGAACTTATATTTTGCACCATTCTCAACAAACCAGATAAAAGCGATCGCCAACTTCCGGTAAAATTTTGAGGCGATCGCTATTTTATCAATCCATTATGAGCAACATTCCCCAAGTTAGACAACCTGCACCGACTTTTTCCACACCTGACCAAAATGACAATTTACTTAGCCTAGATGATTTTAGCGGGCAATGGGTTGTCCTTTATTTTTATCCCAAAGATGATACTCCTGGTTGCACGACAGAAGCCCAAGATTTCACAGCATTACATTCAGAATTCAGTCAATTAGGAGCCAAAGTTTTAGGTGTCAGTCCCGATTCTGGTAAGTCTCATTGCAAGTTTATCAACAAACATAACTTGTCAATTACACTGTTGAGCGACCCAGAACATCAATTAGCAGACTCCTATGGTGTTTGGCAATTAAAAAAATTTATGGGCAAAGAATATATGGGAATTGTACGGTCAACTTTTCTGATTTCACCAGATAAAATTATTGCTTACGCTTGGCCAAATGTGAAAGCAAAAGGTCATGCACAAGCAGTATTAACAAAGTTGTCAGAATTAGCAAATAATTAAATATATGTAGGAATCTGCTTTGATTCCTGAAATGATTTGTGTAGGAAGGGAATAAGAAAAGCTAAGAAGGAATAAATGTGTACTGAGCTACTTCTTTATTCATCATTCCATCTCTTGCTAATGTACAGATAAAGATGATTCAAAGTTCTCAAAGAGTAAGCGATTAGTCAGAGATATATAGCTTGTTGTGCTTTTGCAGTCTAAATTATTTAAGTTAATTTACTTCATTTATCATCAAAATAAAGGCATATAGATATCTTGAGAATTAGCATTCAGATAAGGACGTTGTAATTCCACTTGAGATAAGGAAAATTGTTCAAAAATCGCTGTTATCCGATTAGCTGGTGTATCATTTTCTTGCTCCCAAGCATTAAGCAAGCCATTGGCAATAATTTGACAACGATGCGTCCCAAAACTCTCTTGTTCAGCAAATCTGCGATTAGGTTCTTCAGCGATCGCTAATCCAGGGGCGATAAACTTAGTAAATAAAGGTATTTCTGGTTGAAAATAAAATTGACATTCTGCATACACCCTTTCTAAAACTGGGTGAATTACTTCATAATCGTTTTTATCAAAGTAGAACACTGCTGAATCATAACGTTCGTAATCGGAAGGATTGTATAAGGCTTTAAATGAGAAAGGAATCTCTAGAAAGTTAAGCTGAGTAGTCAAAGTTTCCATAACTGCACCTGCACCTTCTGGAGTTAGATTAAAGTAAACACGCACCAATCTTTCCCGATTTGTCGCAGTTCCAGCGTTCGCTACTGCCATATAAAAGCCATTTTGGACAAGATTTTTGGGCATTTTAATTGCAACATACTTACCCACAGAGGGAAATTGATTTTGAGGTAATAGATGACGGCTACGCTCAATTTGTAGAGTCAAACCATCCTTCTGTACTGTTAAAGTGTTATCTAGATTTTCTTGTACTACTTGCCAATTGTAATTCCAATAGCCTTCACCCCGATTACTTTCATGCAGACGCTCATAAAAAGCTACATCGACACCCAGTAATGTATTATTTTCGAGATTTTGATTTAACGCCACATTGTTAGTTTCTGTATTGGCTGTCAGAGAACTTTTTAAAGAGTTATTGTAATAAATGCCGTAGAGAAAACCTCGCAATTGCAAACTTAAGAATTTTTTTTGCAGCGCCGCAGGTAATTGCTGAAAGCGAGAAACTGCGGATTCTGGCAATTCCAATGGTTTGTAATCGGGGTGTTTAATACAATAAGCAGATTGAATTTCAATGTTATAAATAATGTCTTGTAATGATGTCTGCAATGATTCAGGAATTTGTGAAAGTTGAGTTACGATGGAATCTAACATTTGCATAAAAGCTTACCTGTAATTGAAGAAGAATATAGCAGTCAAAATTCAGCAGTCAAAGGATGTCTGAAAAGTCGAAAATTATACTAGTAACCCCTCTCCAAACCTCTCCCCGTTTCGGGGAGAGGCTTTGAAACGCTCTCTCATTTCCTGTCTTCAACATGCTGCGCGGATGTAGGAAGGGGAGGATCAAGATGAGGTTTTTAAGACTTTGATTTTAGCGAGAATAAGTAGGTCGGTGTAATTAAAGATAACTAGTGATGTCTGTTATTTGTCATTAGTCATTGGTAAGCGTTTTCAGAATATTTACGCTTCCTAATATAGTTTGGTTTATTTCCACCGACTTACTTCTCACAGAGCCTCTTAGAATGTAGAAGAAAATTATTTTTCTACTCTCCTTTTATCTTTAGATAGGTTTAATTGCGAGATAAATTTGTTGGTAAAAGTTCTACAGCTTCCACTCCAAAAATTGTTTTTATAGATGCTTTGGGATTACACAACAAACTTTTAGCAACTTGAAGCATACAGATTCCGACATTACCAAAAGTTTTTTCATGCTGGAGTCCGGCTTGAATAGCTGTAATTAAGGCTAAACCGCAAAACTGCACAACTCGTTCTAATAAATCTGGACGAGTCTCTAAAATGGCTGGAAAATGCGCTAAATAAGTAGACATCAACGCTGCAATGGAAGGCTGAAGTATCTCTAAAGGTGTGGTAGCAAGACGTAATGACTCTTCAATTGCCATTGATTTGCTGGTAGTCATACTATATAACCAGAATTGCAGATAGCTGGCGATGAGCATTCCTAAATCATGCGCCGGATCTCCCCAAGCAGCGCGTTCCCAGTCAATCAAGCGAATCATACTTTCATCTGAGACAGAGTTATTTGCAATAGCCTCTTGCCAAGTTAAAGATAAAAGAATATTGTTTAGCTTCAAGTCATGATGAGTTAAACAATAGCGGGTGTAAGAACGGTTTAATTCAGCGATCGCCTGTCCCAAACTATCGTAACGTTGATAAAGGGTAAAAAATTTTAATCCCTCACTCGGAACCATTCCAAAAATTTCTGGGGTAATTCTGTCTAATCCTAGGGTGAGGTTGGGACTTTTTGGGTGAGATGTCTGCTCGGCTTGGTGAAAAAATTGTACATAGTCTGGATGTGTAATAGTAGCACGGTGAATTAATGCCAAAGTCTTGCCAACTGCGATCGCAATCTCACTAGGAAAGACATTTTCTTTCATGTAAAAATCAGCTAGATCTCGATAGTTATTGAGATAATTGAAAACAATAATAGAGTTTTCAGCATCAAAATGTACTGCTTCTGAACAAAACAAGCGAATATGATTGATATCAGGAAAATGTTGCAAAAACTGATGCACTCTCCATTCTGCAAAAAACTCTCCAGCCGTGTTTCCTTCTCGATTTAGGCGCTCTTGCTTAACTAGCAGTTGCCGATTATCAGGTAAAGTAACTAACAAGTTAAAATTTTTAGCAGGCTTTGGCTCAATTTTACTTAATGACTGTTCTGCTTGAGTACAAAGTCCAAAAGTAAGTAAGTATTCGAGAACATTTTGAGAGCTTAGTAAAAATGGCATAGCGTTAGATATTTTTCAAGTTAGCTAAAAAAATCACAGAGTCAGTATTTCAATTGTGATACAGCAA
Organism: Nostoc cycadae WK-1; assembly: GCF_002897135.1. NCBI lineage: Bacteria > Bacillati > Cyanobacteriota > Cyanophyceae > Nostocales > Nostocaceae > Nostoc > Nostoc cycadae. The sequence goes on along the minus strand of NZ_DF978442.1, from coordinate 51,534 downwards.
TTAAAATAAGCTAAATACAGAACGGGTAGTTTTATTCCTAGTAATTTTGAAGGATTTTGCTATTGAGGAAATATTGTAGATAGCATAAGCCGATAGGACAAAATTCAAGAGATTATAAGCAAAGTTAAGAATTTGCTGAAATTCAGATTCACCACCATATATAGACAGAGAATCTAGCTCATTTACTTCGGTCAGGTAGCTATCTAAGTCACCAGAACTTAGATCATTAATAATAATTTTTGCCATTTCATCATTCCCAGTAAAGATATGGCTGACTCTCATGGATTCGATAATTACTGAAGATGATTTTTTCCAATCCATGAGAGCCATTTAGCTTAGTAGTAAACTACAAATTTATTAGTAATTAGACTTACTGAAAGATTTGGCTAGGCTAAAAATATGCTGGATAGCATAGACACCAACAAATCCTTCTATCAGCTTATTAAATACACTGATGTATGAGTCTGAGCCATACCCGTAGTCGGCAGAATTGGCATTCTTACCGCCATGTGCAGCACTCAGATCAACATCACTCAGATCATTGAGAAAACTTTCAGAATCTTGGAATAATTGAGAGCCAGCAACATTTAGTTCCGAAAGAGTAATGTTAGCCATAATTCTGTCCTCTAAGACTTGGTTGTAATCAGGTTTATTTGCAGATAATAAAGCAAAATTCAGCTTTATTATTAAGATGCTGACCCTACGAATTCTCTAATTAAAGCTGGAGAAATACAGCCTGCATACTCTACAAAATATCAAATACAGGCTGATTTATTGCATGTAGACAGAGAATGAGTATTAAATTAAAAAGCTATTAGTAACCATAGCCACCTTTAGAACTGAAGGAATTAGCTATACCGAAAATATGCTGGATAGCATAGACATCAAGAAATCCTTCAATCAACTTGTTAAATCCGTAAAAGTCGCTCACAGAATTACCATTAGCACCATGTGTAGCGATCGCATCAACATCGCTCAAGTCATTTAAGAAACTTTCAGAATCTTGGAAAAATTGAGAACCAGCAGCATTTAATTCTGAAAGAGTAATATTTGCCACGATTTTATCCTCAAAGACTTGCTGAAATTTGATAATTTGTGCCGAGATTTAAGCTATCTTTCGCATCATAATTAAGCGAAAGATAGCTTAGTAGTAAATTACAAAGCTATTACTAGGCAGCAGAAATATTGTAGCCGCCGTGGCTAAAGGATTTAGCTATGCCATAGATATGTTGGATAGCATAAACACCAACAAATCCTTCAATCAATTTATTGAATCCGTAAAAGTCACTAACATAACTATTGGAGTTACTATCAGCACCATGTGCAGCGATCGCATCAACATCGCTCAGGTCATTTAAGAAGCTTTCAGAATCTTGGAAAAATTGAGAACCAGCAGCATTTAATGCTGAAAGAGTGATATTTGCCATGATTTTATCCCCAAAAAATTGCTGACAATTGGTAATTTATACCGGGAATTAAGCTATCTTTCGCATTATAGTTAAGCGAAAGATAGCTTAGTAGTAAATTACAAAGCTATTAGTACTGGGAGTTGCTGTAGCCACCGTGGCTGAAGGATTTAGCTATGCCATAGACATGTTGGATAGCATAGACATCAACAAATCCTTCAATCAACTTATTGAATCCGTAGAAGTCGCTAATATAACTATTAGAGTTACTATCAGCACCATGTGTAGCGATCGCATCAACATCGCTCAGGTCATTTAAGAAGCTTTCAGAATCTTGGAACAATTGAGAACCAGCAGCATTTAATTCTGAAAGAGTGATATTTGCCATGATTTTATCCTCAAAAAATTGCTGACAATTGATAATTTGTGCCGGGATTTGAGCTATCTTTCGCATTATAGTTAAGCGAAAGATAGCTCAGTAGTAAGTTACAGAAAGATAGCTTAGTAGTAAATTACAAAGCTATTAGTAGCCGGAAACACCGTAGCCGCCGTGGCTGAAGGATTTAGCTATGCCATAGACATGTTGGATAGCATAAACATCAACAAATCCTTCAATCAACTTATTTAATCCAAAGCCGTCGTAACCATAGCCATAGCCAGAACCACCAGCGATCGCATCAACATCGCTCAGGTCATTTAAGAAGCTTTCAGAACCTTGAAACAATTGAGAACCAGCAGCATTTAATTCTGAAAGAATGATATTTGCCATGATTTACTCCTAATACAATTGCTTGTCATTAAGTTGTTTTTGTGGGCGATTAAGCTGTGTTTTGCTTAACCGTTAATGCAATTTTTATTTATGCAAACTCCAAAAGTCAACGCTATAAACACCTTTATAAAGACTCAAATAAATGTCTTATGTCTTTTTAGAATTTTATATTTTGCTTGCCCAATTATTGTAAGTTTGTATTAATATCAATAATTAAGGTTAACTAAGTACATACCTTGAAGTTTATAGAGGGTGGTGTATGGGTAATACTATTTACTTAAATAACGGGGTAAATAATTTACTAAGAGCGCACAAATATGCGCTCTTTCGATAAATGTATGTATGGTGGCAGTCAGACATGTTAGGACAAGTTGAAAGCTTGAATGCCAGGAATAGCAAGACTGTTCCTCCTGCCTTCTGCTATAAAGATGAGAATTACATTTATTTACATAAAAAATCGTACGTTCTCATACTGCTTAAATTGAAAACGTACGACTATTAATAAAATAACTTGGCTGAAAAAGCTGCCTGTAAATGAACTGATATTGATGAGCAGCAACATAAAATACACAGAAATCCCATGAGTCAGGAGATAGAATTATCAGTCTCTCCTGACTCTTTTATTTTGGCTACTAACTTTCTGAGCAACAGCATATAGCCCAGAATTAATAATAAGCGTAATAATCGTCGTATGGTTGTCTTCTACCATAACGATTATTAGGTTGTTGTTGTTGTTGTTGTCGCTGCTGCTGTAGTTGATTCGACACACCCTGAAGAATATCATTGATATTTTGTTGCAGCTTTAATAAATCACTAGTGTCGATTGTGACTGTACTTGCACCTGCTTCTATAGTTCTAGCTTCCCAAGCAGTTAGTTCAGTAATATGCTGTTCATCATTATTAAGATAAAGGTCTGAGATTGTTATTCTTGCCATTGATTTTACCTCCGCAAATACGGTGATCCTAATTAGTGCAGCTATAACTAAAACCTAGCTACACAACATTTAAAATGTCTCTCTTATATTTTGTATACACATTCAAAAAATTCAAGGTTTTTTAATTCATTTATTAGACACAATTAAAGGAGTTTCGTCTATAAAAGCAAAATTTTTATCGTAATGTAAGTTTTTAAGTCCAGAGTTTTGGAATTGAGATCATCCCACTTTTTTGAATTTCATTGCGTAGGCGTTAGCCTTCCCAAAGGGTATGTAACGAAGTGAAGTGAAGCAATCGCAAAGTCTCGAACTTAGGAACAAAAATATGCGATCGCTACCATACGAGAAGGTTTCGCCTACGTTGTTCCTCCTGGCAATGATATTTATTCTCTCTAATTGTTAAATAAAAACTGGGATGTACCCGTGATAGCAATGTGTTTCAATCCCTAATAGGGATTAGGTGAAATTTAAACTCCATCATTTTTGAATACGATTCTTGGTAATTACCGTTTCAATCCCTAATAGGGATTAGGTGAAATTTAAACTTACTTGGGATCTCAGCCTATTATCAAAGTTCCAAAAGGTTTCAATCCCTAATAGGGATTAGGTGAAATTTAAACCAGGGGCTAGTGCCTGCGCCTCATTAATTATCTGTTTCAATCCCTAATAGGGATTAGGTGAAATTTAAACGCGAACCAATTTAGTTTGTATTGACGACAGTAATTGCGGTTTCAATCCCTAATAGGGATTAGGTGAAATTTAAACGTAATTCTACTATTAGATAAATAATCTCCAAAGCGGTTTCAATCCCTAATAGGGATTAGGTGAAATTTAAACCCTAGTAATATTAGTGCTTATAATGCGTTGATTGCGTTTCAATCCCTAATAGGGATTAGGTGAAATTTAAACGCCATCAAAAGAGCGTACAAAGGAGCAGTCAAAGAGTTTCAATCCCTAATAGGGATTAGGTGAAATTTAAACATAATCACAACCTCCTAAAAGAGAATTAGCAATAGAAATGTTTCAATCCCTAATAGGGATTAGGTGAAATTTAAACTGCGGGAGCCTGAAAGGCGTTCTGTATTTAGTTTTCAAGGTTTGATTTCGCGGATGGGTTGATTTTAACATGAGTAAATGTCAGTTGATTTAAGCAAAATAGCTGAAACATAGACTGGATAGGTAGTGCGGATGATTTTTATTTATTTTTTCTGCAAAAGCTTGCAGTGAAAGGAATCCAGCTATTGTCTTTCAAGAGAAATTTTGTACACCTACCCATCCGCGCATTTTGAGGAATTTTATTTCCTGCTGTCAGATACCCGAATTGTTGGAAAAGTCGGGTATCTAGGTATTATATTGCGATTAATTTTTCGTTTGTGAGGGCGAACCGGGAATGGTTACGTCTATGGGTGTGACTTGTTTGGCTAAACCTGTTAATGGCGGTTTAATAGTGGTTTGATTTCCGACAACTAGAGTTACTAAGTTTTCGGGTTTGAGGTATTGCTTGGCTACCCGTTGCACATCGGCGGCTGTTGTGGCGGCGACGGCTTTTTGATAACGAAACAAAAAGTCGGATGGGTAGCCGTAATATTCATATCGCATCAACCGCGATAAGGTTTGACCGGGGTCTTGAAAGTTAAACACAAAGGAGTTGAGGGTAGATTCTTTGGCAAAAGCCAATTCTTTGGAACTTACAGGTTGAGCTTGGATGCGTTTAATTTCTGTTTGTAAGGATTTGACAAATTGGACTGTAGCATCAGAACGGGTTTGTCCACCGGCTAAGAACATACCAGGGTAATCAAAGCGGGGACTCCAGTAACCATATACAGAGTAAGCTAAACCTTGGCGCGATCGCACTTCGTTAAATAATCGTCCACCAAACCCATTTAACACACCATTCAATACATCGAGTGGTGCATAGTCTGGGCTGTCGAATCTACCACCTAAATGCCCAATGAGTACGCTACTTTGAGTTAACTGTGGCTGATTGACAAAAAAGACTCCGCCTGTAGTGGCTGTGGAGACTTCTGGTAACTGGGGTTGGGTGATTTTTGGGTTACGTTGCCAATCACCTAATTTCGCTTGAATGAGCGATCGCATTTTTTTACTATCAAAATCTCCCACAATGCCCAAAATCATATTATTGGGGTGAAAGTATTGCTGATAGAACTGAACTAAATCGTCGCGGTTAATTTGATCCAATGTGGCATATTCTACAGTCCGGGCATAAGGGCTGGCTTTGCCATAAACCAATTTCTTGAATTCTCGACTAGCAATTCCATTAGGATCATCATTGCGTCGTGCAATTCCACCTTTTGCCTGTGTTTTGGCTAAATCTAGCTTATCTTGGGCAAATACTGGTTCCCGTAGCACTTCGGCAAACAGTCCCAATACTGTTTCTGTATCTTCACTCAATGCGTCAAAACTAGCGTTACCTGAGCCTTCTCCAATACTAGTCTCTACAGATGCTGCCCGTTGTTCTAATATTTCATTGAGTTCATCGGGTGAATGCTTTTTAGTTCCCCCAGTCCGCATGACTGCACCTGTTAAACCAGCTAACCCAACTTTCTCGCCTGGTTCCCAACGGCTACCTGTACGCACCAAGGCTGAACCACTGACTAACGGCAGTTCATGATCTTCTACTAAATACACAACTAGGCCGTTTTTTAAAACAAATCGCTCATATTTGGGTAACTTGACTGCCGGTAAAGCTGGTAGTTTTAACTCTGTGTAATGTTTGGCTGCTGTTGTCGCCGCTAAAGAAAAGTCAAAAGTCAAAAGTAAAAAGGCGAAGGCAAACATGACAACATAAATTAACCTTCTAGCATTTGATATTTTGAATTTCATCGACCTCTTACCCTTATATCTGTGCATATCTCTTTTCCTCCTACCCTACGGGAAGCCGCTATCGCGTCTACGCGCCCTATGCGGTTCGTTTTCATCCTTGTTTCGACAACAGCTTACCAATGGTGCGATTTTCGGGTGTAAATGCTGCTTTTGCCACTCGTTGAATATCTGCCGGAGTTACCGCCGCAATTTCATCCAATTGCTTGAACAAGTTTTGCCAATCACCTGTTTTCACTTCATATTCCAGTAATAGCTGTGCCATACCTGTATTAGAATCAAGGCTGCGTAATAAATCAGCCCTAGCTTGGGTTTTAACGCGCTGTAATTCCACTGCTGTTACTGGTTGAGTTTTTAAGTTATCAATTTCTTGGCGTAAACCTGTGGCTAACTCATCAACCGTGTGGCCGGGAGCCGTCAGGGCATAAAATAGCATGAGGTTGGGATACTTATCGCCAGGAAATCCACTTTGTCCTTGAGCCGTCAGGGCTAATTGTTGTTTTTCTACCAACGATTTATATAACCTGGAAGTGCGCCCTTCACTCAGCAGCCTACCGATAATTTCATAGACGGCGTTATCTGGATGCTTAATTGCCGGACGGTGATAACCTTCTAAATACCAAGGTTGGGAAGCTAGTTCTAAAGTTACTTGGCGTGTTTCGGTTTGCTTGGGTTCTACAGAAATTTGAGATTGGGGTTTGGCTTTGGCTTGGAATCGTCCAAAGTAAATTTGTGCCAGTCGTTTAACTTCGTTGGGGTTAACATCACCGACAATTGCGATCGCTAAATTATTTGGTGCATAGTAAGTATCAAAGAATTTCTGCACATCTGTAGGTGTCAGGTTACGGATATCTTCGTCATAACCAATCACAGGCCTTCTATATGGGTGAACTTTGTACGCTGCATCAATGAATTTCTCGATCATCAAACCAATAGGTGAGTTCTCTACCCTTAAGCGCCGTTCTTCCAAAATGACATCTTTTTCTTTATAAAACTCCCGACTGAGTACAGGTTCTAGAAATCGCTCTGACTCCAGGGACATCCAAAGTTCTAGTTTATTGGATGGAAAACTGTAAAAATAGCGGGTGGCTTCTGTGGAAGTATTGGCATTTAAACCTACTCCTCCCGCTTGTTCGACAATTTGCCCCATCTCGTTTTGCTTGACTAGTTTACCTGCTTGGGCTTCTACTTGCTTAAATTCAGCTTGCAACCGCGCCACTTCAGCTTTTTTACCATCCGCCTTAGCTGTTCTAATTTGATTATCTAACTGTTCTAGGCGTTCTAGTAGCGGTTTTTCAGCTTTGTAATCTGTTGTACCAATACGTTGCGTACCTTTAAAAGCTAAATGTTCTAGAAAGTGTGCCACACCTGTTTTTTTGTCTGGCTCATCCACACCACCAACATCAGCGTAGGTCAGGAATGATACTACAGGCGCTTGATGGCGTTCTAAAACAATGAACTTCATCCCATTGTCTAGCTGAAACTTTGTCAACTGCTTAACCACCCGATCTAAATAAGGCTGAATCGAACTTTTAGCGGGTGTTTTGCTAGGTTGTAGTGTGCGTGGGGGAGGTGGTGCAGTTTGAGTTTGTGCCAAAGCTATTTCTGGTAGAGAACCAGAAACTAAGATGGCGATCGCAAAATATGTAATAAACAGCCGCAACAGTTTTAGCGATCGTTGGTTTGACCAATTGAAAACTGCTCGAAGGCTACGGAAATGATTCATAAGCAATAATTGGTTGAAGTGTGAAGTATTAAGTGTGAAGTCTGAAGTCGGAAAAATAAATTTTATCCTTCATCTTTGAGACTTCAGACTTACTTTGTCAAATTTCCTTACTGGAGAAACAGGTAAATAATTGGGCAGGGCGTTAATCTTGTATTAAGCTTTCCGTGCTTTTTGTACTCAACGTTAGACAATAAATGCTACCAGTCGCGTTCGGGAAATCACACCGTAACTGTTATGCGAGTTTTTAATTCTCCCCCCCCCTCAGAAGCACAAACACGTACCCGCATTTTACAAGCGGCCAGGCGGCTTTTTGCTTCTCAAGGATTTGATGGTACTACCACCCGTGACTTAGCACAATCAGCGGGAGTCGCTGAAGGTACACTATTTCGACATTTTCCCAATAAAAAGGCAATTTTAGTGGAGGTTGCCACGAGTGGCTGGGTGGAAATTTTAACAGATTTGCTGACAGAATTGAGCGAAATGGGCAGCTATAAGGCTGTAGCTCAAGTAATGCGCCGTCGGATGTGGAATTTCCAGAAAAATGCTGATTTGATGCGGGTGTGTTTTATGGAAGTGCAGTTTCATCCTGATTTACGCGATCGCATTCAAATAGAAGTCATCAATAAAATGACAGATGTGGCTGAAGCATTCTTTCAAACAGCAATGGATAAAGGTATCTATCGCCAAACCGATGCCAAACTTGTGGCTAAGGTGTTCCTCGGAATGTTTGCGATCGCTGGTTTTTCTAACAACACCCTTATGGAACCTGATGCTTCTCCCCAAGAAATGCAACACATGGCTGAAGGACTCGCTGACATCTTTCTCAATGGAGTGTTAGCAAAAGAGTAAAGCGGCGGTGCTGCACTTAGCGAGAAGTTGCGTGCGGAGGTTCCCCCCGTTGAGCAAACTTCGGTGACTCAGCACTCAGCACTGTCTTAGCTTGCTGATTCCATTGCTGGACTAACTCAATTGATGGACACAAATCTCGTCGTTGCAAAGTAGCTACTTGCAAACGCATGATTTGTCTGTGCAATCTGTGGCTAGGAGTTTCGGCTAATTGTGCGACGGAACCAATACCTGCATGAAGCAACAAACCACAGTATTGTGTACCAACAGTAGGAATTCGAGATAAATCAGCTAGAGCTAACCATTTGTTTACATACTGAAGATGAACTTGTAATTTACTAGCCAACGCTACCCTAGCTTCTAGAGTTTTACCTTGATTAAATAGACTCCGGGTAGTTTTAATTCCGCAAGTTTGGAGTTGAGATTGTTCTTCTTGACTCAATCCTGGTAACTGTTCAATCGGCCAGTCACCAGATTGAATCCGAATGCGGCTTTTATCCGTATGTTTAGCAGACATTTTTGAAAAATAAAATTATAGATTTACTTTAACTATTGTGACTTTAAGAAAGGATGTAGAAGTCAGCCGTGGGTATGTTTAAGGTGTTAGGCTAACTTACCGTAACATCACAAGGTCGTTAGGCGCTGAAGTAATTTTGTTCGTGAAATCATCTAAAAATATGCGCCTAACACACCTTACTGGACTATACTCATTTTTTCCCCAGATTCCGCTTCATGGCTTCTAACTCGTCTTCTGTTTCCCAACGACGAAATTTTTCTTCTAAGTCATCAAAACTATTAGAAGAACTCTGAGGTGCATTCCACCAGCCATTAGTTTCTATGCGTTGTTGCTGGGCTTGGGCTTGAGCGCGTGCGGTTTGTGCTTGTGCGGCTTTTGCTTGAACTTCCTGTCGTCGCACCTGGATTTTTCGCAATAGTTCTTGAGATTGGGTTAGGCGTTCTTTCAAGCCTTGCATGTGTCCCCATTTCTGGTTTCCTTCTCGCAGTAAGGCTGCTTCTCGTTCTTGGGCGGCGGCGACTAAATCTTGTCTACCACCATCTTTAGCTTTTTGTACACGAATGTGCCAACGCTGAATTTCTTGGGCGGTGGAGAGAATGTCGTCTTGCGATCGCTTTTCTTGGACTTGTAAATCTGCTATCAACTTTAAAGTATCTTCTTCTTGCTGACGTAGTTGCTCTAACAGCGCTTCTAACTCCAAATGTGGATTATTACGCAAGAATTCTTCTAAACGATTTTCTAAAAACCGACTTAAATCATCAAATAAGCCCACTGCCAGAACTCCAGGGTTGGGTGTGACTATTTTATTGTAGTAATTATCAACGCGGACGAAAATTCGTCTTTTAGATGGTGGGTTTGGTTTCATCAGTAAATAGTCGTGATGAACTGCATACCCTAGAAAAAATGGCAGAAGGCGGTAAAGAGAATAATTTTTTAACTCAGTATTCTTTCTTTGAAGTTCAATGTTATAAATTACACATATTCTTATAAAGTATCTTGCCTCTAGCCATTTTTAAAGTCATCCAAATATTTTGTTGAAAGTCATGTAAAGCTGTGATTCTCAATGATTGATTGGGCAATTTAACAATAGGTTTCTAGTGATTATTAATACATTTTTTAATATATGAAGCTTTGGAGAAGGTCTGAACCAATTCCATTAAAATGTGATATTAAAAACAGCTACTCCCGAAATTTACTGCTTAGATTTGTTGTTGGCAGCACTACAATTGCTGTCAGTATTGCAGCTTATTGCACCTATCTAGCAGCTCGCAACCTGGCGTTAGCAGATTTGCAACAAAGTGCGTTTCAACAGGTGCAAAGAGGAGTTGATGAAATAGAAGAGTGGTTACACGTCCGCAAAGTAGAAGTACAAACCCTGGCAAATACTGCAACGGTACGTACTTTAGATTGGTCTGTAGCAGACCCATATTTACAGGCAGAAGTCAAGCGGATCAATGAATTTTTCTTTTTCCAAATAGTTACCCCAGATGGTTCGTTTTCTAATACTCAGGTTGGTAGGTCAACAAAGAATATTAAGGATCGAGACTTCTTTCAAAAAGCAATAGCAGGACAAAGCAATATTTCCGATCCTTTTATCAGCCGTTCTACAGGAATTCCTTTAATTGCGATCGCCACTCCAATCTATGGCAATTCTCAGGCTAATGGTTCACCAATTGGGGTATTTCACGGCAATGTGAAAGTTGATCGCATCAATAAAGTTGTCAATTCCCTGCGCTACGGCAATAACAGCTATGCTTTCGCCCTAAATTCCCAAGGACAGGCGATCGTTCATCCTAACGCGGCTTTAATGTCAACCTTGGAAAAACCTGCACCCAGCCTGCTAAAAATTGCAGATCGTAATTTAAATGCGATCGCCCAGCAGATGGTAAACAAACAACAGGGAATTCAGTTGTTGGAAATTGACGGAACTAAAAAATATGTTGCTTATATTCCCTTACAAGAAGCTAATTGGTCTTTGGCTTTGGTAATTCCCCGCGAAAATATTGAATCTCGCTTGCAATTCCTGGATTTAATCGCGCTGATTGTCGCAGGGCTGACAGTCACCATGATTACTGTTTTGTGGCGGGTGCAAGCATTTGAACAAGCGCAACTAAAAAAATCTCAAACGGCGGCTGAGACAGCAAACCTCGCCAAAAGCGAATTTTTAGCCAACATGAGTCATGAACTGCGAACACCTTTAAATGGCATTTTGGGTTGCGCGCAAATTTTGCTGCGTTCCCAAGGTTTACCAGAAAAAGAACAATATCACGTCAACATCATTGAACAATGTGGTTCTCATTTACTGACTTTGATTAATGACATCTTAGATCTCTCGAAAATTGAAGCCAGAAAACTGGAACTACATCCCCAGGATGTGCATTTTCCGTCGTTTCTTCAGGGAATTGCCGAAATTGCTCAGATTCGGGCAGAACAAAAAGGGATTTTGTTTGTTTATGAAACCGTGAATGAATTACCTACAGCAGTTCATATCGATGTTAAAAGGTTGCGTCAGGTATTGTTGAACCTGTTGGGAAATGCCATTAAATTTACCGATGAAGGTCAAGTTAGATTTAAAATTCAGGCGATCGCGCAACTTGACTCTCATGGACAAACACAGAAATACTTTATTCACTGTTCTATCGAAGATACAGGAATTGGTATAGCACCAGCAGAACTGAGTAAGATTTTTTTACCATTTGAGCAAGTAGGTGAAAAAAAGCGTCAGACAGAAGGTACAGGATTGGGTTTAGCTATTACTCGCCAGTTAGTACAGATGATGGGTAGTGATATCCATGTCAAAAGCCAAGTTGGTGAGGGTAGTACTTTCTGGTTCGAGTTAGAAATGCCAGCAGCCAGCGAATGGGTACAATCAGCGATGGCTGCATCAACAAAACAAATCATTGGCTTTGAAGATAGTCCGCGCACAATTTTGATGGTGGATGATCGCTGGGAAAATCGCACAGTCATTACAAACTTGTTACAACCACTAGGCTTTGATGTAGTTGAAGCTAACAACGGTCAGGAAGGTTTAGCAAAAGCGATCGCCATCAAACCAGATTTGGTTATTACCGACCTACTCATGCCAGAAATGGATGGGTTTGAATTGATTCACAGTCTGCGTCACACCCCAGAAATTCAAGATATCAAAATTATTGTTTCTTCTGCTAGTGTCTTTGAAGCCGACCAAAATCGCAGTCTCCAAGCAGGTGGTAACGATTTTCTCAGCAAACCTGTACAAGTAGATGAATTACTCAATCAATTAGAACAGCATTTAAACTTGACATGGATTTATCAGCAGTCTCAGTCTGAGAGACAAGTAACCAACAAATTAGCTACAGTCAATATTCCATCAGATTCCTTGATTCCTCCTAGTCCCGAAGTATTGGGAGAACTCATCACATTAGCGGAAAAAGGTAACTTCAATGCCATCCTCAAGTGGGCTGATCAACTGGAGGCTTCAGAACCAAATCTTGCTAACTTTGCTAATCAACTGAGACAACTAGCAAGGCAATTTGATGAAGATATCTTGATCAGTTTTTTGAATCAAAATGAGGTAGAAACAAGATGACAGCAACAATATCTGAGCAAAAGTATATTTGCGATCGCCACCCACAAGGAATTATTTTAGTCGTTGATGATAACCCTGCCAATTTACAAGTTTTATCCAGCTTTTTAGATGAGTCTAACTTTGAAGTTTGGGCAGTTCGCAGTGGTGAAAAAGCTCTTCAGAAATTAAACAACGACAACTTACCAGATTTAATTTTGCTTGATGTGATGATGCCGGGTATGGATGGGTTTGAAACCTGCCAACATCTCAAAAAAGATCCTCGTTCTGAGGATATTCCTGTCATTTTTATGACTGCTCTCTCGGAAACTGCCGATAAAGTCAAAGGATTGCGATTAGGCGCTGTAGACTACATTACCAAACCTTTTCAGCATGAAGAAGTATTAGTGCGAATCGAACATCATTTGAAGCTAAGAAATTTGACCAAAAGTTTAATTGATAAAAACACTGAACTCCAAAAAACTCAAACCCAACTCATCCAAGCCGAAAAGGTAGCAACTTTAGGTCAACTAGCAGCCGGAATTGCTCATGAGGTGAATAATCCCATCAATTTTATCGCTGGTAATTTAAATTTTTTAGAACAGTATGTTCAGGAAATAATAGGTTTAATCGAACTTTATCAAAAGCATCTATCCGAACCACCTAACGAAATTAAAAATGCACTTGAAAAAAGTAATTTGAGTTTTTTGCTAAATGATATATCTAAAATTATTCAATCTATGCAACTTGGGACTAATCGCGTTACAGAAATTGTCTCATCGTTAAATAAGTTTTCTCGACACAGTGAAGCAGGTAAAAAAATCGCTGACCTACATGAAGGTATAGAAAACACCCTATTAATTATCGGTCATCGACTCAAAGCTAATGCTCATCGGGATGCTATTAAAATAATTAAAGAATATGGAGATTTACCACTTGTTGAGTGCTACCCAGGTGAAATAAACCAGGTTTTTATGAATTTGATTTGTAATGCCATAGATGCTATTGAAGAATCACAAAAAAATCAAAATTTTCAGGAGACAAGTAATAATCCAGGTGTGATTCGGATTACAACAGAGGTAAGAGGAGAGAAAGTAATTCTCAAATTTGCCGATAATGGCTCAGGAATTAGTGAAGCAGAGCAAACAAAAATTTTCGATGCTTTCTATACAACTAAACCCATCGGGAAAGGAACTGGGTTAGGTTTATCAATTGCTTACCAAATTGTGGTTAATAATCATCATGGCAAACTATATTACCAATCGCAGCTAGGTAAAGGTCTAGAGTTCATTGTTGAATTACCTATCTGATTATTGTGCCTGGTGAAAGACTGATAATTAAGGTACAGGAGAGAGAAGTTTTTGGGGTATGTCAAACTCAGGCTAATTTAAGTGCTGCTGTAATAGACCAATAATTACTTCTGGTAATTCTAAATGAGGCAGCACCCCAGCATCTGCGATCGCATAAAATTTTTCTACAACATCAGAATTTAAATTCGCCAATCTTCGTCCTAATTTGATACTAGTAAATTGTGCTTTTTCACCCCAAAAAAACACAGTTGGAATTGTTAATTGTTGCAGATACAAACTCAAATCAAAATACAAATCACCCCGCAAAAATGCTAAAGCAGCAAACCTCGCATTCGGTTGTTGTGCTGAAGTTAAATAAGCTGCTACCATTTCTGATGAAACACGTTCCGGTTTGGCAAAAAGAAAACTTTGTAAAAAATTTCGCACTGCTAATTCATTTTCCGCACCCAACGCATAAATTAAACTATCTACCAGCGGTGTATTAATTACTGAAAGTGGTAATCTACGTCCAGCACCTTGACCAAAATCATCAAAACCCGAAGGAGAAACTAAATATAATGATTGAAATAATTGCGGTTGACTAATAGCTAAACGGATAGTCAAAGCAGCGGTTAACGATGAGGCGATAACCGTTACAGGCTGGTGACAAGTTTGAGTAATAAATTCGGCGATCGCATTTAGATAATCTTTAATTTGATAATCGCGTACTGGGTGTGCAGAATCACCCCAACCAATTAAATCAGGCGCTAAAATGCGATATTTTGCGGCAAAAGCTGGATACACTTTCGACCATTCATAAGCAGAAGCTCCACCCCCAAAATTATGCAGAAATATTAGTGGGGTTAAATCTTCAGTATCAGCATTCAACCAAGGTGCAGATGTTTGAGTATAATACACCATCGCTCCCAAGGAAGTATGAATCACTTTATGCCCAAAGCCAGGAGGTTGAAACTGAAGCATAAAAAGTATGAAGTAAAGTATGAAGTATTAAGTGTTGAGTAGAAAATAAATTACATAAAAGAGTTAAAGCTTTTGATTTACTACTCCCCACTCCCTTTATTTAGCGATTATCTCTAGTAATATGAGTTAGTTGATTTAAGTTATCACCACTAATTTTATAAGCATTTCCAAAACCAAGAATAAAACGACCTGAACTAGGAATCAGTTGAAAAATCCGAAAGTCACCTAAACTTTTTAACACTTCAATCATTTCCCCAAAGCGTTCTTGAAGTTGGTCAACAATTTTATTCCAAGTGTCTGTATCTCGTTCTATTAAAGTAGCCGTACAATCAAAACTTAAACGACGACGAGCAAAAATATTATTACTTTTTGCTTCATCTTCAATAAATAAAATACTCAACTGAGGGTTAGCATAAATATTTTGTGTGTGAATTGCCAAGTCACTGATATAAATATAAATATTTTTGCCTTCATCAATCACGAAAGGCGCATAACTACTATTAGGTATGCCATCCTGACTGACTGTGCTAATAATGACACTCTGAAACTCTTGCAGAAAACTTGCATATTCAGCTTGAGCTTGTTCTAGTTGGCTCATAAGTGTTTTTTTGTATGTTTAGCAACATTTAAGTAAGTATTTTAGTAGTTTTGGGCGATCGCCAAAACACCAATTTATTGTACCTACTTCCTCATATTTGAGAACAAAACCGATATCATGTAACAAACAACAAGTAATGAGGACGCAATTGTGAGTGACAAAAATCGTTCTCAATGGGACTTAGGCAGGTTTATCAAAACCCTGTCTTACTTTGAGGTTATTCCCTTTCTCAACTGCATACAAAAACTCATCCAAGGTCGTCCCCAAGACACAAAATCTAGACCTAATGGAGAAAAAAGCGTGGGTGTAATACTAGTAGCCGGTGCAACAGGTGGTCTTGGTAAACGAGTCGTAGGGCGACTTGTAAAACGAGGCTATCAAGTGCGCTGTCTGGTGCGTGATATTGACAAAGCACGGTCAATTTTAGGTAACGATGTTGACTTAGTAGTTGCAGACATTACTAAACCAGAAACTTTAAATACCTTAGTCATGGCTAATATTCAAGCCGTGATTTGTTGTACAGCCGTGCGTGTCCAACCAGTGGAAGGAGACACAGCTAATAGAGAAAAATATTATCAAGGCATTAAATTTTACCAGCCTGAAATTGTTGGCGACACTCCCGAAAATGTCGAATATCAAGGTGTGAAAAACTTAGTCGCAGCAGCCGCCACATATCTCCCCGCAGCCAACGCAAAACTTATATTTGATTTTACTCATCCCTCAGCCGAATTAAAAAATATCTGGGGTGCGCTTGATGATGTCGTCATGGGTGGAGTTAGTTCTAGTAATATTCAATTAACAGAAAATACCGCTGTGTTTGCTGGTAATGTTTCCACCGCCAACTCAGGAGGATTTGCATCTGTGAGAACTAAGAATTTTGACCCACCGTTTAATTTATCGGGTTACGCAGGTGTAGAATTACGCGTTAAAGGTGATGGTCAACGTTATAAAATATTCCTCCGACCCGATGTAACTTGGGATGGTTTAGGTTACAGCTATTCATTTGATACGGTCGCTAATACTTGGATAAATGTTCGCATTCCTTTTGGGGAATTAACACCTGTATTTCGAGCCAAAACTGTTAAAGATGCTCCACCATTAGATGCAAGTCGCATTAGCTCATTTCAACTTATGTTGAGCAAATTTGAATATGATGGTGCGTTAAATCCCAAATTTACACCTGGTGGTTTTAGCTTGCAGATAGAATCTATCAAAGCATATAACGGCAAAACTGCACCCCAATTTGTGCTTGTCAGTTCCGCAGGTGTCACCCGTCCCGGTAGACCAGGAATTAATTTAGATGAAGAACCACCAGCAGTCAGATTAAATGATCAATTGGGTGGTATTTTAACCTGGAAGTTAAAGGGAGAAGATAGTTTAAGAGCTAGTGGTATTCCTTACACAATCATTAGACCTTGTGCTTTAACAGAAGAACCAGGTGGACAGGAAGTAATATTTGAACAAGGTGATAATATTCGCGGTAAAATCAGCCGAGAGGATGTGGCAGAAATTTGTGTACAAGCGTTAGAACAAAGTAAAGTACATCATGTCACTTTTGAGGTAAAAGCAACAGAAAATAAAGTTAACTCTCTCAAATGGGATACGCTATTTTCTGATTTGCAACCTGATAGATAAATCAACTACCGATTTATCAAAATAGAATTCAGGAGCCAGGAATCAGCTTAAATTGTAGTGGGTATTATAGCGATGCTTAATACACTCACAAATATAGTGAGTTATGGCTAAATTAGCATTGCATGGCCGTAACTCACCCTACTTAATATTTACTTGGTGAACTCTCTGCGCCTTTGCGTAAAACAAATTCCTACGCTTACGTCAGTAAAGTCCCATACAGCTTATCTTCTTTCTTTGCAGTTCGGACAATGAAGAGAATTCAAGTATTAGGAATTGCAGTGGCTTTAGCTATCATACTTTGGGCTGGGTTATTTTCTAACACCGCATTATCACAACAAACCGAATCTCGTCTGAATAATTTACAGGCTGATTTTAATCGTATGGAGTTGCGTTTGAATCAAATAGAATCTCAACTCGGAAACACCCGCCAGTCTCCTAACTCCAGAACAACAATTACCGTACCACAATCAAGCAGAAGAAATTTGTCACAAACAGAACGAGATAAAATGTTTGACCGATTAGCGACTTTAGTGGTTGAATTAAAACAGCAAGTGAATACGTTAGAAAAACGCATTGCTAAGTTAGAATCTCGTTAATTAATATGACAATTAATATTTCAGAACCAATGATATATGAAGGCGGTTGTCATTGTAGTGCTGTACGTTTTCGAGTTGTAGTCAAGCAACACAAAGTCGATGATTGTAACTGTTCTATTTGCCGGAAAAAAGGGTTTTTACACTTAATCATTCCCAAGGAACAATTTACTTTATTGCAAGGTGAAAATAAGTTAATAACTTACCAATTCAATACAGGAGTTGCTCAACATAAATTCTGTAGCATTTGTGGGATACATTCTTTTTATATTCCCCGTAGCCATCCAGATTGTATCGATGTCAATGTGCGCTGTTTAGATGGTGATGTCATATCAAATTTTGAAGTTGTACCTTTTGATGGGATGAATTGGGAAGCTAATATCCACAAGTTGATTAATTAACATAGTGGTAGATAAGTAATTATAGTGGTGTTCATAATTTAAATGTTTTTCCTAAATAACGCGGAGAACAAGAAGAGATTGAGTAAGAAATAAAAATCTGCTTAATTGTTTCAAAAAGTAAACAATTAAAAACTAGATGCTGGACTTTTGGAAGAAGTCGGGGATCTGATTTTTCATAAATTATTTATAACTGCTATATTATTTGTATATACTCTATTCGCAGCACAGATGAGTTATCTGTAATTTATGATTTTTTGAAGAAAAAAGACAAAGTATATATTTTTGTAGAGCAATTGCTAAAGAAATATGAGGAAAAATCAACCACAGGCAATGTAGATTATATAAAGGTTGTACTAGGAGCGAATAGATGTCTCATTAGCCTGTTTTACAAGCTGATGTATCTGAATAAAGGGAATCTCTTCAATTCAACAAGCATAAAAAGATTATTCAGTTTATATCAGTTATTAACCCTTTGAAACTAGGGCGAATTTCTATGAATCAACCATATCTATCTCCAGATGATTTGCCTTCTCATAAAACAACACTAATTAGTGAATTATTACTTAGTCAACTAGAAGAAACGGTTAAACAACGCTTTTTTTCTACTTGCGATCGCACTGTACGTCTTTTACTCTCTGGTTGTCATTGGTATTTCAAAATTAATAGCGGCATTCTCATATTAATCATGGTTTGCCATGATATCGAAAGCTATCAGAACATTATGATGACGGTTCCCCATTTAGCAGACAAGTTAAAAAAGTTTGCCAACCAAGCTAAAATTAGTATTAGTTCTCCTGTGAACCAAGGTGTTCCTTGGGTAATTAGTGTCAATGATCTGTTTTTTGGGGAAGAATCATCTGAGCGTTAATCGAGAATGGCCTAGGCACAAAAATTGTCTGTTGAGACTGGATGTAGAAGTGCAATAGTGTTGAAGACCGACACCCTTCTCTAAAACCTTAATTTTTCGTTCTCTTGAGTAAATTCTACGTAATCTAAATTAGAAGATATGGAGACAAAAGTTAATTTTCTTTGTCTCCATATCCAGTTTTCCCCTACCTTGCCAGGTACAAACTTAAAAATCTAAACTTGGCCAGTCTGGTTCACGGTAATAGCGTGTCATATCATCAAATTTCCGCAATTCAACGCGGTTAACGAGAATTTCTGGAAAATCTCCTAACCATTGTTGATTTAATTCACAAAGCATATCACTGAGTTTATTTCGGTCTAAATTAGGTGAAATATCACCGAAGTAGCCTAATGTAATATGGGCTGTTAGGTGATAATGTTGTTCAATTCCTAATGCAATCAACTTGGGGTTTTGATAAATTTGCCGACGAAATTGAATAACTTGTTCATAGGAACTTTCATCTTTGGGTACTAAACAAACACCCAATGCTCTTGGCATCAAAACCAATCCCAACATTTGCCAGTAAATAGGGTTAGTTCCCGATGTTATGGATTGTTGATATTGTTGAAAGATTTCCGCACAGTAATGGCGTAATTCTTCCTCAAATTTGGGATTTTTCTCACAAACATCAAGATAAGCATGATCCCAAATCAAGTCTGCCAAAGTTAAATGAAAGCTCGCAGGTGGGACTGGGACAATCAAATCATGGTTGACAGGCAGCTGCAACAGTTGCTCTTGATAAGTTGCTAATTTTTCGTAAAAAGCAGAGTTTTCGGCTGCTGCATCGGCGGTGGGGGTAATCAATGTATAGCCAGGAAAAGGTGTTGCTTGTCTCGTTCCCGAATGGGGTTGGAACTTTAAAGACTCCTGGATATGCTGAACTTGGGACTTATATGCTTCTGGTAGCATCATTCTTGCTACCCGGTTTAGATAAGTTTGGTAGTTGTCGTCCAATCTTTAATAGCCTCGCGTTCTTACTTGATAGATTTTAGGAAAAATTATCCAATTGTGACTAAGTTGACTTAAAAAGTATTTAGCATTTGGGAAGGGGCGTGGGGAAAAATATGAAGTCTGAATATTTCACCGTTGTTAGTCCCTGAGA
Source organism: Nostoc cycadae WK-1 (assembly GCF_002897135.1). Taxonomy (NCBI): domain Bacteria; kingdom Bacillati; phylum Cyanobacteriota; class Cyanophyceae; order Nostocales; family Nostocaceae; genus Nostoc; species Nostoc cycadae. The sequence continues at coordinate 31,444 of NZ_DF978442.1, read as the reverse complement.
TGCTATGAGGTTGATATATGCCAGTTTTGGTTTACTGGGGTGAAGATGACTTTGCTATGGAAAAAGCAGTTAATTCGTTGCGCGATCGCATTTTAGATCCCCTGTGGACAGATTTTAACTATTCTTATTTTGCGCCTGATCAACCTGATACAGCGATTGCCGCTTTAAATCAAGTGATGACTCCCGCTTTTGGCGCTGGTGGGCGTTTGGTCTGGCTGATGAATACAAACCTCTGTCAACAATGTCCTGATAACGTTTTGGCAGAATTGACGCGCACTTTACCAGTAATTCCCGAAAATTCCTTTTTATTACTCACCAGCCGCAGTAAACCAGATGAACGGCTGAAATCTACAAAATTTCTCAAACAATTCGCCACGGAGTTTCGGGAATTTGCCCTCATACCACCTTGGAAAACTGAATTAATTGTGCAAGCTGTTCAGCAAGCGGCTCAAGCTGTGGGAGTTCAACTTACACCTCAAACGACTGAACTGTTAGCCGAAGCAGTTGGTAATGATACAAGGTTACTTTACAATGAGTTAGAGAAATTACGGCTGTATCATCTGGAAAGCAAAAAGCCTTTAGATGTAGATACTATTAGCAAATTAGTCAGGAATACTACGCAAAATAGTTTACAATTAGCAGCAGCAATTAGAACAGGCGATACAGGCAAAGCTTTAACTGTGTTGACTGACTTGCTAAATGCGGCAGAACCAGGATTGCGGATAGTGGCAACATTAATTGGTCAATTTCGCACTTGGTTGTGGGTCAAAATTGCCACAGATAACGGTGAGAGGAACCCACAGGCGATCGCTCAAGCCGCCGATGTTAGCAACCCTAAACGTATCTACTTTTTACAACAAGAAGTCAAATTTCTGTCTGTGCAGCAACTAATTTCGTGTTTACCGTTACTGTTGGAGTTAGAAGTCAGTCTTAAGCAAGGATCTGCGGAAATATCCACACTCCAGACAAAAGTAATTGAACTTTGTCAAATATGTAAAGGCAACTGAAAATACATATAAAATTTCGGTACACTGAAATTTCGTTGGAACTTCTCACTCCAAAAATAATTCACAATCAATAACGCACCCCTAAGATTGAGTCCTGTGTCACAGACATTATGAACAACGTTGCTAGTTTGTTTTTCCGAGATACTCTGAAAAATTTATTACCGAGAAATTTATTTTTTGGAGTTATGGCTAGTGCTAGTTTGTTAGCCGGCATTTTAACATTTACAGCCAAAGCTGATGCTCAAACTCCATCTGTGAACAACAACGAAATTGTCAGCTATGCCCAAGCTGTTTTAGCAATGGAGCCATCGCGCCAACAAGCCTTTGGAGAAATTAAAAAATTAATCGGTGGTGGAGAAATTCCCCAGATTGTTTGTAATAACCCTCAAAGCATTGATAGCCTACCACGCAAAGCCAGAGATATTGCTGTTAACTACTGTAATCGCTCTCAAAAAATAGTTGAAGAAAATGGTTTAACCATTGAACGTTTTAATAAGATTACTGTAGAAATTCAAAATGACAATAACTTAAAAAGGCAGATTTACAATACATTAATTCGCCTGCAAAAAAAATCCTGATTTTTATTAGAGGAGAATTCAGAATTGAAAAACTTTCTACCGCTGCTTTTGAGACTTAATGTGTTTAGTTAAATAATTTGAAATGTTAGGTGATTTATACTGAGTTTTTTAGGCAGAATAATAGTGAAAATCACATCGTTAATTGTTGCTATTGACCATTGACCCTTGACTATTGACTGAAATTCATATTCCGTGGCTTTTGCCAATTACCCAATGCCTGCGGAAAAATCGGGCTAAGGCAGATTCTTCTAGTGATAAATAGATAGGTCTGCCGTGGGGACAGGTACGGGGGTTACGAGTGCGTTGCCATTGGTCTAACAGTGTTTGCATTTCTTGGATATTTAGTGGCGTACCGTTACGAATCGCACTCCGGCAAGCAACGGCAACTTGAGCCGCTTGTAAGTCCCCGCCCCAACTGAGTTCTAAAATAGCTTCTGCACAGTCTTCTCGTTGCTGTAAAAGGGCGGGTATATTACGAACTGCCCAAAGTTGTTCACCAAAGGTTTCTATCTCTAAACCAATGCGTTGCAGTTGAGAAACTTGTGCTGGTGATAATTGATAAAGAATAATTGACGGTTCGACACGCACAAGTTGCCAGTTATCACAGATTTGTTCGTACAAAACTCGTTCGTGGGCGATATGCTGTTCTACTAGCCACATACCACCAGAATGTTCAGCCACAATATAAGTGTTGCTAACTTGGGCGACAGCTTTTAAAGAGTGCTGAGTAGTTTCTGGTTTGGGATTAAAGTTATAACCACCTTTTTCTTCTGCGGCTTTAAGTAATTTACTTACTCTGGTGGTGTGGACAGCTTCAGGAAAATTAGCAGCATCAATGCGGAGTGCTTGATCAATAGCTTGAGTTATTTGTTCTTGCCAATAGTTGAGTTCATTGAGATATATTTCGGTTTTTGCAGGATTGCGATTCCAGTTAATTTGGTCAGGAGAAATTTCTAGATGTAATAAACAAATGGGATAGCGATCGCGTGGTAAAGTCCGATGAAACGCTGAGAAAATCGTTTGTTCAATTTCTGGTGATTTCACCATTCTGCCATTAATCGCTATTCTTACCCAATCTGGTCGATGGCGATGACAACGGTCTGGTAATCCTACTACTAAATTAAGTGCTGAGTGCTGAGTGCTGAGTGCTGAGTTGGGGGGATGGGGGAGTTGAAGTTTTAGTTCTTGTAAATCACCTTGGCGGACTTGCGGTAAAATCTGCGGCAGTAGTTTTCCGGTGGTGGCTGCGGGAGAAATGGTGAACCATACTCGGTCATTTTGCCAAAGTTGCCATGTTACTTGCGGATGACAAAGAGCAATTTGATGAATTGTTGCTTGTACAGCTTTCATTTGCTGTGTCGCACTAGGTAAACCCTGACGGCGAGATAAGCAATTACCAAAAAGATTAGAGACTGTGACTACTGTACCAGGTGCGATCGCTGTTGCTTCTACTTCTAACGCCTTGCCATCATCACCATAAGCAACCCGCCACCCCAAATTACCATCGGCTGGACGACTCAGAATTTCTAAATCTGCCAAAGTTGTCAGGCTGTGCAAAGCTTCACCACGAAATCCCAAGCTGTTAATTTTCCATAAATCATCACTAGAGCGAATCTTACTAGTACTATGGGCTGTGGCGGCTTGTTGCAGGTCTTCTAGGTTCATCCCACAACCATTGTCAGCAACGCGGATGCGCCAGTGTTGTGGCCAGAGGTAAATCACAATTCTGGTTGCACCTGCATCTAGAGAATTTTCTGCCAATTCTCTAACTACAGATGCCAAGGAGTCAATCACCTCGCCAGCCGTAATCAGATATACAACTTCTGTGGGTAAAGCTTGAATAGTAGATGCCATAAATTACAGTTTAGGACAGCAAGCAACTCTTGAATAGAATAAGTATTTTTATCTGTCCAGAGATAATTTTGGATTAATTATAAAGAAACCTCAATTAAAAGACGATTGTTGATAGATTGCTTGTGAGGTTGAAAGCGGAAAATGCTCATGAGTAGTAACTTAGCCACCGATGCTCACGAATTAAAGTCTCGTTTGGAATGGGGTCAACCAGCTTTTACAATTATTGATGTGCGCGATCGCCACAGTTACAATTACGTGCATATCTCTGGGGCAATTCAAATCCCCGTCGATGACTTGGAAAAACGCGCTACATTTTCTCTACACAAACAACGTCATATCTATGTGTATGGCGAAAACGAACAACAAACCGCCACAGCCGCACAAATATTACGCGATGCTGGATTTACTGAGATAGCTGAAATCAAAGGTGGTTTCATCGCTTGGAAAATAGTCGGCGGTGCGATGGAGGGTCTTGCTGTGTAATATCAACTGGAGAATGGGGAGTAGGGAGTAAACTTTCACCCCTAACCCCCTCTGGCTAATCTTTCATCATCATCACTTTTGGCGTTTCTGGCTGTAATAAACCATTTAACAGCGATGCTGGACGGTGACTATAAGGCCAAGCAAAGGCATGGCGAAAAGCCGCGTCTTGGCAAGCTTGTAATTGAGCAAAGCTAATAATGTCGTAAGTCAAGAGATTTTCGTATTCAAATGGTAAACGGACATTATGTAAGCCAGCATTGTCAGTACAAATGGCAATATCTACCCCAGCCTCAAAACAACGGTCAAAGACTAATTTGAGTTGACGGATATCCTGTAAAGTGCCTGTTTTGATGTATGTTGTCGGGCAGACTTCCAAACACTGCCCACGTCTGGCGATATCTGGAAGTAATTCTGGATATAACAAAGGAATTTGGATACCGTGACCAATCCGCATCAGATAGGGTAGCAGTTCTGGGTAACAACCAGCGGTGGTTTCGTAAAGATGTCCAGTGGTATTAATGCCTTGCGATCGCGCATAATCATACAGACTAATCCATTCTTGCAGGCGATCGGCGTAGTAGCTATCACCCCCTGCAACATCTATTCCACAAACATACTGTCTGTTTTGCACCGCCAAATCAATAATTGCCTTATTTACCTCAAATGGTAGGCGCGTGTGCATACACAAAATTTGGCTAGTCACAATTGGGCATTCTTGAATATGACTGGCTTTGCCCACTACGTCCACAATTTCCGCCATCTTGTCAATTCTTTGGGATTGACTTAAATGTTCTGGTGTCCGTAGGTATGGGGTATAGCGCAGTTCAAGATAAGCCAAATTTTCAAATATATAAGCACCCCGTACCAAGCGATAAATAAAGTAAGGCAAAGTTTCTACAGTTTGCACACTTTCAACTAAGGTATGCAATTCTAAATATTCATCTAAGGTATTGCGAGGCTTGGTATAAAATTCTTCAAATTCTCCGTAGTGAGGAAAGCGAGAAATGAATTCCGCAGAATGTCGTTCAAAATATCGCCATAAAACGCGCGGTACAACTGAACCGCCCAAATGCCTATGTAATTCAGCGTGTAAAGCCATAGTAGTTTATTTAGAAAATTTCAATAATAGTAACAAAAACATCAAAAAGAAAAATCTATACTGAGAGTAAGATTCTGTAAAGCTAAGGTTAATTAAAATAATTGATCAAAAAATTGAGAATTTTTATATAAGACTCATACTTGATTTTTGCAAAAAATCAACACATTTCTATCTATCTTCTTTCCTGTTACCTTTTCTCTCTCTACACAAGTATTTTTAGTAATCAAACCAGAGTCTTATATATGCACTATTAACTAGCGAATATTTACTTCTGGTAGTTGATTTTCTAAATGCGAATTGAGCAGTTTATTTGTATTTTCTTTAGGAGCAACTATACCGAAAGCTAAATCTTGACTGCGCGTTTGCCAACGTTGCTTTTGAGTATACTCTTGCAGTTTAGTTTGAGCTTGAGCATACACTTTTGTATCTTTAGGAATTTGATGCAGAAACCTAACCGCCCCATCAAAGTCACCAAAAGCTGCTTTTTTATAAGCATTTTGTAAAAAGTAAGTGGCTCTAACTTGCCGTTTTTGATTATATTCAGCCAATTTTTTCTGCACTATAGCGCCAGCCGAACTTTCATGGGGAATTTGGCTCAGATATGCTAAAGCAGTCGAAAAATCTCTAGCTTCAGCTTTTGCATAAGCTTTAGTGAGTAAACTTTGTGCTTGTGTTTCAATATTAACTCGTGCTTGTTGAACAAGTTGGTCTGTTTTTGATTGCCAATATAAAATATCTGGGACTTGAGAAGCTGTTTTTAAGACATCCGACCATCTATCTTCATTCAAGGCTTGTTCTGCTAATAAATATTGTTCCGCAGCCTGAAGCCATTCTTTTTGCCAGGTTTCGATAGTGGCTTGTACTTCTGGGTAAACATTGCTGTAGGATGGAATTGATTTAGCCAGTGCGATCGCACCTTGCAAATCCCCAGCTTGATAGTTCTCTGTGGCTTTATATAAAGTTTCGCTTTCTGAATATGCAGGAGAATTATTTAGTAAAGAATAAACACCAAATCCCATCAACAAAGAATTAGCCGCCAGTCCGATTTTCATCCCTGTGAGTAATGGCGATAGCTTGTCAGAATGAGAATTTTGCTGATTATCATCACTAGTACGTACCAGAGGTGATGGCTCACTATATCGTGTTGCTAAAACTGGAGATGGCTGAGTTTCTCGCCGCATTTGTTTGAGTACACGCAGTACTTCACCCGCTGACTGAAAACGTTCTAGAAAATCATAGCGGATCATTTGGCTGAGAATAGCAGCTAAATAATCACCAACTGGAGTGTTGGGTAAACGCCAGATAATTTCATTTGTTTGCGGATCAACTTTAAACTGTAGCGGTTCTAAACCTGTGAGCGCCTGGATAGCAATCATACCCAAGGCATAAATATCACTATTAGGGCGTGTTTGGCCAATAAATTGCTCTGGTGGAATGTAACCCAATGATGTTACGGGAATCCAATCAATTGGTAATTCAGTATCTAGAGAAAACTTAACAGACTGGATAGAACCAAAGTCAATTAAAACTAGTTTGCCATCAGTACAGCGTCTAATTAAATTTTCTGGTTTGATATCACAATGAATCACACCTTGAGAATGTACAAATTCTAAAATTTGTAAGACATCTTCTAAAAATTCCACAACTTCGCTTTCAGTCCATAGACATCCCCACTGTTGATGAATTGGTAGTTCTGCTGTTAAATCATGTCCTTCGACAAACTCTTGTACGAGATATAATCGCTCATGTTCTTCAAAGCAAGCGATGAGTTCGGGAATTTGCGGATGGCTACCCAGACGTTTGAGTGTTTCTGTTTCCGTGAGAAAATGCAGTCTTAATGTTTCTAAATAGCTAGTTTGGCAATTGCTGGCTTTCAACTGCTTCACGACATATTTAGGGTCTTCTGGGTAATCTATGTCTATAGCAGTATATGTCTGTCCAAATACTCCTGCACCCAGACTTTCAACGATTTGGTATCGTGATTGTAGTACTTTACCGATCATGTAGTGGCTCATAAGCTGGTTACTTAGTAAGTCCTCATATAACTTTTCGGACATCACCTGATTGTTTCCGGATGTCCTGAAAAATAAATCACTTGAGCTTTAATTACGGTCTTCTTAGCTTGTTAATTTTTACGTATTTTTATCAAAAAAATAAAGTTACTCTGCTATTTGCACTACATATAAATTTAAATTAGCGAGTCATTGACTATAGTATCGAGAAAATAGCGATCAATGCCGTGTTTTTACGAGCAACATTCGCAAACCTAAAGAAAAGGGTTCCTTGCGAGGAGAGAAGGAACCCTTGTGCGTATTTGCGTAGAAAAGAACTCTGCAATCAAGCTAATCCAGTTTATGAATTATCCCCGTCTTTCAGGAATGCAACTATGCTACAGGAGCTTTTTGTTTACGCTTCATCCATAAACCCATAGCACCAGCAACAGCAATACCAGCAGTAGAAACAGGCTCAGGTACAGGTGTTGATTTGATGGGGATTTGTCCAGCAACTATAGTGTTGGAGAATATTACACTACTGAACAGTCCATCAGTTGGGCCATTTCCGGGTGAACCTGTAAATCCTGGATTAAATACAACTCCTAAACTTGCTGTTTCTGCACCTGTTGATGCGGCGACAAAATTGGTAAAGCGAACACCATTATTCACTGCTATACCAGTGTTACCAACGATCGCACTAGAAAAGGTTTTTAAAATATTGTTAGAAGCATCTCGTACATTTACCAGCCAACTGCTTAAATTAACTTGTGTTGCAGTTGGTAGTTGATCTACATCTACTGTGTAACTTCCATCAAAAGAACCATTTTGCAAAGCTACAGATACACCGCTAGAACCGGGAAGCGCTAGGGATTCAAATTGACCAGAAAAATTATATGTGGTTAAAGTTGCAGCTTGGGCGGGAGCATTAGCCACAGCAGCTAACATAGCAGCACCAAGGGCAATACCGGCAGTAGCTTGAGATAGTTTTTTGTAGGATGTTGTAAGCATGAGTTGAGTTTCTCCAAAAGTAGGTTTCATAAATTGGGGGAGTGCTGACAAAATTTTTGCAAAGTGATTTCTGCACCAGAGAAAAAATCTCTAGCTATCAAGAAGTTAAACATCACTTAATTGCATTAGTGAAAAGCTTTTACATCAGCAAGCTGAGTAACTTCAGTAGTTTTTTTCTAAGTGACTTCTATATATCTGCATAATGCTTAGTTGGCATAATACCAACTTTATAAAAGCTGTACTTACACAAATTTACGGAAATCAAATGATGAATTCGAGCAACTTTTTTTCGATGTCAGCAATATTTTTGTGGCTACGCACTTTATTAATTTGCTCAATAGTACGGTATTCACTTTGCTGCATTTTACATCTCTAATTAACTCCCTAGTTTAATAAGCTCGATTGTCATTGTTGCCTCTGCACATCTCTATACTGTCAGTAGACAAAAAAAACGGCAATAAAAATGGGGTTATTTTACGAAAAGATTAAATTCAAGTTTCAGTAGTATCTAAGTGAAAATTACGTCAGTATTTGATTCTGTAAGGATTTATCAGTACTGACATCAGAATATGTCACAGTCACTACATATAATTCTCTTGGCGGAAAGTTTACAATCAGGGCAATTTTTTTAGTGGCGATCGCTTTGATACAGCAAAAAAGCAGTTTGGTTGAGGAAGGAAACCCAATTTACATCTCAGCACTACGGAACTTCTTCATCTTGTTCAACGGCTTCTACTCTGTCTTGTAATGGTTTGACAACTTTCGCGATCGCTTCTTGAATAAAAGCTTTAATAAACTCGTCTCGGCGGTTCATTTGAAACTGGCGCTGTACTACCTCGGTCATTCCGCCGTCGCCCCAATCTTGATCATGGCGAAAATACTCAATAAAACTTTTCCCCGCAATTCTGGTTAAATACGCAGCTGTCACCCCTTGAATGGCTCTACCAATAATGAATGTGGCGACATTCAGTTGCAAAGCTGTAGATACTAATTGAATCGCGCCCTTGACTATCCCTAAACTGGCAATGGTTTTTGCTAAAGATAAAGCTAACTCTCTTCCCCGTTCCATATTCAATTCACAGCCGTAGACTCTGCCAATTTCCACAACCATTTGGGCGTTCACAGCGGCGGTCGCCAATAAATCTACTACTGGTAAGGGTGTCACGGAGACGACACCAGCGCCAATCCACTGAAATCGCTCAACAATTTTATCGGCTTGACGGCGGCGCTGGGCATCAATGAGTTTACGTGCTTCTTCTCCTAAGCGTAAAGATTGCAGCAAAATGTTATCTGCGATTAAATCTTCACCCTCCGCCCGCAACACAGCCGCCATCCGCCGTAACAAGGGGACAATATCTGGTTCTGGTTCGTAGAGTTCACCAGTTTCTAGTTGAGCCGATTGAGGATTAGCGGAAATCGCTACAACATCGTTAGTTGCAATAAAGCCCCGGACTCGTTCTCGCAACCGAGCTAAAATGACTTCTTTATTTTCATCGGTATAGAGGTCAGTTTTATTGAGAATTAACAGCGATCGCTTGCCAATTTCTGCCAAACCCCGCAATGGTTCATATTCTGAACGTCGCAGGTCATTATCTACTACAAATAACAACAAATCTGCGGCTGTGGCTAATTCTCTCGCTAACTGTTCCCGTTCAGTTCCAGCGACTCCTGCTTCTAAAATTCCGGGTGTGTCGGTAATTAAAATTTTGCGCTCCAATCCCTTCAACCGCAGACAATAAGTCTCGCCTACTGTCGTTGTTCCCATTGGCGCATTTACTTGCCCCACCATCCGCCCCATAATGGCATTGACAAGAGAAGTTTTACCTGCACTCCCTGTGCCGAATACCACGACTTGAATTTCACCCCGTGCTAAATTAGCTTCAATTTCCCGTGATCGACTTAATAAAGCTTGTCGTGTGACTTCGTCTTGAATTTGCGATACTTGTTGGCGCACAGCTTGGATGGTGGAAGAAGCTGCATCAGATTTAGCGGCGGGGATTTGGGCTTGTGTAACGCGCCTGCGTCCTTGGCGGGAACGTTTTTCTCCTGTCTGAAGCACCAATACGTAATAAACAAAAGCCGCAACTAAGCCGCCAATTAAAACAACCAACAGCAACAGCAGCAAATTGCCCAGCAACGGCGAATAAGACAATTGCCAATAAAGGCGCGATAGGGAATCTATCAGCCACAGGCTCATGGCCAAAATGACGATGAGACCAACAATTAGCGTTACTATGCGCGATAAAGGCATGGGTAGCGGTGGTTAGTATTCAATAAGCAGATGCTTTGTATCTTAATGGTAGGACTAATGCACAGATGATGTGGGGTGTAATCAAAATTCATGGATATGACGCATCACCTCAGCCACTGACCAAGCTTGGGCGATCGCACCTCTGGGTGTGTGTGGTGGGTCGCCATCAAAAATTTCGGAAATGGAGCCAAGACAAGCATTTGCGAGAAAATGGTCTAGGAGAGGTTGCCAACTAAAAGGTAGTGGTTCTTTGGGGTAAAAACGCTGCCAAGCGCGAGTAAATGGCCCAATTAACCAACTCCAAACTGTACCTTGGTGATAGGCGCGATCGCGGTCGTGGGGCATACCTATATATTTACCAACGTATTCGGGATCAATGAGATCAAGACTGCGAAGTCCATAGGGAGTCAGCAAGCGATAGGTGGCTAAGTCAAGTACCTGATGACCTTGCTGTTGAGAAAATCCACAATGGTAGAGAGATAATGCGAGAATCGCATTCGGACGAATTTGGGAATTGCGGCGATCGTCTGGCTCAATGGTGTCGTACAAATAACCCAACATGGGGTTCCAGAATTTTTGCAGAGAAACTTTTACCTGTTGTGCTTGCTGCTCATAACGCTGCGCCTGTTTTGCTAGACGGGCTGCATCATCTACTGGCATTTGACTTAAGCGTTTTGCCCATTGACTCATCCAACACAAAGCAGAATACCACAAGGCATTAATTTCTACTGGCTTACCATGACGGGGTGTTACAGGCTGACCGTTAACTACTGCATCCATCCAAGTTAAGGCGACACCGCGAGCATACCAGCCTACTAACCCATCAGTAGCATCAACCTGGATGTTATAACGTGTGCCACCTACAAAGGCTTTGTGGATTTGCTGCACTACAGGAAATTGCTCTGTTAAAAACTCCCAGTCTTGAGTGGCTTCTAAGTAAAGTCCTAATGTTTCAATCCACCATAGGGCTGCATCAATACTGTTGTAATATGGCTCACTGTCAACATCAGGAAAATTATTCGGAATTAAACCGTGGCGACAGTAACGCCCAAAAGTTTGTAATAGCCCTTTGGCTAATTCGTAGCGCTGCGTTACTAATGCTAGACCTGGTAAGGCAATTAAAGCATCACGTCCTCTGTCATTAAACCAGTGATAACCAGCAATGAGTGTCGGGCCAGCAATGTCAGCCCGATAAACAATAAACTGATCGCTGGCTTTGAGTAGGTGCTGCCAAATGAGAGATTGGGAAGATACAGGGAGGATAAGATTTTCCTTTTCTTTCTGCTCTCCTGCTTTCTTGCTCCTTAATAACCTCCAGTCTCTATTTGCGGTTTTACTGCATCCAAAAATCTGGCAGAGCCTTTCTTGCTCTGCTTCGACTGCTTCTGTAAAGCTTTCTGGTACTAACAGGCTTTGTTGTGGATCAGGAAAACCTAACCGTGCTTCTAAAGTTACAGCATCTCCTGGCTGGAGAGTGACTGTTAAATAGCCAGGGCTATAAAGGTCTTCATAATCACTTAATCCCCGACGTGTCTCTTCGGGGAGGATGTAATTCCAATACCAAAATGCGTCTGCTTGATATTTGCCCTGTGTCCAACGTAAATACCAAGGTTTACCAAAGTTTCCAGAGGCGATCGCTTGCAAGCAAACTTGTTGTTGTCCTAGTAATTGGGAAAATTGTAAGCCTGCGGCCTTTTGCTGATGATGAAAGTCGCGATCGCAAATCAGTAGCCGCAGTTTAAGAATAGCTGTCTCTACACCATCATAACGATAGTGAATTAAAATCCGATGACTCAGATGCAACGGCGTGACTCTATTTTCTTTACTCCCTTCCCACCCATAAGGCATTAGCAGTTGCCTACTTAACTGCCAGTTGTCTTCACCCCATATCCATTTGGGAACTGGGTTTATGTCGAAAGATCGCAGAAGTTCATAACCTGTAGGCTTAATTTCACCACTACCCCAGATATTTGTACCTAACGCCACAACTCCTTTTGATACTTCTAAGCTTGCTTCTAAATGCGATAACAGCAGAGTACGCCCAGACGGTGGACTTGTCGCCGCAAACAACCAACCGTGATAAGTGCGTGTACGGACATCAGAAACTGTACCACTGGCAAAACTGCCTAAGCCATTGGTGAGTAACCATTCTCTTGGATCTAAATTGGCCATTTGCTACTCAGAATCGTTATGACTATGATATAGTCGTAACAGATCGTAATTGAACTGTGAGTCAGCCCAATTGGGGGACTGTGTTCCTCGAAGGGGTTCTCGACAAGTACCCGAAAGGGTGAGACAGCGTGGATGGGTAAGTTTTATCTGACCCGAATTCTAACGCTACTAAAACTGATATAAGTTGAAGGAGAATTAGGTTAATGTCCCTCACTTACGGAACAGAAGGAAGCCTCCGCGTTGGTCAACAAGCTCCCGATTTTACAGCAACCGCTGTAGTAGATCAGGAATTCAAGACAGTTAAACTTTCCGACTATCGCGGTAAGTATGTTGTCTTATTTTTCTACCCCCTAGACTTTACCTTTGTTTGTCCTACTGAGATCACAGCATTTAGCGATCGCTACGAAGAATTCAAAAAACTTAACACTGAAGTTCTCGGTGTTTCCGTTGATAGTGAGTTCTCGCACCTCGCTTGGATTCAAACCGATCGCAAATCTGGTGGCGTAGGCGACCTCAATTATCCCCTAGTTTCCGACATCAAGAAAGAAATTAGCGCAGATTACAACGTTCTTGACCCAGCAGCCGGCGTTGCCTTGCGTGGTCTGTTCTTGATTGACAAAGATGGTATCATCCAACACGCTACCATTAACAACCTAGCTTTTGGTCGTAGCGTTGATGAAACCCTGCGGACATTACAAGCGATTCAGCACGTTCAATCACATCCAGACGAAGTTTGCCCCGCAGGTTGGCAACCAGGTGATCAGACAATGAATCCTGATCCTGTGAAGTCTAAAGTTTACTTCGCTTCCGTCTAGAATTTTCTCGCTTTTAATTCCAATAATATTTTTTGGCATTAAAGGCAAAATTCATCCGCACCACAGATGAACCACAGATCAACACAGATTAAAATCAGTGTTAATTTGAGTGTTAATCTGTGGTTTTGTTTTATGGCAGGAGGCAGAAGGCAGGAGGCAGGAGGTAAAATTTTTAATATTTAATTCAAGGATAACAATATGCTAACTTCAACTGATTTCACAGGCTTATTTAATGAGCGATTTTTCCGTAACTTTTTGCCAATACCCGCAACTAGTTACTTTCGCCAAGAAATAGGCACACCCGATTTCCAATTACCCGATATCACTAATAGTACTGTAGTTAAATTGTCAGATTATCGAGGCAAGCAACCAGTATTACTTGCCTTTACAAGAATTTTTACTGACAAGCAATACTGCCCGTTTTGCTATCCGCATATTAAAGCTTTGAATGAAAATTATGAGGAATTTACAAAACGCGGTATAGAAGTTTTGATGATTACTAGTACCGACGAAAGGCAAAGTCAAATAGTTGTACAAGATTTAGGCTTGAAAATGCCCTTATTGAGTGACCCTAGTTGCCAAGTTTTTCGGAGATATAGAGTAGCTCACATCTTGCACCTGGAAATAGTA